>NZ_JBEYWE010000027.1:0-109052 GCF_040644295.1 Streptomyces sp. NPDC047000
CCTCCCCGCCGGATACCCGGGAACCGGGGGCTCTGTCGGTGGCCGGTCGTAGAGTGGGCGTGATCACCTGCGGGCGGTCCGGTACCGGGCGCCGGACAGGGCCTGGTCGGCCGACGCCGGCCGTCTCGGCGGCGCCCTGCGCCGCCTGCCGTATCGGACGACGGCCGCCCAGCGATTCAACGCCTGTACCTGGGGAGACGAGGGAAGCTTCGGCACGGTCTTCCTGCCCGACTCGGGTTAGGACCGAGAGACTGCGGCGGATATCACCCGAGCGGTACGGGAGGCGGTCCTGCACAAGGGGACCGCCCCGGACTCCGTCTGAGCCTGTCGGACACGGACCTCGGACATGGGCGTCCGGTACCCGACTTGATCAGCACGCTGTCTTATGACGGAGGCAGCATCAAAACAAGGCTGCGCCTGGCGCAGCAACCCCTATGGCCGCCTTGCAGGAATCCGGGGCGGCCGTAGTTGTTTCTTCATCCTGCCTACGCGGCCGGGGGGTGGGTGAGCTCCGGGACCGGTACCGGACGACCACGGGGAAGCTCACGCGGACCGTGCCGCCACCCTCGCCAGGTGCGTCATGAACACCTCCCTGGTGTCCGGGGTCAGGGTGCGCAGGGCGATCAGGGCCGTGATCACGACGTCGCACAGTTCGGACTCCACGTCCTGCCAGGTGTGGGTGACGCCCTTGCGGGGGTTCTGGCCGGTCGCGCCGATCACCGCCTGGGCGACTTCGCCGACCTCCTCGGAGAGCTTCAGCATGCGCAGGAGCAGGGCTTCTGCCGGGCCCCGGCTGTCGGGGCCGCGGTGGGTCTCCAGCCACTGCCACAGCCCGTCCACGGTGGTCCAGAGGTCGGCCGGTGCGGCCGTGGCCGCGGCGGTGCCGTCGACGTCGTCGGTGTCGCTCGGATCGGTCATGGCGGCAGCCTGCCACGGGCGGACCCGCGCCAGGCCGCGGACCGGTCAGCGGACCTCCTCGAACAAGGCCTCCTGCCTGCCCTCCCGCTCCCGTGCCAGCCGCCGGTTGCGCGTGCCCACGACGACCGCCGTCGCCGCGCCCGTCACCGCCAGCGCCGCCGGAACCATCCAGCCGCGGTCGACGACATGGCCCAGCGCGTGGTCGAGGGAGAGCCGGCCGGGGCCCGCCACGGCGAGACCGGTGGCCGCCAGGCCCAGGCTCGCCGCGTACTCGTAGCCGCCCTCCTGGGCGAAGAAGCCCCTCGGCGCGTGCACCGCCGCCGCGCCCGCCATGGCCCCCGCCGCGGCCGCACCCGCCGCCGGGGTCGCCAGGCCCAGCAGGAGCAGGGCGCCGCCGCCCGCCTCCGCCAGCCCCGCCGTCCCCGCGCTCACCCGGCCGGGCCGGTAGCCCATGGACTCCATCGCCTTGCCGGTCCCCTCGATACCGCCCCCGCCGAACCAGCCGAACAGCTTCTGCGCCCCGTGCGCCACCAGCACGCCGCCCGTCCCCAGCCGGAGCAGCAGCAGACCCAGGTCTCGTCGGTCGTGATCGGTCACCTTGACTCCCTGAGCGGACAGCGAACAGCGGACAGTGGACGGCGGCCGGCGCGGCAGCAGACTCGTCCTCAACCGTCCCACCCCGCGCCTCACCCCGCACCCCGGCCCGCCCCGCCGAGGCCGACGCCGACGCCGGTGCGGCGTATGCGCGAAAGGGCCGCTCACCGCCGGGCAACCGGCCGAGGCCGGCCGGGTACGCGAGCGGTGAGCGGCCCAGGGTGCCGCCGGGGTGCGGTCAGTAGCCCTGCGGTGCGCCGAACTGCTGGGGTACGAAGCCCTGTTGCCCGGTCGCGTAGGGCTGCTGCGGAGCGGAGTACGCCGCACCCGCGCCCACGCCCGCAGCCGCCCCCGTGCTCGCGGCCGTGCCCTGCTCGCTCAGCGTGATCCGGCCGGCCTTGATGGTGGCCAGGCGCGGGGCGCGGCGGGCGATGGACGAGTCGTGGGTGACGATGACGAAGGTCAGGCCGTACTCGTGCCACAGGCCCTCCAGCAGGCCCATGATGTCGTCGCGGGTGCCCTCGTCGAGGTTGCCCGTGGGCTCGTCGGCCAGCAGCACCTTGGGCTTCTTGACCAGGGCCCGCGCGATCGCGACGCGCTGCTGCTGGCCGCCGGACATCTCCGACGGCACATGCTTCAGCCGCTCCCCGAGGCCCACCGAACGCAGTGCCTCCGCCGCACGTTCGCGGCGCTCGGCGGGCTTGACGCCCAGCGGGACCAGGGCCGTCTCGACGTTCTCCTGCGCGGTGAGCGTCGGGATCAGGTTGAACGCCTGGAAGATGATCCCGATCTTCTCGGCACGCATCCTGGTCAGCTTGGCCTCGCTGATCGCGGCCAGGTTCACGCCGTCCAGTTCGACACTGCCCTCGGTCGGGCGGTCGAGGCCGCCGATCATCTGCAGCAGGGTCGACTTGCCGCCGCCGGTCGGGCCCTGGATGACGAGCTGGTCACCGTCCTCGATGGCCAGGTCGACGCCGCGCAGCGCCTCGATGGTCTCCTTGCCCCGCGTGTAGCGCTTGGTGACGCCGGTCAGTCTGTACATGGGTGCTCCAGAGGATGAAGGAAGAGGGGAAGCGGAGGGGAGACGGGGAGAAGCAGGGAGTGGGGCGCCGCGTCCCGGGGGGAGTGGAGGCGGCGCCCCCGATCGAGGGCCCCCGCACAAGGGATGTGCCGGACCGGGGATGTGCCGGACGGGGGACCGGGTCGTACCGGACCGGGGACCGGGTCGTTACGACACGCTGCGCAGCGCGTCCGCCGGGCGCATCCGCGACGCGCGCCAGCCGCCCATCGCCCCGGCGATCAGGCCGCCGGTGACCGCGAGGCCCACCGCCAGGGCGATCGTGGTCGCCGAGACCGGCGCGGTCAGCGCGATCTGCAGGGTGTTGGCCGCGGACTGCTGCCCGGGGCCGCCGCCGGGGCCGCCGCCCATGCCGCCACCGCCGGAGTTGCCGAGCTGCGCGGTCAGGGTCGGGCTGATCATGGTGACCGTGTAGGCGGCCGCCAGGCCCAGGGCGATGCCGAGGACGCCGCCGAGCAGACCGTTCACGATGGACTCGCCGACGACCTGACGGGTCACCTTGCGGCTCGGCCAGCCCAGCGCCTTCAGCGTGCCGAACTCACGGACCCGGCGCGACACCGCCGACGACGTCAGCAGCGCGGCCACCAGGAACGCCGCGGCCAGCACCGCGATGGACAGCCACTTGCCCACGCTGCTCGCGAGGTTGGAGGCCGTGGACAGCGAACCCGACACGGTGGACGCCAGATCGGCGGACGTGGTGACCGTCGTACCGGAGATGTTGGCCTGGATCTGCTTCTTCACGGCCGAGATCTGCTGGGAGTCGGACGCCTTGACGTAGATCGTGGTGACCTCGTTCTTCGCGTCGCCCAGCGACTGCGCCTGCTTCAGCGGCAGGTAGACGTCGGTGGTGGACTCGCTGCTGCTGGGAGTGGCGATGCCGATGACCGTGAACTTGGTGCCGGAGACCTTGAAGGTCGAACCGACCTTGTACTTCTTGGTCTTGGCGTACGACTTGCCGACCACCGCGACCTTGCTGTTCGTCTGGGACGAGGTGAAGGTCTTGCCGGAGGTGACCTCCATGGTGGACAGCGGGCCGAGGGCGAGGTTGGTGACGTCGACGCCGGCGACCGAGTAGCTGTTCACGTTGAAGTTGGCGCCGCCGCCCTGCACCTGGGGCTGGCCGGTGCTGCTGCCGCCGCCGGGAGCCTGGCCCTGGCCCTGCTGCCCGCCGGTGCCGCTGCTGCTCCCGCTTCCGCTGGAACTCTGTGCCTTGCCCTGGGTGAACGAGCCGTCGACCTTCGTGACGTTCAGCGACAGGGCGCCGACCGCGTTCGCCACGCCCTTCTGCGCGGAGACCTTCGCGACCAGCGAGGACTTCAGGACCTGACCGCCCTGCGTCATCACCCGGTCCGAGCTCTGCGACGTCTTGCTGCTCGACTTGGCGTCGAACTTGAAGTTCGGGCCCTGCGAGCTGTTGGACGTCGGGGCGGACCGGGCCTTGGTGACCGTCATGTCGGTGCCGAGGCCGTAGAGCGATTTCAGGACCTTGCCCTGAGCCTGAGTCATGCCGGCCGACACCGAGTTGACGGTGATGACCAGCGCGATACCGAGCGCCAGACCCAGTGCGATGACCAGGGCCGCCTTCTTGCGGCGGCCCAGCTCGCGCTTGAGATAGATGCCAAACATCCCGTTCCTCGAAGGTTCTTGGCGCCCGCTGTGGGCGCGGCCACAAACTATGGAGAAACCTTTGAGTCGGCCTGAGTAAAGGATGTGTCAGAGCTGAGAAAACGGGGTAGGAGATGACCTTTTCGTAAGACAGTCGATTCTTACCCTGTTGACGGCCTCCTGCCAGGAAACCCCTGTTGGATGCGGTGTACGGTCCCGGGATGCGTGATTCCTCTCCGCTCTCCCGGCGCGCCGTCCTGGGCCTCACGGCCGCCGCTCTCCCCGTCGCCTCGGCGACGGCCGTGACGGCCGTGACAGCCGTCGCCGTTCCCGCCGAGGCCGCCACCGCCTCCGTGATCGGCGGCGCCCGGCTCGCCCGCGGCGGGATCCAGGCGAGCGACACCGCCTCACTGCCCAAAAAACTCACCGCCCGCGCCTGGTTGGTCGCCGACCACGAGACCGGAGAGGTGCTCGCCGCCAGCAACGCGCACCGGCGCCTGGCCCCGGCGTCCACCCTGAAGATGCTGTTCGCCGACACGGTGCTGGGCAAGTTCGCGCGCACCGAGCGGCACACCGTCACCGACGCCGACCTCGCCGGGATCCCGGCCGGCTCCAGCCTCGTCGGCGTCAAGCCCGGCATCACCTACACCGTCGAGCAGCTGTGGCAGGGCGTGTTCCTTCGCTCCGGCAACGACGCCGTGCACGTCCTCGCGCATATGAACGGCGGCGTCGCCCACACCGTCGCCGAGATGCAGACCAAGGCCGCCGACCTCCAGGCCCTGGACACCCATGTGGTCAGTCCCGACGGCTTCGACCACGCCGGCCAGCTGTCGTCGGCGTACGACCTCACCCTCTTCGCCCGGCACGGGCTGCGCGACGACGACTTCAGGGCCTACTGCGCCACCAGGACCGCCGACTTCCCGGCCGGGAAGAAGAAGACCTTCCAGATCCAGAACACCGACCGGCTGCTGACCGGCTCCTGGGGACTGGACGTCTACGACGGGCTGATCGGCGTGAAGAACGGTTACACCAGCCACGCCGGCAACACCTTCACCGGCGCCGCCACCCGCGGCGGGCGCACCCTGCTGGTCACCGTGATGCACCCCGCCAGCGGCAGCAACGCCGTCTACGAGGAGACCGCCGCGCTGCTCGACTGGGGCTTCGGCAAGGGGAGTTCGGCACGGGCGGTGGGGACGCTGGTCACGCCGGTCAGCGAGGGCGGGGGCGCGGCGAGCCCGTCGGCCACGATGCGGGCTCCGCAGGGGGCGGCGGGAGCGGGCGCGTCCGGTGCGTCAGGCGGCGGTTCGTCCCCGGTACGGCTGCTGGCGGGGGCCGCGGGAACGGCGGCCCTGGTGGCGGGCGGCGCGTGGGCGCTGCGGAGGCGGAGGGGCGCGGGGGCGACGGGGACTGCGCGGGGCACGGCCACGGCCGACGTCGGTGAGGTGCGGGACGCGGCCGCCGGTGGCGCCGCACCGGCCCGGCAGTCCGAGTCCGGCGACGGGCGCCCGGGCCGGGGGCGGTCCACGGAGTGATGCGGGGAGTGGTGTGGCAGCCGTTCCACGTGCCGGTGCGTATCCCGCGGTCCCACGCGAGATCCACCCCCACCCGGCGCCGTGGAACGGCTGCCTCCTCCCCCCTCGGTGAGGTCTGCGGAAGCCCCGTGCTCCACCTGTGAAGCTCTGGTGCAGGAGAGTTGAGCATAAGCCCCCTATCGGGGGCAATAGCCCGGATGTTCACATTCCGTTTGTGCAGGTTGATTATTTGACGATTTCCGGCCGCGCTTCGTCCGGATACCGCACCCCGATACGCTCCCGGAGGCTGTCCAGCGTCCGCAGCACGGCCAGAGTGCCGTCGAGGGGGACGAGGGAGGACTCGGTCTCACCTGCCCGCAGCGCGCGCATGACCTCCCTCGCCTCGTGCCGGAAACTGGTGCGCGGGCCGTCGGCCGGGTCGGCGGTGAACTCCTCCGGGTCGCTGCCCGCGCGGTGCAGGACGAAGCGCTCGGGGTGGAAGAAGCCGCCCGGCAGGTCGATACGGCCGCGCGAACCGGTGACCGACGCCGTGGTCCCCGTACCGCCGGTTATGGAGCAGTGCAGGGTGGCGAGCGCGCCGCTCTCCCAGGACAGCAGCGCCCCGGTCTGGAGGTCGACGCCCTCCTCCGAGAGCACCGCCCGCGCCGTCACGTCCGCCGGTTCCCCCAGCAGCAGCTGGGCGAACGACACCGGATACACCCCCAGATCGAGCAGCGCGCCCCCGCCCTGCGCCGGGTCCCGCAGCCGGTGCGCGGGCGGGAACGGCCCCTCCAGGCCGAAGTCCGCCTGCACGGTGCGTACGTCGCCGATCGCCCCGTCCGCGACCAGCGCGGCGAGCCGCCGCACCATCGGGTTGCAGTACATCCACATCGCTTCCATCAGGAAGCTCCCGCGCTCCCGCGCCAGCGCGACCAGCTCCTCCGCCTGGCGCACGTTCAGCGTCAGCGGCTTCTCGCACAGCACGTTCCGCCCGGCCGCCAGACAGATCCCGGCCGCCGCCCGGTGCGCCGCGTGCGGCGTGGCGACGTACACGACATCGATGTCCTCGTCCGCCGCGAGGTCGTTCCAGTCGCCGTACGCCCGCCCGACCCCGAACCGGTCCGCGAACGCCCGCGCCGACGCCTCCGAACGCGACCCCACCGCCACGATCTCCGCGTCCGGCAGATCCACCAGATCCGCCGCGAACGCCGCCGCGATCCCGCCGGTCGCCAGGATCCCCCAGCGGACCTTCCGGTCGCCGGCCGGCTCAGTCAGACCCGTTCGCTCCGTCATAGCGGACCCCACCCCTTGCATCAGACCCTCGCCACTCTGTTCGAGCTGAGAGCATAGGTCCCGTGGCCGTCCGGGGCGGAACAGGAGCGGGACAGGAGAGGAGGAGGACAGCTGAGCACGCCGAGACTGCGCAACGACACGCCGGAGCGGGCCGGACTCGACCCCAAGGAGATCAGCGCACTGGTCACCGACTTCCGCGCCCTCACCGCCGGGGACCGCCCCTGGGCGGCGGGCGCCGTGGTGGTCGCCGGACGCGGACCGGTCATCGCCGTCGAGGAGGCGTCCGGGTACGCCGTCCGGTACGCGGCCTACGACGCCGAACACGACCGGGGCGTCGAACTGCCCGACGCCGAACGGGTCCCCGCGACCGTCACCACGCCCTTCGACCTCGCGTCCCTCACCAAGCTGTTCACCGCCGTCGCCGCCGTGCAGCAGATCGAACGCGGCACCCTCGGCATCGACACCCGCGTCGGCGACTGCCTGCCCGGCTTCCGCGCCGCCGCCCGGCACGGCATCACCGTACGGCAGCTGCTCACCCACACCTCCGGGCTGCGGCCCGAACTCCCGCTCCACGACTGCCCGGACGACACCGCCCGCCTCCAACTCCTGCGCACCGAACCGCCGACCGCGCCGCGCGGACGCTACCGCTACTCCGACCTCAACATGCTGCTGCTCCAGCACGTCCTGGAACGCGTCACCGGCCGCGGGCTCGACGACCTGATCCGCGACGGCATCACCCGGCCGCTCGGGATGACCGCCACCGGCTTCGGGCCGTGCGACGGGGCCGCCGCCACCGAGGACCAGCGACGGCCGTGGGCCAAGGCGGACCGCGGGATGCTGCGAGGCACCGTCCACGACGAGAACGCCTGGGCGCTGGGCGGGGTCGCCGGACACGCGGGACTGTTCGGCACCGGCCGCGACCTCGCCGTCTTCTGCCGCGCGCTGCTCGCCGGAGGCACGTACGGTCCCGCGCGCATCCTCGGCACGGACTTCGTGGGCCTGCTGCTCGCCGCGCCGGGGCTGGGGTTCGCGGTGGACCAGCCGTGGTTCATGGGGGAGCTGGCGGGGCCGCTGGCCGCGGGGCACACGGGGTTCACCGGCACGTCGGTCGTCCTCGACCGGGCCACGGACACGTTCCTGGTGCTGCTGGCCAACGTCGTGCATCCCCGGCGGCGACGACCCGACAGCGCTCCACGCGCCGCCCTGGCGACCCGGCTGGCACACGCCGTACGCGGCGCCTAGCGGCGCTTCGGCGCGTGTGACGCTGCGCGCGGTGCGTCGGCGGGCGCGGGTGCGCCGCCCGGCCGGCGGGGCTGAGAGAATCGGCGGGTGAACGTGTCCCGGGCTGCCGACGAGATGACCACCGCCACCCTGCGTGCCGCCCTGGACGGTGCGGTGGCCGGGCTGCCGGCCAGGCAGGTCGCGCAGGCGGTGGAACGGCTGATCGCCGCGTACCGGGGGGACACCCCCACCACCGCCCCCATCCTCCGCGACCGCGCCGACGTCGCCGCCTACGCCGCCTACCGGATGCCGGCCACGTTCGAGGCCGTCCGGGCCGCCCTCGCCGCGTTCGCCGCGACCGTACCCGGATGGGCACCCGCCGGCCATGTGGACGTCGGCGGCGGCACCGGCGCCGCCACCTGGGCGGTCAGCGCCACCTGGTCCGGGACCCGCCCGGTGACCGTGCTCGACTGGGCCGAGCCCGCCCTCGCCCTGGGCCGGGAACTAGCCGCCGCCCACCCCGCCCTCCGGGACGTCCGCTGGCAGCGCTCCCGCATCGGAGCCGCGCTCACCCTCGAGGACACCGACCTCGTCACGGTCTCCTACGTGCTCAACGAGCTCACCGGGCCCGACCGCGCCGCCCTCGTCGACGCCGCCGCGTCCGCCGCGCGGGCCGTCGTGATCGTCGAGGCGGGCACCCCCGCCGGATACGCCCGCGTCATCGAGGCCCGCGACCGCCTCGTCGCCGCGGGCTTCCGCGTCGCCGCGCCCTGCCCGCACAGCGCCGCCTGCCCCATCGAGCCCGGCCGGGACTGGTGCCACTTCTCGGCCCGCGTCAGCCGTTCCTCCCTGCACCGCCAGGTCAAGGGCGGCTCCCTCGGCCACGAGGACGAGAAGTTCAGCTACGTCGCCGCCACCCGCCTCCCGGCCGCCCTGACGGCTCCGGCCGCCGCCCGCGTCGTACGGCGCCCGCAGATCCGCAAGGGCCAGGTGCTGCTCGACCTGTGCGAGAGCGACGGACGGCTGGAGCGCCGCACGGTCACCAGACGCCACGGGGACCTCTACCGCACGGCACGCGACGCGGACTGGGGAGACCCCTGGGAGTGACGGGAGGCCGGGGGTTGACGGGAGGCCCGGGAACGACGGGACCGGCGTGACCGGCGGCCGACCCTGACGGCGAGACCTTCTGCCCCGTTATAAGCCGACATGACCCCTGATCCCGGCCCCCGGCCCGTCTCGCCCCACCTGCCCCGGATGTGGGCTCCGGTCACCGGGCGGGCGGGAAGGTGGGAGCATGGGGGGTGCTGTCCGTGAATCGGCGGGCGGCCACCGTGGCGATCGACGAGGCGAGGGGATAGATGAGCGCGACGTTCGGCGACCGAGGCGGCCGGCAGGGCAAGCTCTCCCAGTGGCTGCGTGGACGCCGGCCCAAAGTCGCCGCCGCCGACGACGGCGGACGGGAGGCGCTGCTGCTCGCCGTGGCCGCGGCCGGACTGCCGCTCGCCCCCGCCGCCCACCCCGAAGGCCCCCTCTGTTCCTGCGAGCGCGTCGGCTGTCCCACCCCCGCCCGGCACCCGGAGTCCTTCGCCTGGCAGACGCAGTCCACCACCGACCGCGCCCAGATCGAACGCTGGGCCCGCCACCAGCCGCAGGCCAACTTCATCACCGCGACCGGCATGACGCACGACGTCCTCGACGTACCCCTGGCCGCCGGGCACGAGGCGCTGGAGCGTCTCGAGTCCGCCGGGGTGGAGGTCGGTCCCGTCGCCGAGAGCGACGACGGACGCATGCTGTTCTTCACCCTCACCCGCGGCACCCCCGAGGACGAGGACGAGTGGTGGCCGTGCGAACTGGACTGCCATCCCGAGACCATGGAGGACCATCCCGGCCTGCGCTGGCACTGCCGGGGTTCCTACGTCCTCGTACCGCCGTCCCGGCTCCCCGGCGACGAGGGACAGGCCGTGCGCTGGGTACGCGGCCCCGAGCACGCCCTGCCCGACCCGCTGACCCTCCTGGAGACCCTCACCGACGCCTGCGCCCGCCACATCGGCGAGGAGTCCGACCAGCAGCCCGGAGCCTGGCCCCTGCGCCGCTGACGCCCGCGACGTCCACGACGTCCGCCCGTCACGACCCCTCGGCCGCCGTGAGTCCCTCGATGCGGCCCAGTACCGTCACCTTCGGGTCGGCGGCGCCCTTCGCCGGGTCCAGGGCGATCTCGTTGGAGACGAACGTCATCGTCAGCGACTGCTTGATGTCGCCCTTGGCCAGCGCCCGCACCGAGTCGCCGGGCGCGGGCACCGTGGTACCGGCCGCGGCGGTCTGCTTGGCGAAGTAACGCGTGGTGAAGAAGACGCACGCGCCGCCGTCCGCGGTGCGCAGCGCGAGGGGCGCGTAGTCGCCGTCGGTGAGCGGCTCGTCGATGTACTGCGTGGCCAGGCCCGGCCTGCTGGCGGCCTTCGCGCGCTGCGCGCGCCAGCCGTCGGTGTGCGCGCCGGACGCGAAGCCGTCGCCGCCCTGCTGCAGATACGTCGCGTAGTCCTTGCTCAGGTCCTGCGGCGGGACGGCCAGTGCCGTGGCGGCGGCGGGTACGGCCTCGGCCCAGCCGTCCTTGTCCTTCTTGAACTCGGGAACCTTGCCCGGCGCCACCAGCGTCAGATACGCCGCCTGCCAGGGCCGGTCCAGCGAGTCGCGGGTGAAGACCAGCAGCCAGCGCAGGTCGCCGCCCTTGTTGCCCTTGGCGTCGGCGAGGAACCAGCGCGGCCAGCCCGCCTTCGCGGGGATCGTGTACGTGGCGTCGGTCAGTGTGAGCGGGGTGTGCGAGGCGTTGCCGTCCGGACTGTTGAGGTGACCGGCCTTGAGGCGGGCGCCGTCGATGTCGGCGAGCGCGCCGGTGACATGAGCGGCGTCGAGCGAACTGTCGTACGCCTCATCGGCCTTGTTGTAGGCGGCGGTGAAGTCCCTCAGCGCCTGGGCGGCCTGGGCGCGGGTGGCGGCCGGAAGCACCTCGCGCTCGCCGTGCACCACCACGCAGCCGCTCGCGGTGAGCGAGAGCGCGGCGAACGAGACGGCGGCGAGGCGCGTGGTGCGGTGCGCGGCGTGGTGTGCGGTGTGGCGCGTCGTACGGCGTGCGGTGCGGCGCGTGGTGCGGCGTTGCCCGGATCCGCCGCCGAGAGCGCCGCGTTCCCTGGTGGTCATCAGGTCCTTCACCCTCCCCTTCCCGGAGGCGAACCCTACCGGGAAGAGACGGACGACAGGACCGCGGACCGGAGTTCGGGGCGCAGGGCCCGGGGCCCGGGATCCGGCCGGAGTTCAGACCTTGTCCCGCACCCCGACCGAGGGCCGCGCCGACCGGACCCCCGTGCGCCGGGCCACGAACCCGGCGGGCGCCAGGAACAGCGCCAGCGTCGGCACGAGATACGCCAGCCACACCACCGCCTGGAGCACGGTCGGGTCGGGCTGGAAGTTGAACACGCCCTTCAGTAGCGTCCCGTACCAGCTGTCCGGCGGGACGGTCCCGCTGATGTCGAAGGCGACGCTGGTCAGGCCGGGGATCCAGTCGGCCTCCTGGAGATCGTGGACGCCGTAGGCGAGGACGCCCGCCGCGACGACGACGAGCATGCCGCCGGTCCAGGTGAAGAACTTGGCGAGGTTGATCTTCAGGGCGCCCCGGTAGAACAGCCAGCCCAGGAACACGGCGGTGGCCAGGCCCAGGGCGACGCCGATCAGGGGGCGCGGGGTGCCGTCACCGGCCGCGTGGACCGACGCCCACACGAACAGCGCCGTCTCCAGGCCCTCCCGGCCGACGGCGAGGAACGCGGTGGCGACCAGGGCACCGGTGCCCATGGCGAGGGCGGCGTCGAGCTTGCCGTGCAGCTCCTTCTTCAGGTGCCGGGCGGTGCGCCGCATCCAGAACACCATCCACGTCACCAGGCCGACCGCGACGATGGACAGCGAACCGCCGAGGGCCTCCTGGGCCTGGAACGTCAGTTCCTGCGAACCGAATTCGAGGACGCAGCCGAAGACGAGGGCGATCGTCACCGCGATGGCGATGCCGATCCAGACGGGCCGCAGGGCGTCCCGGCGGCCCGTCTTGACCAGGTACGCGATGAGGATGCAGACGACCAGGCTGGCCTCGAGGCCCTCGCGCAGGCCGATCAGGTAGTTGGAGAACACGGACTACGCCTCCTCTGTCAGCAGCGTCCGGCCCCACCAGTCGTGCTGGTCGCGGACACCGGGCGGGACGGCGAAGACCGCCGAACCCACGTGCTGGATGTACTCGTTGAGCGCGTCGTGCGCCGCCAGCCTGCGCTGGAGCGGGATGAATCCCTTGCGCACGTCGCGCTGGTAGGCCAGGAAGAACAGGCCCGCGTCGAGACGGCCGAGGCCGTCGGTGCCGTCGGTGAAGGAGTAACCCCGGCGCAGGATGGTGACGCCGTCGTTGGAGTCGGGGTGCGCGAGCCGGACGTGCGCGTCGGGCTTCATCGCCTTCAGGAACGGCTCGTCGTGCTCCTTGGCCTTGCCGACGGGGGCACCCTCGCCCTTGTCGCGCCCGAACACGTCCTCCTGCTCCTGCAACGATGCGCGGTCCCAGGTCTCGACGGTCATCCGGATGCGCCGCGCGACGAGATACGACCCGCCGGCCATCCACGCCGCGCTCCCGCCGCCGTCCGACTCCCCGACCCAGACGTGCTTCTCCAGCCGGTCGGTCTCGGTGCCCGCGATGTTGCGCGTACCGTCCTTGAACCCCATGAGGTTGCGCGGGGTCTGCGCGTCGGGCGTCGTCGACGAGGTCTTGCCGAAGCCGAGCTGCGACCACCGGATGGCGACCTTGCCGAAGCCGATGCGGGCGAGGTTGCGGATCGCGTGCACGGCGACCTGCGGGTCGTCGGCGCAGGCCTGGACGCACAGGTCGCCGCCGGTACGGGTCCTGTCGAGGTTGTCGCCGGGGAAGGCGGGCAGCTCGACGAGGGCCTCGGGCCGCCGCCCGGCCAGCCCGAACTTCTCGAACAGCGACGGGCCGAACCCGATCGTCAGCGTCAGCCGCGACGGCTTCAGCCCCAGCGCCTCGCCGGTGTCGTCCGGCGGAGCCTCGGCGAGGCCGCCGTAGGCGCCCTCCCCGACCGCCAGGCCCCCGGTCATCCGGCGGGCCGCCGCCGTCCAGTCCTTCATCAGCCGCACGAACTCGGCGCGGTCGCCGGTCTTCACGTCGAACGCCGCGAAGTGCAGCCGGTCCTGCACGGGCGTGGCGATCCCGGCCTGATGGGCACCGTGGAAGGCGACCGCGCCGCCGCTCCCGTCGGCACCCGGGTCCGTACCGTCACCGGCGCGGGCCACCGCGACCGCGCCCCCGGCGGCAGCGGCCCCGAGCGCGAGCCCGGCCCCGCCCCAGCCGATCAGGGCGCGCCGGGAGGGCGCCGCGGCACGGTTCTCCGGGGCGGCCGGGGCTGTCGTGTCCGTCATCTGCCTGACGCTCCTGCCTGCTGGTTCCTGCGCTACTTCACGACCGCGGCGGCGAGCTTGGACAGCGGCTCCGCGAGGGCGTTGACGGCGTCGGAGAGGGACTTGCGGCCGTCGGCGCCGACCTTGTCGTAGGAGACGAAGTCGTACGAGGTCTTCTTCACCCGGTACGTGTCGAGCAGCGTGTCCAGCGCGGCGAACTGCTTGTCCAGCTCGGCGGTGAGCGCCGGGTCGTTCTCCTTCGCGACCGGCTTCAGCAGCTCGTAGGCCTTCTGGGCACCCTCCACGTTGGCCTTGAAGTCGACGAGGTCGGTGTGCGAGAACGTCTCCTCCTCGCCGGTGACCTTGCCGGTGGCGACCTCGTCGAGGAGTTCCTTCGCGCCGTTGGCCACGGAGGTCGGGGTGATCTCGGCCTTGCCGACCCGGCCCTCCCAGTCCTTGAGGTCGGCGACCAGCTGATCGGCGAGTGTCTTCTGCCCGGCGCCGATCTTCTTGTCCTTCCAGAGGGCCTTCTCCAGGGTGTGCCAGCCGGTCCACTTCTGCCCCGACTCGAGATCCGCCTCGCGCAGATCGACCTTCGGGTCGATGTCCCCGAACGACTCCGCGACCGGCTCGGTGCGCTCCCACCCGATCCGGGAGGGCGCGTACGCCGCCTTCGCCGCCGCCAGATCCCCGGCCTTGACCGCCTTCACGAAGGTCTCGACGGCGGGCAGCGTCCGCTCGGCCTCCGTCTCCACGTACGCCCGGTAGGCGGCGACGGCCTTGTCGAGCCGGGGATCACGCTTGGCGACACTGCCACCGGTCACCGTCAGCTTCTGCCGGATCCCGTGCCCCTTCATCCCCGGCCGGCAGGCGATCTCGTACGACCCCGCCTTCACCTCGGCGGTCAGCGTGTACTTGGTCCCGGGCCCGATGTTCTCCTTCTCGGAGACGATCCGGTCGTCCGGGAACAGGATCTCGACCTCGGTCGCCTTGGAACCGGTGTTCTCGATCTTCAGCGTGACGTGCCCGGCCGGCACGGACGCGGTGGACGTCGTGCACTTGGAGTCGGCGGCCGTGACCTGTATCGCGTCGGCGCCGGCGGCCTCGCTCTTCTGCGTGCAGCCGGTGACGGCGGTCAGAGCCACCGTGGTGACGGCGGCGGAGACGACGGTGAGTCGTGCGGCTCGCATACGGGCTCCAGAAGGGCGGTGTGGGGCGCGCGGACCTGCCTGGCGCCGATGTGGTGAGGCTTACCTAACTTATCTGAGGCTCACCTCACTGATACCCGTCCATTCCGTGATTCAGCTCTCATCTGCCGGTACACACGTCTCATCCACGGGTCCGCACGGAAGCTCGGCCCGCCACCCGTACGCGCCCCCGCACCCCCTGGCACCCCCTGTCGCTCTGGAGACCGCCCCATGGCCCCCATGGCCCCCACACCCCTCAAGTCGCGGCTGCCCTTGACCGCCGCCCGGGACGACCGGGCACCCCGGTCGATGCTTCAATGCCCCGGTGAGTGAGTACGACGTGCTGCGCGTCTTCTGCGCCCCCAACGGTGGCTACGGGAACGAACTCGGCGTGTTCCGCAACGGATCGCTGATACCCGACCCGGCCGAGCGGCAGGAACGCGCCGCGAAGCTGGGCTTCAGCGAGACCGTGTTCGTGGACGACCCGGAGCGCGGGGTCATCGACATCTACACCCCCACCGTGCGTCTCCCCTTCGCCGGCCACCCCTGCGTCGGCGCGGCATGGCTGCTGGACGTCCCGGAACTGGTCACCCCGGCCGGAGTCGTCGGGGCGCGCCTGGACGGCGAGTTCAGCTGGATAGAGGCGCTCCCGGAATGGGTCCCGCCCCGCACCCTGCGCCAGTACGCCACCCCGGCCGAGGTCGACACCCTGCCCGTCCCGCCGGCCGGCGAGTGGATCTACGCCTGGGCCTGGCAGGACGAGGCGGCGGGCCGCATCCGCGCCCGCGCCTTCCCCGGCCGCGGTGACGGCATCGAGGAGGACGAGGCCACCGGCGCGGCGGCCCTCCTCCTCACCGACCGCCTGGGCCGGGCCCTCAACATCACCCAGGGCACCGGCTCCCAACTCCTCACCGCCCCCCAGCCGCACGGGTGGGTGGAGGTCGGGGGACGGGTGTACCTGGAGCGCTGAGCCGCTCGGACGGAGGACCTCGGCCGAGAAAATCCCGTCGCGTCACGTTCATGAACCATGCCCCCTGCTCGAATCGAGGTACGGCTTACGGCCGGCCCGCTCTCCTGCCACGGCGGTGAGAACTCCACACGTGACAGCGGTCAGTCCGAGGACGGCTACCGCTGGGTTGACGTAGCCGGGCACGGACGATGAGGCGTACGCGCCTCCACTGTCGAGACGGCATTCGAAACGGATCGGTAGGTAACTGACCCGGTACCCGTCGACATGGCTCGCTTTGTCCAGTCCAGCGGCGCGGCACGGCCCCGGCGGGGAAGAATTGGTTCCCCCGTCTTCCGCCTGCATCACCGCGAGAGTGACGTGGAGCGTTCCCCACATGTACATGAAGATGGCAGCACCGCCGACGAGGAGTGCCGCCGGGCGCAACCACACCGCCCCCTCGATGCGCCCGGTTCTCCTGAACACCGCCATGAGCCCGCGAACGCCGAGGACCGCCGCGGTGATGAATCCTGCCAGCGATGCGATGAGCAGCACGAGAAACTGCATGACGACCTTCCTAGCTGCGGGAGATGGCGTTGTACTTCTCCATGGCCTGGTACACCCCCATCCGCATGCCGACGTCCGTCTCCGCCTCGGTACCGAACCCCTGGTACCTGCGGAGTACCTCGAAGATCTCAGTCTGCGTGTAGTCGACGCTCATGGACCGCAGCGGGGTTTCGTCGCGGTCCCCTCCCGGTTTGCCTTCAAAGTCCCCAGGTGAACCGAGGCCGTGGATCTACTGGGACGCCTGATCCGTGATCCCGCTGGAGGTGCGCAAGTGCCTGGACCCGGTGGGGCGGTTCGCACATGGCGCGTAGATATCTGAGCTTCTGGCGCGGTAAGTGCCCCGGCTGGGCAGGACGTGCGTCACCGCGCACGGCCGTGACGAGATCCGCCGCGTCATTGCCGTCACCGTGGGCGACCTCGACTTCCGACGTGCAGTGCAGATCGTGCGCCGCACGGCGAGGCCGGCTCGCATCGCGGACGCACCCCGGTTCTGAACGCGTTCGACTCTGGGTCCAGGCTCACCCCGAGACGGAGAAGGGGGAGCCGATGAAGATCGTGATTCCCGGGGGAACCGGACAGGTCGGCGCGGTCCTGCAGCGTGCGCTTCACGCCGTCGGCCACGAGGTCGTGATTCTGACCAGACATCCCGAGCGTGAGGGCGAGGTCCGCTGGGACGGCAAGACCCTGGGGCCATGGACGGCCTCGGTCGACGGCAGCGATGTCGTGATCAACCTGGCCGGACGCAGTGTGAGTTGCCGATACACGGCGGCCAACCTGCAGGACATGATGGACTCCCGGGACGACTCGACCCGGGGCGTGGGCGCAGCGATCGCGGGCGCTGCCCGACCGCCCCGGGTCTGGCTGCAGATGAGCACCGCCACGGTGTACGCGCACCGCTTCGACGCCCCTAACGACGAGGCCACCGGCGTGATCGGCGGCACCGAAGCGGGCGTCCCGGACTACTGGTCGTACAGCGTCGACATCGCCAAGGCATGGGAGCAGGCTCAGCAGCAGGCCGAAACGCCGGCCACCCGCAAGGTCGCCCTGCGCTCGGCCATGATGATGAGCCCGGACCCCGGCGGGGTCTTCGCCGTCCTCCTGGGACTGGCCCGCCTGGGTCTCGGCGGCCCGGTTGCCGGCGGAGCGCAGTACGTGTCGTGGATCCACGAACACGACTTCGTACGCGCGGTGGAGTTCCTGATGGGCCGGGAGGACATCACCGGGCCGGTGAACCTGGCTGCTCCCCATCCCCTGCCGCAGCGCGCGTTCATGCGCGCTCTGCGCTCCGCGTGGGGTGTGCCGGTAGGCCTCCCGGCGACCAGATGGATGGCCGAGGTCGGCGCGTTCGCTCTGCGTTCAGACACCGAACTGCTGCTGAAGAGCCGCCGCGTCGTCCCGGGCCGACTGACCCAGGCAGGCTTCGACTTTCTCTACCCCCGGTGGCCGCAGGCCGCCGGTGAACTGGTGAGCCGGGTGCGCAAACAGCCGGCTTGAAGATCGCGATCTACGGCTGGAGCACCAGGAGTCGTTGCCGACGCCCACGTTGTTGCCGAGGCCGCCCGGCGGATCCGTACGGGCCTCAGGACATGCTGCCCCGGCACACCGTTCCCGGGGCCGGGGTGCGGCCCGTGCGGAGGTAGTGGTCGACCGTCTCCGTGACACAGCGGTTCTGCGGATATGTGCCGTGACCCTCCTCCTCGGCCGTCAGGAGGACGCCGACGCCGTCGCCCAGGGCGCGGGCCATGCGGCGGGCACCGGGGTAGGGGGTGATCGGGTCGCCGGTGCCGCCGACCACCAGGACGGGGGCGGCGCCGGCAGCGTTCACCTGGAGCGTGGTGCGCTCGCCGTCGAACGGCCAGTCGTAGCAGAGGTAGACGCCGGTGGACCAGGCCGCGCCGAAGACGGGTGAGGCGGCTTCGACACGGGCCTCGTCCCGGTCGAGGCGTTCGAAGCCGGGGCGCAGGCTGGAGTCCGCGCAGGTGATCGCGATCAGGGCGGCGCGGCTGCTGTCGCGCGGGGTCGCCGCGCGGTCGGCGGAGCCGGTGTCGTCCGCGCCCTTGCTCAGCGGATGGCCGTCGTTGTGGTCGATCAGCGCGGTGAGGGCCTTGGCGAGCGGCGCCCAGCCGTCCGTGCCGCGACGGAGATGGTCGCTGACGGCGTACGCGACATCGTCGGCGTCGAGGGTCCTTCCGCCGCCGGCCGGGGCGGGCTTCTTCTTCAGCCGGTCGGCCAGGCGCGCCATGCGCCGCGCGGCCTCCTCGGGCCCGTCGCCGGTCGGGCAGCGGCGGATACGGGCCGCGCAATGTGCGGCGAACCGGTCGAACGCCGCCTGGACCGCCTTGACCTGCGACACCTGCTCCTCGTCGAGGTCCTCGGTCGGATCGACAGACGCTTCGAGGACGAGCCGTCCGACATGCGACGGGTACAGGTGGGCGTAGACCGCGCCGAGCGCCGTTCCGTACGAGACGCCGAAGTAGTGCAGCCGCTCGTCGCCGAGGAGGTAGCGCATCAGGTCGAGGTCGCGCGCGGTGTGCGAGGTGCCGACGTACGGGAGGAGCGCCCTGGAGTGCTCGGCGCAGGCATCGGCCCCGTCGTAGCCGGTGTCTTCCGCGGTCTTCCCGCATCGCACGGGGATGGTCGCGCCGACGCCGCGCGGGTCGAAGGAGACCAGGTCGTAGCGGTCGAGGAGCGGCTTGTACTGGTTGAGGCGTGCGGGCAGTCCGATCACGCCGGACACGCCGGGGCCGCCGAAGTTGAGGACGAGCGAGCCGATGCGTCGGGCGTTCGGGCCGGTGGCCTTGCGGCGGATCAGGGCGACGTCGATCGTCCTGCCGTCCGGTTTCCGGTAGTCGAGGGGGGCCTTCATGGTGGCGCAGTCGTAGCCGGTACGCGCGGTGGGCGGCGAGGTGCAACTGGACCAGTGGAGGTGCTGGCCGGTAGTGATCGCGGTGGGCAGACCGGCGGGCGGGTTGGTCGCGGTCAACTCCGTACGCGGCTCCGCACTCCGGCCGGGAGGGTCGTGCTGGAGCCAGGCACCGACGGCCCCGATCACGGCGAGGACGACCCCCGAGACGATGCGCGCGCCGACCGAGAGGCCCGGTCCACGGCTCCGTACCGGATGTGCGCCGCTCATCGAAATCCCCGCGCTCCCGCCCCTGGACGCCCGCCCCGTGCCCGCCCGCACCCGTGATCGCCCGGTCCTCGAATGCGTGCAGGATACAAGCTACCTCCGACAGCACGGCCGGACGCCGGCGTGCGAGGTCCGGGGCCGAGGTCGGAACCTCAGGAGAACCTCCTGCGACGACCGATGACGACAGAAGCCCACGGGCCCTGAACCAGTGAGCGCCGTGGGCTTCTTCAGACGCGCTGGTCGGCCGGAGGGCTGATCAGCGGGCCGACAATTTTCCACCGCGCGCGTCAGGGGAGGTTGTAGGTGACCACGGCGCGGGCCGGGAAGCGGAAGTCGTCGTCGACCGTGAGAGAGCGCTCGACCATGACGTTGACGCTGGAACCGGTGGCGCTTGTGGAGTGGTAGATCCAGACGGGGCCCCGCAGAGGGGAGCCGCACAGACCATCCGGGAGATCGATCTCATCGTCGCCGTCGGCTTTGGTGCCGTACTTCTTGTCGAACAGGGGTTCGTCATCCGGGAGGATGCCCGCGCGGTGGAGGTAGTCCGGTATCTGGCCGCTCATGAAGGTGACCTCGGCGCTGCCGTTCCGGGTGAAGTAGTGGATGTCGGAGGCGCCGGCTGGGATCGATGCGCCCCCGGCGCGGATCACGCCTGGCAACCGCATGTCGCTTCCCTCGCATGCTCGGACGTCGCCGAAGGGGTGGAACAGTTCATCCTGGAACAGCCAGACGATCCCTCCGGCCAGCACTGCCAGGACGATTACGACGACCCCCAGGCACGACACCATGCGCCACCGTCCGGTCCTGCCGTCAGGCGCACCGCTCACGTTCTCCGGAAACGGCGTCCCTTCCGACTCCTCGTCCACCCGGTCCCCGCGCCTGGTCTCTGAACCGGCTCTCCAGGAATCATTCACGAACGCCCCCTACGCCTTGATCGGCTGACCCTATGGCCACCGATCCGAGCGAGTACGACAAGGCTATGCCGATAGTGGCGGCCCATCTGGCGAAGGTCGAGCGGGCAGTCAGCCGGATCCGTTCCTCTCATGCCGGACAGTCGTACACGAAGGTTCGGCAGGCTCTCCTCGAAACACTGCAGCATGAAGACACCCAACGAGTCGTACCGCAGGTCGTTGACGAGTTCGCCCGGCGGATCTCCGAGGAGCCGGAACAACTCCCGTTCTGACATCCACACCTGGCATCAATGACGGTGGACAACAGCAGCCCCGAGCGGCCGACAACAACCTCCCATCCCGCGAGTCCCAGTGCTGTGAGACCCCGTTGATCGAACTCCTGAAGCGGGTGTCGCAGGTTCGAATCCTGCCAGGGGCACCAGGTAAAACGGCCCGGACCGACCATGGTCCGGGCCGTTTGACGGCAGCCGTCTCTCGGCCGACCGCCCCCGTCGACTACGGAATGCTGTGGCTCATCGGCCCCCCTTGCGCCGACCGCAGGCATCCTCGGTACGTTCACTCCGCCAACGGACCGGAAGCCGCACGACACAGAGCCTGGCATACTCGAAGTATGGCAACCCGGAAGATCACCATCACCCTGCCGGAAGATCTGGTCGAGTCGATCAAGGAACGCGTCGACGCCCGAGGCGTGTCCGCGTACATTGCGGCCGCTGCTGCCCACCAGGACGAGATGGACCGCCTGCGCGAACTGGCCGACCGCCTCGAGGACGAGTACGGCCCCGTGACGGACGACGAGCAGCAGGCTGCGCTGGACCGCCTCGCCGCGATCGACGACTGGCACGACGCAAGGCAGTCACGGTCGGACGAGGCCGCATGAACCATGGTCGCCGCACGACGTCGCACCGGCCGCGACAGCGTGTCTTCGTCTTCGACTGTGAAGCTCTCTCCAAGGCCGTTCACGGCGACCGCGAGATGGTCGCTCTCATAAGGACGGCTCCGCGGCTCGATATCCCGGTCATCACCTCCGCGCTCACGACCTTGGAGGCATGGGACCCGCGCGAGGGCGCGAGACAGGCGCTGTGGAACTGGACGCTGTCGCGCGTCCGCATCGTCCACACGGACGATCGAGTGATCTCCACGGCACGGGACCTGCTCAGGACCGCCGGCCTGCACGGACACAAGTACGCCATCGACGCCGTCCTCGCGGCCGTGGCCGCACGCGAAGCCGCGCAGGGGGCCCAGGCAACCGTCTTCACCTCCGACACCGACGACATGACCCAGCTCCTCGCAGGCCACTCCGTGCGCATCGAGAAGGTCTGACCGCGTCGGCCCCGGACCGTCGACGTCAAGGAAAAGAAAGGGACGCTCCGTCATGCTTGTCACGGCGGCACGGTAGCCCCGTGTGGGAGGGGAGCGGCTCCCTCGTTGCTGGGCCGTCCCTGGCCGTCCGACGCCGCTCGACAGTGGCCGATGACGACCGACGACGACCATCAGGCGCATGGGCCCACTGTCCCTCAGCAGCGAAAGCGCAGGTCACCAAGATCCCCGGCAACACCCAGGGCAAGAACACGGGTGCCGCCGCCGGGACGGTCACGGAAGTGTCAGGATGTCCGCTCCCGATTCCGTGACCGCCAGGGTGTGTTCGAACTGGGCTGTGCGTTTGCGGTCCTTGGTGACCACGGTCCAGCCGTCGTCCCACAGGTCGTACTCGTGGGTGCCCAGGGTCAGCATCGGTTCGATGGTGAAGGTCATGCCGGGCTGGATGAGTGTCGTGGCGTGGGGGCTGTCGTAGTGGGGGACGATCAGGCCCGAGTGGAAGGACGTGTTGATGCCGTGGCCGGTGAAGTCGCGGACCACGCCGTAGCCGAAGCGTTTCGCGTACGACTCGATCACCCGGCCGATGATGTTGATCTGGCGGCCGGGTCTCACCGCCTTGATCGCCCGGGCCAGGGCCTCGCGGGTGCGTTCCACCAGCAGGCGGGACTCCTCGTCGACTTCACCCACCAGGTACGTCGCGTTGTTGTCGCCGTGCACCCCGCCGATGTACGCCGTCACGTCCAGGTTGACGATGTCGCCGTCCTTCAGCACCGTCGAGTCCGGGATGCCGTGGCAGATCACCTCGTTGACGGACGTGCACAGGGACTTGGGGAAGCCCCGGTAGCCGAGGGTGGAGGGGTAGGCGCCGTGGTCGCACATATAGGCGTGCGCCACCCTGTCCAGCTCGTCCGTCGTCACGCCGGGAGCGATGATCTTCGCCGCCTCCGCCATCGCCCGCGCCGCGATCCGGCCCGCCGTCCGCATCGCCTCGATCGTCTCCGGCGTCTGCACCTCCGGGCCGGTGTACGGCGTGGGTGCGGGCTTGCCGACGTACTCGGGGCGGCGGATGTTCCCCGGTACCTGACGGATGGGGGACAGTTCCCCGGGCACGAGCAGCGACTGGCCTGACATGTCAGCGAGTCTAACCAGCGGCCGTGGGGGAACATGTCGTTGGCGAGAGGAGCTGGTCATGGCCCTGTTCAAGAAGCGGACGGCCGGGAAGCCCGGTGAGTGGTTCTACTGCCTGGAGCACAAGAAGGTCGAGGAGGGGCCGGAGTGTCCCGCCAAGGACCGCTTCGGGCCCTACGCCTCCCCCGAGGAGGCCCGGCACGCCATGGAGACCGCCCGCGAGCGCAACGTCGAGTGGGAGAACGACCCCCGGTGGCACGACACCCCTGCGGGGGGCGGCGACAGCGAGGGCTGATCAGGGGACGGGCAGAGGCCGGGGACGGGGCGGAGGCGGGGCCCGTCGGGTATCACCGTCCGCTGCCGCTCCGTGACGTGGCTCACCCGGGCGTCGCGCGCCACGGCCGTACAGTCGGCCCATGACGTCTACCGACAGCGAGAGCGCCGAAGGCGCGCAGAAGGCACCCGCCAAGGACCCCTGGGACCTGCCCGACGTCTCCGGGCTGGTCGTCGGGGTGCTCGGCGGGACGGGGCCGCAGGGCAAGGGCCTCGCCTACCGGCTCGCCCGCGCCGGACAGAAAGTGATCATCGGCTCGCGTGTCGCCGAACGCGCCCGGGCCGCCGCCGACGAGCTCGGCCACGGCATCGAGGGCCACGACAACGCCGAGACCGCGCGCCGCAGCGACCTCGTCATCGTCGCCGTGCCCTGGGACGGCCACGGCAAGACCCTTGAGGCGCTGCGCGAGGAACTCGACGGCAAGCTCGTCGTCGACTGCGTCAACCCGCTCGGCTTCGACAAGAAGGGTGCCTACGCCATCAAGCCCGACGAGGGCAGCGCCGCAGAGCAGGCCGCCGCCCTGCTGCCCGGCTCGCGCGTCACCGCCGCCTTCCACCATCTCTCCGCCGTGCTGCTCCAGGACCCGGAGATCGAGCAGATCGACACCGATGTGATGGTGCTCGGCGAGGAACGGGCCGACGTCGAGACCGTGCAGGCGCTCGCCGGGCGGATCCCCGGCATGCGCGGCGTCTTCGCGGGGCGGCTGCGCAACGCCCACCAGGTCGAGTCGCTGGTCGCCAACCTGATCTCCGTCAACCGCCGCTACAAGGCACACGCCGGGCTCCGCGTCACCGACGTATGACCCGGTGATCCGCGTCGCGGCCGCCATGGGGGACACTGGTCGGTACCGGTGTCCCCCGGCGCACTCTCCCCGACAGGAGCCGACCGTGATGCCCCGCCTCGCCCTCTACGCCCTCTCCGTCTGCCTGCTCTCCGTGGCCGCGGCGGTCGTGTCCTTCGTGCAGGGCAGCTGGCCGGTGGGCATCGTGTGGGTGCTGCTCGCCGGGGTGTCGTCCAACATGGCCTGGTACTACGCCAGGCGCGGCCGCACCGCCCGCTGACGCCCGCATTTCCGCCGGCGCCCGTACCGGGCGGGGGCTCAGCCCGCCGCCCGGCAGAACTCGTTCGTGCCCTGCCAGAAGCGGTACATCTCCTGGCCGCAGTACTGGTCGAACGCGTCGATGCCGAGCCCGCGCAGGACCGCGTCGACCACGTCGAAGAACTGCGCGTTGACCGACGGGACCCACAGCAGCGCGAACACGAACATGAGACCGAACGGCGCGAACGGCTCCACCTGCCGCTTCACCTGGTACGACAGCCACGGCTCCAGCACCCCGTACCCGTCCAGCCCCGGCACCGGCAGGAAGTTCAGGATCGCCGCCGTCACCTGGAGCAGGGCGAGGAAGGCCAGGGCGAAGCGGAAGTCCGCCGGGACGCCGTCCAGTGCGTGCAGCCAGAACGGCGCCGTGCACACCGCCGCGAACAGCACGTTCGTCAGCGGGCCCGCCGCCGAGATCAGGCTGTGCCGCCAGCGGCCCCGGATCCGGCTCCGGTCGATGAACACCGCGCCGCCGGGCAGACCGATCCCGCCCATGATCACGAACAGCAGCGGCAGCACGATGCTCAGCACCGCGTGCGTGTACTTCACCGGGTTGAGCGTGAGATAGCCCTTCGCGCCGACCGTGATGTCGCCGCTGTGCAGGGCGGTGCGCGCGTGCGCGTACTCGTGCAGACAGAGGCTGACCACCCACGCCGCCGTCACGAACAGGAACACCGCGACACCCGGCTGCGCGGCGAACCCGGTCCAGGTGGCCCAGCCCGTGACGGCGGTGACGGCCAGGATGCCCAGGAAGACGGGGCTGATCCGCCGGTCGCTGTGGCGGGAGGCTGCGGTGACCATGCGAGGGGCTCCTGGGGTTACGGGGATCCGTGCGTTCCGGGGGATACTGAGGTCCGGCCGGGGCCGACGACCCCGACCGTACAGGGCCTACGAGAACAACGTCCCGTGACCTGCCCCCGGTTCCGCAGGCCCGTCCCGGCCCCGCGCCGCCCCGCCGGCCGCCCGGCACGCCCGTCGGCGCAACCCCGTGACCGGCCGTGACGTCAACGGAGACAATGGATCCCGTGCGCTACCGCATCCTCGGCACCACCCAGGCACTCCGTCCCGACGGCACCTCCGTCCCGGTCGGCGGCGCGCGGCTGCGCGCCCTGCTGACCGTCCTCGCCCTCCGCCCCGGCCGTACGCTGCCGGTGAGCGTGCTGGTCGACGAGGTGTGGGACGGCGATCCGCCCGCCGACGCCACCGGTGCCCTCCAGGCCCTGGTGGGACGGCTGCGCCGGACCCTCGGCGCGCACGCCGTCACCTCCTCCGCGGGCGGCTACGGCCTCGCCGCCGCCCCCGACGACATCGACCTGCACCGTTTCGAGCGGCTCACCGCGGAGGGCCGGCGCGCGCTGGCCGACGGCGACCCCGCCAAGGCGGCCGTGGTCCTCGACGACGCCCTCGGCCTGTGGACCGGGCCCGCCCTCACCGACCTGCCCGACCGCAGCGCACAGGCCGTCCGCTGGGAGACCCGGTACCTGGACGCCCGGCGCGCCCGGCTCGCCGCCGCGCTCGCCCTCGGCGAGGCCGAGCAGGCGCTGCCCGACCTCACCGCGCTGTGCGACGGCCACCCCCTCGACGAGCCCCTCCAGGCCCTGCGGTTGCGTGCCCTGCGCGACGCCGGGCGCGGCGCGGAGGCGCTGGCCGCCTACGAGGACGTACGCCGGCTCCTCGCCGATCGCCTCGGCTCCGACCCGGGACCCGAACTCCGTTCTCTGCAAACGGAGTTGCTCCTCGGCTGTGACGGCGGACCGGCCGATGACAGGCCGGTCGGCAACGGCCCGACCGGCGACCCTGCCAACGGCCCGACCGGCGGCGGTCCGACCGGCGGCGGACCGGCCGACGGCGTCACCGCCGCTCCTGCTGCCGCCCCCGCCGCCCCCGCCGCGCCCCGCCTCCCCGGCAACCTCCGCGCCCGCCTCACCTCCTTCGTCGGCCGGGGCGCCGACATCGACGCCATCCGCGCCGACCTCGCCGGCGCCCGGCTGGTCACCCTGCTCGGTCCCGGCGGCGCCGGGAAGACCCGGCTGTCCCAGGAGGCCGCCGAGCGCGCCGGTGACGTGGCCCCGGACGGGGTGTGGCTGGCCGAACTGGCCCCCGTGGACGACCCCGCCGCCGTACCGGAGGCCGTGCTCACCGCCCTCGGCGCCCGGGAGACCGTGCTGCGGGGCGCCGGGGCCGAGGAGATCCGGGCGGCGGTCGCCGACCGGCACGACGAGCCCCTCGACCGGCTCGTCGAGCACTGCGCCCGGCGCCGGATGCTGATCATCCTGGACAACTGCGAGCACGTCGTCGATGCCGCCGCCCGCCTCGTGGCCTCCCTCCTGGAACGCTGCCCCGGCCTCACCGTGCTCGCCACCAGCCGCGAACCCCTCGGCGTCCCGGGCGAGTTGCTGCGCCCCGTGGAACCGCTGCCCCAGCCGTACGCGCTGCGGCTGCTCACCGACCGGGGCTCCGCCGCGCGGCCGGGGTTCCGTGCCGAGGACGACCCGGAGGCGTGCGCGGAGATCTGCCGCCGCCTCGACGGGCTGCCCCTCGCCATCGAACTCGCCGCCGCCCGGCTGCGGATGCTCACACCACGCCAGATAGCCGACCGGCTCGACGACCGCTTCCGCCTCCTCACCTCCGGCAGCCGCACCGTGCTGCCCCGCCAGCAGACCCTGCGCGCCGTCGTCGACTGGTCCTGGGAACTGCTCGACGAGGACGAACGGGACGTGCTGCGGCGGCTCTCGGTGTTCGCCGGCGGCTGCGACCTGGCCGCCGCCGAGGCCGTCTGCGGCCCCGCCGCCCTCGACCTGCTCGGCTCGCTCGTCGACAAGTCCCTGGTGGTGGCCGCCCCTTCGGGCGACGACGAGATGCGCTACCGGCTGCTGGAGACCGTCGCCGAGTACGCCTCCGAACGGCTCGACGAGGCCGGGCTGCGCGCCGGGACCCAGCGCGCCCATCTGACGTACTACCGAGAACTCGCCCGCACCACCGACCCGTTGCTGCGTAGCGCCGGACAGCGCGCCGCCACGCGGCGGTTCGAGCAGGAGTACGAGAACCTGCGCACCGCCCTGCGGTACGCCGTCGCCGAACGCGACGAGCAGGAGGCCGTCTGCCTGGTCCTGTCGCTCTCCTGGTACTGGCAGATGCGCGACCTGCGCCTGGAGGCCCGCAACTGGTGCAGCGAGGCGATGGCGCTCGGCCCGGACCCGTTCACCGCGCCGGCCCGCCGCGCCGAGCCGGTGTGGGAGGCCCTCACCGCCACCCCGCCGCCGCTGAGCGGTGCGCTTCTCACCGAGGCCAGGCGTGGTGTCCATCTCGCGCATCTCGCCTGTATGGACACGGACTTCGCGGCGTGGCAGTCGCCCGAGGCACAGGAGAAACTCCGCGTCATCGCCGAGACCTACGAGCCCGGGATGCCCCAGGTCTGCCGCAGCCCCGGCATGGTCTGGTTCTTCGCGGTGATGCTGACCGGCGGCGCGGAACGGGTGATCGACGTCATCGAGGCCAACGTCCGCACCTGCCGGGCCACCCCCGGATTCGAGTGGGAACTCGCCAACGCCCTCCAGTGGCGCGGCAACATGCGGGCCAACCACAGCGAACAGGCGGTCGAGGCGGCCCGCGACGCCGACGAGTCGCTGGAGATCTTCACCCGGTTCGGTGATGCCTGGGGCATGGCGGAGGCACTGTCCGCGCGCGCCGAGGCGCACGAACGCATGGGCGCGTGGGAGCTCGCCGCCGCCGACTACCGGGCGGCGATGGACCACGTCGACCACCTCGGCGCCCACGCCCAGCGGATCATGCTCGGGGCCCGGCTCGGCAGTGCCCTGGTGGAGGGCGGTGACACCGAGTGCGGCGAGCGGATCCTGCGGGAGGCGATCGACACCGACGACGGCATCGCCCGGGAGGCACGGCCCGCCGCTCGCATGTTCCTCGTCAACTGGCTCGGCCTGACGGGCCGTACGGTGGAGGCGCGCGAGCAGCTCGAACGGCTGCGCGAGGAGTTCGCGGCGGTCCGGTTCGCGGTCTTCGACGGTTTCGTGCTCAGCGCGGACGCCTGGGTGGACGCGGTGGACGAGCGGTGGGACTCGGCCCTCGTCAAGGTCCGGGGAGCGCTGGAGCGGTCCGGTGACCCGCTGGCGAGGACGCTGGCCCCGCACATGCCGGCCCTCTGTCTCGCCCTGGCCGCCCTGGTCCTCACCGGTCTCGACGACGGGCGCCGCGCCCGGGACGCCGCCCGCTGTCTGGGCGCCTCGGAGGTGCTGCTGCCGGACGGCCATGTCCAGGTGGTGTTGGAGCGCGCGTGCCGGTCGCGGGCCGAGCGGCGGGCCCGGGAACTGCTGGGCGACGAGGAGTTCGAGGCGGCGCACGCCGAGGGCGGCGGCCTCTCCGCGGAGGAGGCCACCGCCCTGGTCTGAGTCGTACCGGCGGGTGCCGGGCATCGGCGGCCGGCTCAGCTCTTGGTGCGGAACTTGTACACGGCGATCGGCGCCATGATCGCCGTGAGCCCGATCGACCAGGCCAGCGTGATCCACAGGGAGTGGGCCACCGGGCCGCCGATCATCAGCCCGCGCGCGGTGTCCGCCAGCGCGGACAGCGGGTTGTACTTGGTGAACGTCTGGAGCCAGCCCGGCATCGTGCCCGTCGGGGTGAAGATCGACGAGCCGAACTGGAGCGGCATCAGCACCAGGAAGCCCATGGCCTGCACGGACTGCGCGCTCTTCATGACCACGCCGAGGGTGAGGAACACCCACATCAGGGACGAGCCGAAGATCACGGAGAGCCCCACGGCCTCCAGCAGCCCGGCCCAGTGGGTGATGTCGAAGCCCACCAGCAGCGCCACGACCATCAGCACACACGTGGCGAACAGCATCCGCATCAGCTCTACGGCGATCTTGGCGAACAGCACCGATCCGCGTCCGATCGGCAGGGACCGGAAGCGGTCCATGACACCGGAGTTGAAGTCCGTGTTGAACCCGGTGCCGACGCCCTGGGCCATGTTCATGCCCATCATGGCCATCAGGCCCGGGATGACGTACTGGACGTAGGCGTCCTGTCCGCCGCCCATCGCCTTGCCGATGGAGCCGCCGAAGACGTACACGAACAGCAGGGTGAAGATCACCGGGAAGAGCAGGGCGTCGAACATCGACTCCGGGTCCTGGCGGATCCACAGCAGATTGCGGCGGACCAGTGCCCCGGTGTGGCGCAGATGGGCGCGCAGCGGGATCGGCGCGTCGTCGAGCTTGCCGGTGGGGGCGGGGGAGCCGGGGGTGAGGGTGGCGGTGGTCATGCGGCGACCTCCTCGCGGTCGGTGGAGCGGGCGGTGGTGGGGGCGGTGGCCGGCGCGGCGTCGGCGCGGTGGCCGGTGAGGGAGAGGAACACCTCGTCGAGACTGGGCAGTTCGGTGGTGATCGAGGCGACGGTGACACCGCGTGCGGTGACGGCGCCGACCACGGCGGTGAGCTGTTCGTCGCTGAGCACGGGCACGCGTACGGTGCCGGTCTGCGGGTCCACGGCGGTGGCGGCGAGGCCGGTGATGCCGAGTTCGTCCAGGTAGGCGGCGAGCGGGCGCAGTTGCAGCGGGTCGACCGGCCGTACGGCCAGGGTCCGGCCGCCCACCCGGGCCTTCAGCTCGTCGATGGCGCCGCCGGCGATGACCTTGCCGTGGTCGATCACGGTCAGCTCGGAGGCGAGCTGCTCGGCCTCCTCCATGTACTGGGTGGTGAGCAGCACGGTGACGCCGTCCCCGACCATCGACCGGACCTCGTTCCACACCTCCTTGCGGGTGCGCGGGTCGAGACCGGTGGTGGGCTCGTCCAGGTAGAGCACGGCGGGGCGGCCGATCATGGAGGCGGCGAGGTCGAGGCGCCGCCGCATACCGCCGGAGTAGGTGCTCGCGGGGCGCCGGGCCGCCTCGGTCAGGGAGAAGCGCTCCAGGAGTTCGTCGGCGCGGGCGCGGGAGTCCTTGCGGGACAGGTCCAGCAGGCGCCCGATCATGTAGAGGTTCTCCCAGCCGGGGAGCTTCTCGTCGACCGAGGCGTACTGCCCGGTCAGGCCGATCACCCGGCGCAGCAGGCGGGGCTGCCGTACGACGTCGTAACCGGCCACGACGGCGTGGCCCGCGTCGGGGGCGAGCAGGGTGGACAGGATCCGTACCAGGGTGGTCTTGCCGGCCCCGTTCGGGCCCAGGACCCCCATCACGGTGCCCTCGCGCACCTCCAGGTCCACCCCGTCGAGGGCCTTGGTCGTGCCGAAGTGCTTGGCCAGTCCGCGTACGGTGACGGCGGTGCCGCCGCCTGCGGTGTGCATCTCGATTCGCGTCATGACGATGAAGGTGCCAGCCGCCACCGACAGACGCCCGACAGCCCGCCTACATCGACCGACAGTTCACCGATAGGTCGCTGACAATCGCCGACAGGTCATCGATGGGGCGCCGATACCTGTGCCGACGGCGCGGACCCAGGGGGAGCGGGCGGCCCGGAGAGCGGGCGGCCCGGAAAGCAGGCGGCCCCGGAAAGCGGGCAGCCCGCCGACGGGGGATGATCGGCGGGCTGCCCGTGGTGCCGTGGTGGTCTCTGCGGTGCCGTCACGCTCCGGCCGACCGGCGCGGTGCGTTCCGGTCACGGCACTAGTGGACGGAGTTCTCCTCCGCCGGGAAGGTGCCGCCGACGACGTCCTCCGCGAACCCGCGGACCGCGTCGGTCATGACCTCGCGCAGGGCGGCGTACTTCTTGACGAACTTCGGGACCCGTCCCGTGGTCAGCCCGAGCATGTCGGTCCACACCAGGACCTGCGCGTCGGTGTCCGGACCCGCGCCGATGCCGACCGTCGGGATGTGCAGCACCCGTGTCACCTCGGCCGCCAGCTCCGCCGGGACCAGCTCCAGCACGACCGCGAACGCGCCCGCGTCCTGCACGGCCTTCGCGTCGCGCAGCAGCTGCTGGGCCGCCTCCTCGCCGCGGCCCTGGACCCGGTAGCCCATGGCGTTGACGGACTGCGGGGTCAGGCCGATGTGGGCCATCACGGGGATGCCGGACTCCACCAGCAGCTCGATCTGCCGGTGCGAGCGCTCGCCGCCCTCCAGCTTGACCGCGCCCACCCCGGCGTCCTTGACCAGCCGGGTCGCCGAGCGCAGGGCCTGTACCGGGCCCTCCTGGTAGGAGCCGAACGGCAGGTCGCCGACGATGAGGGCGCGGCTGGTGCCCCGGACCACGGCGGCCGACAGCATCGTCATCTCGTCCAGCGTGACGGGCACGGTCGTCTCGTACCCGAGGTGGCAGTTGCCCGCCGAGTCGCCGACCAGCAGGACCGGGATGCCGGCCTCGTCGAAGACGGACGCGGTCATCGCGTCGTAGGCGGTGAGCATGGGCCACTTCTCGCCGCGCTCCTTGGCGAGGGCGATGTCCCGGACGGTGACGCGGCGGGTGCTCTTGCCCCCGTACAGCGCCTTGCCGCCGTCGGCGGACTGCGTCCGGGCAGCAGAAAGCTGCGTCATGGCTACGGCTCCTTCAGTCATCTCGAGGCACCCTGACGGCGTCCCCGGATCCCCTCCATGGTGGCACCTCGTGTCGGGGAGGGCCAGAGGCCGGCCAGGGCAACGCGTTCGTAAAGGATTTCCGATACGAGACGGTTCCGTATCGGAAGGCTTCTATGCTGTACGGCATGACTACTCCTGCCGACAGCCCCGCGCGCGGCCCCCGTATACCGGAGGCGGTGCACAGGCGCCGCTGGGCGATCCTCGGCGTGCTGATGCTGAGCCTGCTGATCGTGGTGCTCGACAACTCCATCCTGAACGTGGCGATCAAGACGATCTCCACGCCCGCCCCGACAGGCCTCGGCGCCACCCAGAGCGAGCTGGAGTGGGCGATCAACGCCTACACGCTCGTCTTCGCGGGTCTCCTCTTCACCGCGGGTCTCCTGGGCGACCGGATCGGCCGGAAGAAGACCCTGCTGGGCGGCCTCGTCGTGTTCGGCGTCGGCTCCGCGCTCGCCGCCGAGTCCGGCTCGCCCACCCAGCTGATCGCCTTCCGCGCCGTGATGGCCCTCGGCGCCGCGTTCGTCATGCCGGCCACCCTCGCCGTCCTCATGAACGTCTTCGAGCGCGACGAGCAGCCCAAGGCCATCGGCATCTGGGCGGGCGGTGTGGGTCTCGCCATCGCCATCGGTCCGATCACCGGCGGTGTGCTCCTCGACCACTTCTGGTGGGGCTCGGTCTTCCTCGTCAACGTGCCGATCGTGCTGCTCGCGCTCGCCCTGATGGTGTGGCTGGTGCCCGACTCCCGCGACCCGCGCCCCGGCCGCCTGGACCCCGTCGGCGTCGTGCTGTCCGTGGTCGGCCTGGTCCTGCTGGTCTACGGCATCATCAAGGGCGGCGAACTCGCGGACTTCACCAACGGCACCGTCCTCGCGACCATCGTCGCCGGTCTTGCCGTGCTGACCGCGTTCATCGTCTTCGAGAAGCGCAGCGACCACCCGTCGCTCGATGTCAGCTACTTCAAGAACAAGGTCTTCTCGGCAGCCATGAGCGCCATAGCGCTGGTGTTCTTCGCGCTGATGGGCGTCACGTTCTTCAGCGTCTTCTACATCCAGAGCGTGCGCGGCTACTCACCGCTGCAGGCAGGTCTGCTGATGCTGCCGCTCGCCGCCGCGCAGCTGATCTTCGCGCCGCGCGCCCGGCTGGTCGTCGACCGGTTCGGCAACAAGGCGACCACCACAGCGGGCCTGGTCCTGCTCGCCGCGATGCTCGCCGCCTTCGCGACCCTGGAGGCCGACACCCCGCTCTGGCTGCTCGAAGTGGTCTTCTTCCTGATGGGTACCGGCATGGCGCACGTCATGACGCCGACCAGCGTGGTCATCATGCAGGCCCTGCCCCGCGAGAAGGCCGGTTCCGCGTCCGCGCTCAGCAACACCTTCCGCCAGGTCGGCGGCGCCCTCGGCATCGCGGTCCTCGGCTCGGTGCTCTCCGCGGCGTACCGCAACGGCATCGACGGCAAGCTCGGTCTGCTGCCGCCGGGGCTGCGCGACACCGCCGGTGAGTCCATCGAGGCCACCCTCGGCGTCGCCGCCAAGCTCGGCCCCAAGGGCCAGGCCCTGGTCGGCCCCGCCAACGACGCCTTCCTGCACGCCATGCACGTCACCGCGCTCTGTGGCAGCGTGATCGCCCTGCTCAGTGCCGTGGTGGTCGCCGCCTTCCTGCCCGGCAAGCCCCCCGCGGGTCAGCAGGGCGAGGAGGAGCAGGAGTTGGTGGCCGCGGTGGAATAGCACGTCAGGAGCAGGAGAGACTGCACGGAACTCCCGTGCGAGAAGGGACGGACCCGACGTGAACCTTGCCGACCCCGCCGATACCGGTGCCGAGAACCCGGTACGGCCCCACTGCCCCGTGCGCGGACGCCCGCGCAGCGAGGCGGTGGAACGCGCCATCGTCGAGGGCGTGATGAAGCTCCTCGACGAGGGCGTGCCGCTCGCGGACCTGTCCATCGAGCGCATAGCCCGCACCGCGGGCGTCGGCAAGGCCACCATCTACCGCCGCTGGAGCGACAAGGAGGCACTCTTCGTCGACGTCGTCCGCACCGCGGAGCCCCCCGACCCCGAACTCCCCGGCACGTCCATGCGCGACGACCTGGTCGCCCTCCTGGAGACCCTGCGCAGGCGCGGCGTGGCCAGCCGGTCCTCCGCGCTGCTGCACAACGTCTTCTCGGAGATGAAACGCAGCCCCAAGATCTGGGCCGCCTACGACAAGAACGTCGTCGTCCCCCGGCGCAGGCTCGGCGTCGAGGTCATCCGGCGCGGCCAGCGCAACGGTGAACTCCGGCCCGACATCGACCCCGAGTTCGCCCAGGACCTGTTCGTCGGCCCCATGCTGCTGCGCTCGATCATGCGCCCGGACGGCGAGATACCCGAGGGCCTGTCGGAACGGATCGTCGACGCGGTGCTCGCCGGGCTACGGCCCGTCAGTTCCCCGGCGGACGCCGGTTCCCCGGCGGAGCGGGGCGGAGAAGTGCCCCCGGGCCGGACGGCGGCCTGAGAATGTGCGCGTTTCGTCACAGAGCGCGCCCGTCGGCCCCTTGACCGCAACTCCCGCGGCCGAAAGCCACGTCCTCGTGCCCGTACGGCCGTCATGGTGCGGCGGGAACGGTGCCGATCATCCCCTAGGGTCGTAACCCGGGGGCGGATCGGTGTGCACGGCAGGGCAGTGAGGCGACGAATGGCGCAGCAGGCGTACGCGGCGGAGACCGGCAACGGAGGTACGGGACCCGGGCGCCGGGGGGACCGGCTCCGGCGGCTCGCGCACCGGGCGCTGTCCGGCTGGCGCGGCGATCCCGGGATCTGGCGCCGCGGCATCGTCCTCGCCGTCCTCGCCGTGCTGACGGCCCTGGTGATGCTGATGCACTCGCGCATCCCCAACCGCATCGGCAACCTCGGCAGCCTCACCGAGACCTTCCTGCCCTGGTGCGGACTGCTCATCCCGGTCCTGCTGGTGGCCGGCCTGGTGCGCAGGTCGGCGACCGCGCTGATCGCGGTGCTGCTGCCCGGCGCGGTCTGGCTGAACCTCTTCGGCGGCCTGCTCACCGACAAGACCGACGGCGGCGGGGCGGGCGACCTCACGGTGGCCACCCACAACGTCAACGCCGACAACCCCGACCCGTCCGGCACCGCCCGCGACGTGGCGGGATCGGGCGCGGACGTCGTGGCGCTGGAGGAGCTGAAGGCGTCGGCGGTGCCGGTCTACGAGAACGCGCTCGCGCCGGCGTACCCGTACCACTCGGTGCAGGGCACCGTCGGGCTGTGGAGCAAGTACCCGATGAGCGGCGTGAAAGCCGTCGACATCAAACTGGGCTGGACCCGTGCCATGCGGGCCACGGTGACCGCCCCCGAGGGGCAGGTCGCGGTCTACGTCGCCCATCTCCCGTCCGTGCGCGTCAAGATGAAGGCCGGGTTCACCGCCCACCAGCGGGACAAGAGCGCCAACGCGCTCGGTGAGGCCATCGCCGACGAGCCCCTCGGCCGGGTCGTGCTGCTCGGCGACCTCAACGGCACCATGAACGACCGCGCGCTCAACGCCGTGACCTCCCAGATGCGTTCCACCCAGGGCGCGGCGGGCAGCGGCTTCGGCTTCAGCTGGCCGGCGTCGTTCCCGATGGCGCGGATCGACCAGATCATGGTGAGGGGAGTGGAACCGGTGACCTCCTGGACCCTGCCCGAGACCGGCAGCGACCACCTCCCGGTGGCGGCACGGGTGAAGTTCCCGGCCACGGGGTCCTGAGCGGGGGCGGCACCGGAACCGGGTCCGGTTGCACCCTCCTGCCGAGCAGGCTTCGAGGTGTCGGCCGGCGCCGCCGCAGCCCGCGGCGGACGGACCAGGACCGCGGTGACGGTCTCGCGCCAGCCGTTGGTGATCGGCAGACGGCGGTCCTTGCCGAAGCCCTTGGCGGAGATCTTGGTGCCCGGCGGGTACTGGCGCCGCTTGTACTCGGCCGTGTCGACCATCCGCAGCGTCTTCGTCACCAGGGCCCGGTCGAAGCCCGCCGCGACGATCGCGTCGGCACCCTGGTCCCGGTCGACGTACAGCTCGAGGATCGCGTCCAGCACCGGGTAGTCCGGCAGCGAGTCCGTGTCCACCTGACCGGGGCGCAGCTCGGCGCTCGGCGGCTTGCTGATCGACGCCTCCGGGATCGGCGGGGTCTCGCCCCGCTCCAGCGCCGCCCGGTTGCGCCACTCGGCGAGCTTGAAGACCGACGTCTTGTAGACGTCCTTGATCGGGCCGTACGCGCCCACCGAGTCGCCGTAGAGGGTCGAATAGCCCACCGCCAGCTCGGACTTGTTGCCGGGGGCGAGGACGATGTGGCCCTCCTGGTTGGAGATCGCCATCAGCAGCGTGCCGCGCAGCCGGGACTGGAGGTTCTCCTCGGCCAGACCCGTCAGCTCGGTCGCGCCCATGTACGCGTCGAACATCGGCTCGATGGAGACGGTACGGAAGTTCAGCCCCGTACGGCGGGCCAGCTCGGCGGCGTCGCCCCTGGAGTGGTCGGAGGAGTACTTCGACGGCATGGACACGCCGTAGACATGCTCGGCGCCCAGCGCGTCGCACGCGAGCGACGCGACGAGCGCGGAGTCGATCCCGCCGGAGAGGCCGATGAGGACGGAGGTGAAACCGTTCTTCCGTACATAGGCGCGCAGACCGGTGACGAGGGCCGAGTAGATCTCCTCGTCGTCGTCGAGGCGGTCGGCGTAGGTGCCGGCCAGCTCGGGCCCGTAGGCGGGGACGGGGTCCTCGGAGAGGATCACCCGGTCGATGCGCAGGCCGTCGGCCACGACACCGGTGGGGGCGTCGGGGACGGCGGCGGGCAGGTCCAGGTCGAGGACGAAGCAGCCCTCGGAGAACTGCGGGGCCCGCGCGACGACCTCGCCGTCGCGGTCGACGACGATCGAGTCGCCGTCGAAGACCAGCTCGTCCTGGCCGCCCATCATCGCGAGGTACGCCGTGGTGCAGCCCGCCTCCTGGGCGCGCTTGCGGACCAGCTCCAGACGGGTGTCGTCCTTGTCGCGCTCGTACGGCGAGGCGTTCACCGACAGCAGCAGCCCGGCCGCGGCCGCGCGGGCCGCCGGCACCCGGCCGCCGTCCTGCCACAGGTCCTCGCAGATCGCCAGCGCCACGTCGACGCCGTGCACGCGGACCACCGGCATCGTGTCACCGGGCACGAAGTAGCGGAACTCGTCGAAGACTCCGTAGTTCGGGAGGTGGTGCTTGGCGAAGGCCAGGGCCACCTCGCCGCGGTGCAGCACGGCGGCGGCGTTCTGCGGGGCGCCGGCGGGCTGGCCGTACCGGGGCTGCGCCCGCTCGCTGCGGTCGAGGTAGCCGACGATCACCGGGAGCTCGCCGAAGCCCTCCTCCGCGAGGCGGGCGGCGAGGGTGCGGAGCGCCTGCCGGGACGCCTCCACGAAGGACGAGCGCAGGGCCAGGTCCTCGACGGGATAGCCGGTCAGCGCCATCTCCGGGAACGCCACGAGGTGCGCTCCCTGTGCGGCGGAGTGCCGGGCCCAGCGGAGGATCGTCTCCGTGTTCCCGGCGAGGTCACCGACGCGCGCGTCGATCTGATTCAGGGCGAGTCGAAGTTGAGGCACGGGGTCAGTGTAATCGTCAGTCCGACGCGATGGCCTCCGGCGGAGTGTGGGGCGGACCACGGCGGGCTGCCGCCAAGGGTGCCGGTTCCGGTGCCGGGGTGTGTTGTGGGGTGCGCGGGGCTGCGGTGGGCGGGGGTGGGTGCGCAGCCCGGCGATTGCGGGGTGCCTCCCCCAGAGGGGGGACCCCCAGCGCCCACCCGTGCCGTCCTGGGGTCCCCCCTGCTCGAAGAGCTTGGGGGAGGCACGACTGCCCGCGGCGGGGGGTGGGGGAGCTGTGCAGCTGGCGTGAGCTGCAACCCCCTAGGGGCGCGGGGAACTGCGCGACTGGCCACAACGCACCCGCACCCAAAAACCGCTCGCGCCTCGCAGGGAAGGGGCACGGGGCCCGCCCTCCGGCCTCGGCCGGGGGGCGGGCCCCGTCAGACAGCCACCGGGAACGTCAGCGGCGGCGCAGCGTCCGGTACGACTCCACATAGCCGGAGGCCGGCGTGCCGACGCCCGTCACCGGGTCGTAGCCCTTGACCGCGAGCAGGGAGCTGTCCTTGCCGAGACTCCGCACCGACGTGACGAGGCCGTCCGTCGCGTCGTAACCGTTGGCGAAGTCGACGCGGGCCACGGCGAGTTCCTTGCCCGTGGGCGTGTCGGTCACGTCGTGGTACGCCTTCGACCCGTACTTGGCGTAGATCACCGGGTTGGCGAAGCCGATGGCCTTGCCGCCCCGGGCCTCCTGGGCCAGCGCCTGGACCGCCGCGATGACCGGCGCCGCCAGCGAGGTGCCGCCGATGCGGTACTCGCTGTACTGCTCCGACCCGTCGGGGAAGGTCTGGGTCTGGCCGACCTTGAAGCCGGTGTTCGGGTCGGCGATCGCCGAGATGTCGGGCACGACACGGTTGCCGGAGGCGTTGTTCGCCTTGGCGAGCGCGTTCGGGACGACACCCTTCTGGTACGCCGGCTCGGCCACCGTGGCGCTGGTGCCGCCGCCCGCACCGGAGGTGAAGGCGCCGGGGAAGTTCGTCCAGCTGGTGCCGTCGGCCGACAGCACGGCCTTCTCGGTGCCCCAGCCGGTCTCCCACAGGTACTTGTCACCCTTGCCGACCGCCAGCGAGGTACCGCCGACCGCCGTCACCCAGGCCGAGTTGGCCGGGGTGTCGACCTGCTTCGTCCCGGTGTTGGCGACCTCGTCGCCGTTGTCGCCGGAGGAGAAGTAGAAGCCGATGCCCTCGACCGCGCCGAACTGGAACACCTGGTCGTAGGCCGCGGCGAGGTCAGGAGTCTGGTTCGCCTCGATGTCGCCCCAGGAGTTGGAGACGATGTCGGCCAGGTGGTTGTCGACGATCTTGCTGAGCGAGTCGAGCAGGTCGTCGTCGTAGCAGGACGCGGCACCCACGTAGGTGACGTCCGCGTTCGGCGCGACGGCGTGCACGGCCTCGACGTCGAGGGTCTCCTCGCCGTACCAGCCCGCGGCCCCGCACTCCTCGGTCTTGGTGTAGTTCTTCGGCAGCACCTGGCGCAGCTGCCCGGTGCTCCAGGCGGCGTCACCGTGCTTGGCCGCGTAGGTCGCCGCGTCGTAGGCGATCGTCGGCGAGGCGTACGCGTCCGTGATGGCCACCCGGACGCCCTTGCCCGTGCGGCTGCCGGCACCGTACGCCGCCCGCAGCTGCTTGCCGGTGTACCCCTTGACCGCGTACGGGATCTTGGTGCCGTACGCGTCCGGCAGGGTGGTCGCGATGTTCGAGCCGAAGTACGAGGAATACGGCCCGGAGTTCTTGAACACCGAGTCCGGCGGGGGCAGCTGGTCGTCGTGGTTCGCCTTGTGCGGCGCGTTGTCCAGGCCGGTGACCGTCAGGACGGCACCGTTCAGGGACCCCGGGGCCGACGCCGTGTGCTGCGGGGCGCGGTAGGTCTTGGCGCCCTTGGCGTAGTTGTGCAGCTGCGTGCCGAACGCCTTCTCGGCGGCGGACACGTCGCCGGTGACGGCGATGTAGTGCTGGGTGACGGACGTGATCTTCAGGCCCGCCGACTTCAGCCACGACTTCACCGCGGCCACCTGCGCCGCGGTCGCGCCGAAGCGCGCCTGCGCCTCCTTGGCGCTCAGGTACTTGCCGTACCGGGGCGAGGACGGGTCGGACACGGCCTTGGCGTAGGCGGCGAGTCCGGCGGCGTTCCGGCCGGCGAGGTAGACCCGGGCGGACACCTGGGCGCCGTTCGAGGTGGCTCCCTTGTCCGCCTTGGCCGTGGCCCATGCGGGCTTGGTGCCCGCGAGCGTGTCACGGCCCGGGTTGTCCGCGGCGTGTGCCGCGGGAATGCCGAGCGCCAGCGCCCCGGCGAGCATGGGCAGCGTCGCTGCCATGCTCACCCCGGCGCGTACCTTGGCGCGGTTGGATCTCATAGAACCCCCTGCTATGCGGTTCGTCGCATGGGCGTCGGTCGTCGCGGATCCGCGGCGGTATCCCCGGAGCCGAACATGTCCGGGAATGGATCACACGATGGACGCCACTCTTTCGATGAACCGTTCACGCCAGGGGAATGGACAGGCCAAGAGAAACCCAAGGAACCGTCAGATGGGGTCGTTCTGGCCGTATTTCACCCGACTGCCGACCGTCCGGCCCGGAACCTTCCCCCGGCTCCACCTGGAACCACCCGGCCGGAACCACCCGGCCGGAACCACCAGGACTAGGAACGCGGCTTCGCGCCCCGTTCCTTCAGCATGTCCGCCATCAGCTGGATCTCCGACCGCTGCGCCGTCACCATGCCCTGCGCCAGCCGCTTCTCCACGCCCACCGTGCACTCGGCCGCGCACCCCTCGGCCATGTGCACGCCGCCCTTGTGATGGTCCGTCATCAGCTGGAGGTAGAAGATCTCGGCCTGCTTGCCGCTGAGCTTCTGCAGCTTCGCCAGCTCGGTGTTGGTCGCCATGCCCGGCATCAGCGCGCCGTCCTTGCCGGAGGCCATGTCACCCATGCCCATCCAGGTCATCGGCGGATCCGCGGACACCTTCGGCAGCCCCCACAGGTCCAGCCAGCCCAGCATCATGCCGCGCTGGTTGGACTGGGTCTGCGCGATGTCGTAGGCGAGGCGCCGTACCTCCTCGTTCTTCGTGCGGTCGCGCACGATGTACGACATCTCGACGGCCTGCTGGTGGTGCACCGCCATGTCCCGCGCGAAGCCCGCGTCCGCGGAGTCGGCCGCCGGGACCTTCAGGGACGGTGCGGCGGAGCCGTCCTCGGCGAGTGCGTAGGTCGCCGCGCCCGCCGCGACCAGCACGGCCGCCGCGGCCCCCGCGACCCAGCCGATGTGCAGCCGCCTCACTTCATCGTCCCGCCGGTGCACGAGGCGCCCGGCTCGGGTGTCTGCTTCCCCTGCACGTAGGTGGAGAAGAACGTGTTCACCGCCGGGTCGCTCGCGCTCTTCACGGTGAGCTGGTGTCCCCAGGCCGTCAGCTCGATCGCGCCCGACTGGTTCGTGTACGGGCTCATCAGCGAGTACGGCGTCTGCTTGACCTTCGCCGCGAGCGTCGCCACGTCGGCCTTCGACGCCTTGGCGGTGTACGTCACCCAGACCGCGCCGTGCTCCAGCGCGTGCACCGCGTTCTCGTCCTTCACCGGCGAGGTGTAGACGTCGCCGTTGCAGTTGAGCCACACCGGGTTGTGGTTGCCGCCGACCGGCGGGTGCATCGGGTAGTTCACGGTGGTGGAGACGTGGTTGCGGGACAGGTTCCCCGACCAGACCCGCACGCCGTCCTTGCCGGTGGTGAAGTGGCCCGAGTCCCCGGCGGAGCCCTTGGCGTCGCTCGCGCTGTCCTTCTTGCCGGAGCCGTCGGACTGCGACCGCACCAGGACGACCCCGCCCACCACCAGGGCGGTGACCACGGCCACGCTCGCGCCGATGGTCAGGATCCGGTTGCGGCGCTCGCGGGCGGCCTCCGCGCGCCGCATCTCCTCTATGCGCGCCTTGCGCGCGGCATTGGTGTTCTTCTTCGCGGAACCCATGGGAAGCGTCCTTCTGCGGGAAAGGGTGGGGATGGCAGGGGCCCGCCGATCGTAAGGGGGAGGGTGGGGCGCGAGAGTGGGCGGGGCGGGAGAACGGCCGGATCGATACGTACCCGACAGGTTCGGTGAGACGGACAAAGGACGAACAGAGATGTGACGATTGTCTCCGAAACCAGTCAGAAAGGGACCTTCGGACCGATCGATGAGGGCTCATTTCCGGTCACGCAATGTTGAACCGGGGATGCGTATTACCTACGCTTCCCGCATGCGGCTCCTGCGCTCCACCGACCTGGCCCTACGGGTCCTCATGAGGCTTGCCGTGACCACCCGGCCCAACCCGACGACCCGCGAGGTCGCCGCAGACATGGGCGTCCCGTACACCCACACCGCGAAAGTGGTGGCCGAACTCCAGCACATGGGCCTGGTCGACGCCCGCCGCGGCCGGGGCGGCGGGCTCGGGCTCTCCGAGCGGGGCCGCGGCGCGTCGGTCGGCCGGGTGGTGCGTGCCTTCGAGGGCGACGGCGAGATCGTGGAGTGCGAGGGCGAGACGCCCTGCCCGCTGAACTCCGAGTGCCGGCTGCGCGGTGCGCTGCGCCGGGCCCAGGAGGCGTTCTACGCCTCGCTGGACCCGATCACCGTCGCCGACATGGTCGCCACACCGACGGGCCCGCTGCTGCTGGAGATCTCGCGGGCCCCTTCCTGAACCGTCCGGCGGACGTGAGCCGGCCGACCCCGCCGAGCCCTCAGCGGTCCCGGCCGGGTCCTCGGTGGTCCTGACCTGGGCCTCAGTCCTGGGCGAGCCAGAGGTCGGGGCCGAAGACCTCGTAGTGGATGTCGGCCGGGGCGACGCCCTTCTCGATCAGCTGGCCGCGCACCAGGCGCATGAAGGGCAGCGGACCGCACAGGTAGGCGCGGGTGCCCGGCGCCACCTCGAGGTCCGTGAGGTCGACGAAGCCGGTGCCGGCGCCCTCCGGCGCGTCCTGCTCGTACCAGAAGTGCGTGGACGCCCCGGCCAGCTTGCCCGTGTACGCCTCGTGCTCGGCGCGCAGCGCGTGGTGCGCGGGGGAGCGGTCGCCGTGCACCACGGTGACCGGGGCGCGGTGGTCGGCCTCGGCGAGCTGGGCCAGCATCGCGATGATCGGCGTGACGCCGATGCCGGCGGAGGCCAGCAGCAGCGGGGTGCCGGCGGTCTCCTCCAGGACGAGGTCGCCGTAGGCCTCGGAGAGCTCCAGGACGCCGCCCTCGGTCAGGTGGGCGTGCAGGTGGTTGGAGACCTCGCCCTCGGGCGCGCCGCCCTCGCCGCTCACCCGCTTGACGCTGATCTGCCGCTCCGTGGTGCTCGGGGCGCCGGTGAGGCTGTACTGGCGGATCTGCCGGGCGCCGTCCGGCAGGGCGACGCGGACGCTGACGTACTGCCCGGCGCGGAACGGGGCCACCGGGCCGCCGTCCACCGGGCGCAGCCGGAAGGTGGTGACGTCGACGGTCTCGACGATCCGCTCGGTGATCTCCCACTGCCGCCAGGACGGGCCGCCGTTCTCGTCGTACAGGCGCTTCTCGGCGGCGATGAGGGCGTTGGCCATCAGCCAGTAGACCTCGTCCCAGGCGGCCGCGACCTCGGGCGTGACGGCCTCGCCGAGGACCTCGACGATCGCGGCGAACAGGTGCTCGTGGACGATCGCGTACTGGTCGGCGGTGATGCCCAGGGAGACGTGCTTGTGGGCTATTCGGCTGAGTATCGCGTCGGGGCGCCGTTCCGGCTGTTCCACGAGGTACGTGGCGAACGCGGCGATCGAGCCCGCGAGGGCCTGGCGCTGGGTGCCGGCGGCCTGGTTGCCGCGGTTGAACAGGTCGCGCAGCAGTTCCGGGCGGGCGGCGAACATCCGCGGGTAGAAGCGGCCGGTGATGTCGCCGATGGCCGCCCCTACGACGGGGAGGGTGGCACGGACGGTGGCGGCGGACTGCTCGGACAGCATGGGAGCTCCTCGGAACTCGTGGGTTCGATGGCAGGCACCATTAAAACTGGTATCTCGGATTCAAATTAAGGCGGGGTACGGGTGGCGCTCCCGGCCGTTACGGATGCCGCCGCGAGCAGGCAAGATGGGCGGTGGAGCAGTACACCCGAGGGACATGAGCCGTTCAGGCCGGGTACCGCCGCACGATCACGGTCGGCAACGCGCGTGAAATGCTGATGTGGTGGGATGCTCAGGTGCCCGACCGCCTGCGCCCGGCACCCGGGGGAAGGCGGCCTGACCAGCAAGGATGGGGAAGCGGAAGATGGACAAGCAGCAGGAGTTCGTGCTCCGGACACTGGAGGAGCGCGACATCCGGTTCGTACGCCTGTGGTTCACGGACGTGCTGGGCTTCCTGAAGTCCGTCGCCGTGGCACCCGCCGAGCTGGAGGGCGCGTTCGACGAGGGCATCGGGTTCGACGGCTCCGCGATCGAGGGCTTCGCCCGGGTCTACGAGTCCGACATGATCGCCAAGCCGGATCCGTCGACCTTCCAGGTGCTCCCGTGGCGTGCGGAGGCGCCCGGCACGGCCCGGATGTTCTGCGACATCCTGATGCCGGACGGCTCGCCGTCCTTCGCGGACCCGCGCTACGTGCTCAAGCGTGCCCTGGCCCGCGCCTCCGACCTGGGCTTCACGTTCTACACGCACCCGGAGATCGAGTTCTTCCTCCTCAAGGACCGCCCCCTGGACGGCTCGCGGCCCACCCCCGCGGACAACTCGGGTTACTTCGATCACACCCCGACGGGTGTGGGCATGGACTTCCGCCGCCAGGCGATCACCATGCTGGAGTCGATGGGCATCTCCGTGGAGTACTCCCACCACGAGGGCGCCCCCGGCCAGCAGGAGATCGACCTGCGCTACGCGGACGCGCTGTCCACCGCCGACAACATCATGACGTTCCGGCTGGTCATGAAGCAGGTCGCGCTGGAGCAGGGCGTGCAGGCCACGTTCATGCCGAAGCCGTTCTCCGAGCACCCCGGCTCGGGCATGCACACCCACCTCTCCCTCTTCGAGGGCGACCGCAACGCGTTCTACGAGTCCGGCTCCGAGTACCAGCTCTCCAAGGTCGGCCGCTCCTTCATCGCGGGCCTGCTGCGGCACGCCGCGGAGACCGCCGCCGTCACCAACCAGTGGGTCAACTCCTACAAGCGCATCTGGGGCGGCGCGGCCCGGACCGCGGGCGCGGGCGGCGAGGCCCCCTCGTACATCTGCTGGGGCCACAACAACCGCTCGGCCCTGGTCCGCGTCCCGATGTACAAGCCCGGCAAGACCGGCTCCGCGCGCGTGGAGGTCCGCTCCCTGGACTCGGGCGCCAACCCGTACCTCGCCTACGCCGCCCTCCTCGCCGCCGGCCTCAAGGGCATCGAGCAGGGCTACGAACTCCCCCCGGGCGCCGAGGACGACGTCTGGGCCCTCTCCGACGCCGAGCGCCGCGCGATGGGCATCGAGCCCCTGCCGCAGAACCTCGGCGAGGCCCTCACCCTGATGGAACGCAGCGACCTCGTCGCCGAGACCCTCGGCGAACACGTCTTCGACTTCGTCCTCCGCAACAAGCGCTCGGAATGGGAGGAGTACCGCTCGGAGGTCACCGCCTTCGAACTCCGCAAGAACCTGCCGGTGCTGTAGGGGCGGCTCGGAGAGGACTCTGCACCGGCCCGACACCCGACGCCGGGGGCCGACGGCTGACGACCGTCGGTCCCTTCGCACGTCGGGGGGATCGGTCGCAGGAAGTAGGCCCCTCGCCTCATGCGCGCTCTGAGCGCGCTGGCTAGGGTCGGTACTCATGCAGAACTCGGGGATCGTTCGCCGCCGGGCGGTGGAGCGCAGGCGCGACACCCTGGAACGGCTCCACGTCGAGCGGGATGTGTGGGTGTCGACAGCCCATCCTGATCACGGTCCGCACCAGGTGCCGCTGTGGTTCCTGTGGGACGGGCGCGCGGTGTGGATGTGCACCGGTGCCGCTTCCGCGACCGCGCGGAACGTCCGCGAGGAGCCGCGCGTGCGCCTGGCGCTGCCGGACACCTCCGACGTGGTGCTTCTCCAGGGTGCGGCGGAATGCTTCCCGGACCAGGACGTGCCCGCAGACGCGGCGGAGGCCTTCGCCGCCAAGTTCGGGTGGGACCCCCGTGCGGAGGAGGGTTCCTTCATGTACATCCGCGTGGTGCCGAAGACTGTGCGCGCATGGCGCGGCGAGCCGGAACTGCGCGGCAGACTCATCATGCGCGACGGGACGTGGCTGGAAGACGGCGGCCGTCCCTGACCGACGCCGCTCTTCCTGCCGGTAAGGCCACGACCTGCGGTCGGAGCACCGAGCGCCGGACCGGCCCCGGATACTCCTCTGCCCTGTGACGCTTCTGAGCCACAGGGCATGGCAGCGAAGCGGCGACTCAGCCGAGCCGGTTGACGGCGAACCCGAGGAACGCGGTCCACGCCGTCGATCCCACAGCCAGATCAGGACGGTTTGTGTCCTTGGAGTCCCGTACCTGAACGGTGTGCGGGTGCATGGCGACCTCTATGCACTGTCCGCCGTCCCCTGCGCTGTAACTGCTCTTGAACCAGGCGAGAATTTCGACGTTCCGTCCGGTCACGTCTCTGCTCATCCCGCTTCCAATGTCGTCCTGACCAATGCCCGTGACTCGGCCGGGGTGAGCGCCTGAGCGCGAAGGATCCCGTAGGCCGCCTCCAGCTCCCGTACCTTAGAGCGTTCGGTATGAACCCGGCTGTCGCCCTGTACCTCCGTGTAGGCGATCCTGCGCTCATCCTTGGTTTTCACCAAGGTGAACGGCCCGGCAAGGCCGGCATGTTCCCAGCGGTCCAGGGCATGACCTGAATCTCGACGTTCCGCATCTCGCTGACGAGGAGCAGATGCTCCAGTTGCCGACGCTGGACGTCGGGCCCGCCAAGAGGACGACGCACGGCTGCTTCCTCCATCACGAAGGTCAAGCGTGGAGCAGGACGCCGGGTGAAGATCTTCTGCCGCGCCCGTGGAGACGACGCAGGGGCGGCAACCGATGAGGCCGCCGGCAGCCACTGGAGCGTGGTGAAGTTCGTGGGCCACGACGCGGACGGCCGTTACATCCCTACCCGGCAGGGCAACAGTGCGTTCGGCTGGGTCCACTTCTCCGGGCCCCACAACATCCACAGCAGCAAGGTCATCAAGGTGGCGGTGAGTGAACACCCCGAGAAGGGGAGCACGAAGACCCGGAAGCTGTACGGCGCTGTGCTGTACGACCGTCTCGGCATCATTGTCGCTCGTGTGAAGGTCGTCGCGCAGTACCACTGGGAGACTGCCAACCACAAGTACAAACTCGCCGACCACGATGACAAGATCGGCGTGATCACGGCCTACTGCCAGGGTGTCAAGAAGTGTCCTGACGCGTTGAACCACGTGTGACGGGTCGATCGATGATGTGGGACGAGGCGGGTCTGTCCGGTCTGCAGGCGCAGCTGGCAGATGAAATGCTGGGCATGGTCACCGTGTTCGCGTTCGGGCGGGGAGTCCGGCTCGTGCGGGGTGTCGTGCATGCTCCCGATCGGCGCGGTGTCGGCCGGGTTGTTCTGTGGGACGGACAGCAATTCGACACATCGGTTGCCTTTGACGTGCCGCTCACGGACACACACGGAGCGAACATCCCCGCAGAGGATCTCGCGGCCGCCCTGCGCAGCGCATGGGCCGACTGCTCCGACAGCGAGGTCGAGGAGGCGCCGCGCGATGTCTTCGGAATCCCGGTGGTCGACGCCACCGCCGCTGTTCACGGTTTCGTCGAGCGTCCGCGGTTCCATCTCTCGGACGCGCTGCGGGCCGCGGCGGCGGCCTTCTCCGTTCCGGCAGAGCCCGATGAGCCCGCGGAACTGCGCCTGCGGGGTTTTCTGCTTCTCGACCAGGGAACGTGTCGTCTCTACCTGGACACCCCCACCTCCCAGGACGCTCCGTCCTTCGGTGTCGACCTTCCCCTTCGGGGCGAGGACGGCTCTGTCGTCGCCGATGTGACAGGAGCGCACGCCGTGCTTCCGGTCCTCTTGGAGACAGGGGAGCTGGAGCGCCTGCGGAAGGACACCCACGATCCCTACTGCCGCGTGGTCTACGACCTGGTGGACTGGCTCACGGGCCGCTGACCGGGCGTTCCGGCCGGGATTGGTCGGCCTGCCAGGCCCGATCGTGCAGAGGCGCCCCTCAGCCGTGCATGCCGCCAAGCTGCGGGCTTCCTCCGTTCAGTTCTCACCCGACGCCGAGACCGGTGAGAGTTCAAACTCGGAGTTCCACCGTGAAAGCTGCAAGAGAGGACTGAGTAGAGAAGTACGTAACGCGATTTTCGACGCACTCCTGGCGATCCGGACGAGGTTTTTCCGGGGGAGACGCCCGGTCTCCGTCCGGCTCGGGGCGAAGGGAAGGGTGCCGTCCTTCCGCTGGCGCCCCTCCCTGTGCACAGCGCCGTCAGGGCGTCCAGATGCCCGTGATGTCCTTACCGGAGGATGCCGCGCCCGCGTGGGTGGTGAGGCCCTGGGTGTCCTCCAGGGTGCGCAGGACGTCGTAGTGGGTGTACGTCGTCGAGGAGGACGAGCCCGGGGTGACCTGCTGGCCGTAGAGGACCGTCGGGATGCGGTTGCCGGTCAGGCCGTTGTCCTCGTCGAAGGTGACGACGAGCAGGCTGTTGTGGGTCTTAGCCCAGGTGGCGTACGCGCCGAGGTTGGTCTTGAGCCAGGTGTCGCCGGTGGCCACCGAGCAGTCGTGCATGTCGCTGCACAGGTTCGGGATCACGTACGACATCTGCGGCAGCGTCGTGTAGTCGGTGGGGAACTGGGCGAAGGTCTTCGCCGAGGAGGTGGGGACGTTGCTGAAGCCGAACCAGGGGTTGTGCTTCTGGGCGTAGGTGCCGCTGGTGCAGGTCGTGGAGCCCTGGCTCGGGAGTGACTCGTTGTAGCTGGCCCAGGTGCGGCCGGCGGCAAGGACCTCGGAGGCCAGGTTCGCGGCCGAGGAGAAGCCCGGCGTGACGCAGGCGTCGCCGGTGAGGCCCTGGGTGGAGCCGGAGAACATGGCGTAGTAGTTCGGCTGGCTCGGGTGGGTCACCCCGTACGCCTGGGTGAGGTCGGCGCCGCCGGACTTGAGGGAGTTGATGTAGGGGGCGCTGGAGGAGCCGATCACCTGGCTGTAGCCGTGGTTCTCGAAGACCACGACGACCACGTGGTCCGGGGCCGGTACGGCGGACGCCGCCGCGTGGGCGGGGCCGGCTCCGGTGAGGGCGCCGACGGCGGTCGCGGCGGCCGCCAGCGTGGCTGCCAGGGCGGCGCGGACACGGCGGTGCGCGGAGCGGGAGCGGGGACCTGCTGAAGTGCCGGGCACATCGACCTCCGGTGGGGGAAGCGCGGGTGGTGTGGTGCGGCGGTGCGGACTGAGCATGCTCACGCCAATCTTTCCCGGTTCCACGGCATCCAGCCCGTGGGATGAAGACCTGATGAACGCTACTCCGCCTGCTCCGCCCAGGGCTTCCCGGCGGCTCTGCGGATAGGCTCAGGGCCGTAGCACCTTGATCGGGCGGGCAGGACGGGCGGGCAGGACGGGCGTACCCGCACGACGCGGACAGCAGGAGGCCGGGATGACGGCGCCGGGGCGCAGGAGCAGTACCTTCACTCGGCTGCTGCGGCACGGTTTCACCGATCCGGCCGCCGCCGAGCGGCTGCTCGACAGCGCCGAGCTGATGCCCGTCCGCAGCGATCCCATCCTGCTGGAGGCCCTCGCCGCCACCGCCGACCCCGACCTCGCCCTGCGGGGCCTCGTACGGCTGCTGGAGGCCCAGCCCGGCCCCACCGACCGGCACGAACTGCTCGACACCCTCACCGCCGCCAAACCCCTGCGCGACCGGCTGCTCGGGGTGCTCGGCGCCTCCACCGCCCTCGCCGACCACCTCACCCGGCACTCCGGCGACTGGCGCGTCCTCGTCACCTACGAGCCGCGCGACCTGCACCCCGGCGTGGAGGAGTTCGAACGCGGGCTCGCCGAGGCCGGCGACCCCGTCGCCCTGCGTGTCGCCTACCGCCGCTGCCTGCTGTCCATCGCCGCCCGCGACGTGTGCGGCACCACCGACGTCGCCCAGTCCGCCGCCGAACTCGCCGACCTCGCCACCGCCACCCTGCGCGCCGCCCTCGCCATCGCCCGCGCCGACGCCCCCGACGCCGCCGAGATCTGCCGGCTCGCGGTCATCGCCATGGGCAAGTGCGGCGGCCACGAGCTGAACTACGTCTCCGACGTGGACGTCATCTTCGTCAGCGAGGCCGTCGAGGGCGCCGACGAGCGCAAGGCGCTGCACGCCGCCACCCGGCTCGCCGCCCACATGATGCGGATCTGCTCCGAGACCACCGTCGAGGGCACCATCTGGCCCGTCGACGCCAACCTCCGGCCCGAGGGCCGCAACGGACCCCTCGTACGCACCCTCTCCAGCCACCTCGCCTACTACCAGCGCTGGGCCAAGACCTGGGAGTTCCAGGCCCTCCTCAAGGCCCGCCCCGTCGCCGGAGACCTCGAACTCGGCGAGGAGTACGTCGCCGCCGTCGGCCCCCTCGTCTGGCAGGCCGCCGAACGCGAGAACTTCGTCACCGACGTGCAGAAGATGCGCCGCCGCGTCGTCGAGAACATCCCCGCCGCCGAGGTCGAGCGCGAACTCAAACTCGGGCCCGGCGGGCTGCGGGACGTCGAGTTCGCCGTCCAGCTGCTCCAGCTCGTGCACGGCCGCGCCGACGCCGGACTGCGCAGCGGCACCACCCTCGACGCCCTCCAGGCCCTCGCCGCCGGCGGCTACGTCGGCCGCGCCGACGCCGTCCAGCTCGACGACGCCTACCGCTTCCTGCGCTCCATGGAGCACCGCATCCAGCTCTACCGGCTGCGCCGCACCCACCTCGTCCCCGAGGACCAGGCCGACCTGCGCCGCCTCGGCCGCTCCCTCGGCCTGCGCACCGACCCCGTCGCCGAGCTGCAGCGCGAATGGCGCCGGCACAGCAGCGCCGTACGCCGGCTGCACGAGAAGCTCTTCTACCGCCCCCTCCTCGACGCCGTCGCCCAGCTCGCCCCCGGCGAGGCCCGCCTCAGCCCCGAGGCCGCCCGCGCCCGCCTCGTCGCCCTCGGCTACGCCGACCCCGCCGCCGCCCTGCGCCACATCGAGGCCCTCGCCTCCGGCGTCAGCCGCCGCGCCGCCATCCAGCGCACCCTGCTGCCCGTCCTGCTCGGCTGGTTCGCGGACTCCGCCGACCCCGACGCCGGACTCCTCAACTTCCGCAAGGTCTCCGACGCCCTCGGCAAGACCCCCTGGTACCTGCGCCTGCTGCGCGACGAGGGCGTCGCCGCCGAGAACCTCGCCCGCGTACTGTCCGCCGGACGCCTCGCCCCCGACCTCCTGCTGCGCGCCCCCGAGGCGGTCTCCCTGCTCGGCGACGGCGACGGCGGCGGCCTCGAACCGCGCGGCCGCGCCCAGCTGGAGCAGGAGATCGTCGCCGCCGTCGGCCGCGCCGGGAACGCCGGGCAGGCCGTCACCGCCGCACGCGGCGTCCGGCGGCGCGAGCTGTTCCGCACCGCCGCCGGCGACATCGTCGACTCCTACGGCACCGAGACCAAACCCGCCGAACCCGACCCGGGCGCCCTCGTCGACCGCGTCGGCGCCGCCGTCTCCGACCTCACCGCCGCCACCCTCGCCGGCACCCTGCGCGCCGTCGTCCAGGACGGCTGGGGGGAGGAGCTGCCCACCCGCTTCGCCGTCATCGGCATGGGCCGCTTCGGCGGCCACGAACTGGGCTACGGGTCCGACGCCGACGTCGTCTTCGTGCACGAACCCCGCGACGGCGTCGAGGAACGGGAGGCCGCCGAGGCCGCCAACAAGGTCGTCGCCGAGATGCGCCGCCTGCTCCAGGTGCCCAGCGCCGACCCGCCGCTGCTCATCGACGCCGATCTGCGGCCCGAGGGCAAGTCGGGGCCGATGGTCAGGACCCTCACGTCGTACGAGGCGTACTACCGCCGGTGGTCCCTGGTGTGGGAGTCGCACGCCCTGCTGCGCGCCGAGCCGGTCGGCGGGGACGAGGACCTGGGACGCCGGTTCGTCGAGCTCATCGACCCGCTGCGGTACCCGGCCCGGGGGCTCGGCGACGACGCGGTGCGGGAGATCCGGCGGCTGAAGGCCCGTATGGAGTCCGAGCGGCTGCCGCGCGGGGCCGACCCCAAACTGCACACCAAACTCGGACCCGGCGGGCTCTCCGACGTGGAGTGGACCGTGCAGCTGATGCAGCTGCGGCACGGGTGGGAGGTGCCGGGGCTGCGCACCACGCGGACGCGGGACGCGCTGCGGGCGGCGTGCGCGGCGGGGCTCGTGTCCGGCGAGGACGCGGAGGTGCTGGACGAGGCGTGGGTGCTCGCCACCCGGGTGCGCAACGCCGTGATGCTGGTCCGGGGGCGGGCGGGCGACACGTTTCCCTCCGACAGCCGGGAGCTCACGGCGGTGGGGCGGTACCTGGGGTACGAGGCGGGGCACGTGGGCGACATGCTGGACGCCTACCGGCGGGTCACACGGCGCGCGCGAGGGGTTGTGGAGGAGCGGTTCTACTCGGCGTAGTGCCCTGCGGGCGGCTCGGCCGTGTTCACGGTGCGGCGCCGTGGGGGCTGGTCGCGCCCCGCGGCGGAGCCGCATGTCGGCAGAGCCCCGCGCCCCTGGGGGTGGCTGGGGTGCGTGGTTCGGTGCGGCGCCGTCGCGGCCCCGTTACGTGGGCCTCACGGAGTCGGTCTGTCGCGTTCGGTCGAGGTGCCCGAGGTTCGGGGCTCCGGGTCGGGTGACTTCCAGGGGCGCGGGGAACTGCGCGACCAGCCCCCACGGCGCCGCAGCCGAAGTGCGAGCGACCCGTCCGGGGACGCACCGCGCCGCAGCCGAAGTGCGAGCGACCCGTCCGGGGACGCACCGCGCCGCAGCCGAAGTGCGAGCGACCCGTCCGGGGACGCACCGTGCCGCAGCCGGAGTCCGGGCGTCCCGTCGGGAGACACCCCGGTCGGGACTGCTCTCGGCAAGGCGTACGGGGTGGCCCCGTACCAGAGCCTCGCCACCGTGAAACCGAAGGTCAGGCAGAGGATGCCGCCCACCGCGTCCAGCCAGAAGTGGTTGGCCGTGGCCACGATGACGAGGAGGGTCGCCGCCGGGTAGAGGAGGCCCAGGACACGCGCCCAGGGGGCTTTCGCCAGGGCGAAGACGGTCAGGCCGCACCACAGGGACCAGCCGATGTGCATCGACGGCATCGCCGCGTACTGGTTCGAGACGTGTTTCAGGTCGCCGGAGGCCATCGAGCCCCAGGTCTGGTGGACCATCACCGTGTCGATGAAACGGGTGCCGGTCATCAGGCGGGGCGGGGCGAGCGGATACAGGTAGTAGCCGACGAGCGCCACGCCCGTCGTCGCGAACAGCACCGTGCGGGTGGCCGCGTAACGGCCCGGATGGCTGCGGTAGAGCCACGTCAGGACACCCAGCGTGATCACGAAGTGCAGTGTCGCGTAGTAGTAGTTCATGCCGACGATCAGCCAGGTCGCCGAGTTCACGGTGTGGTTGACCGACAGCTCCACGGCGATGCCGAGGTGGTGCTCGACGCTCCAGATCCAGTCCGCGTTGCGCAGCGCCTCGCCGCGCTGCTCGGGCACCGCGTTGCGGACGAGGGAGTACGTCCAGTAACTGACCGCGATCAGAAGGACCTCGAACCACAGCCGGGGGCGGCTCGGGCTGCGCAGCCGGGTGAGGAGCGAGGGCGGTGCGGACGGTTGCGGCGCACGCGCCGACATGGCCGCGGGGGGCTGTGGAACGGCCTCGTCACGGCCTTCCTGCGGCGGCGTCACGGTCGTTTTCCCCATGGGCACAAAGTCTGCCAGAAAAGCCCTCTCCCCCCGATCATCCCCTGGTCGGGTTCCGGTCGCACGTCCTACGGCGCAGGGAGGGTGCCGGGGTGCCGCCGTCCTCCTTGTGGACGACCCGGGGCGGCGCTGCGGGTCCCGTGCGCCTCACGCGCCCTTCGGCGCCGATGCCGTGGAACCCCGTACCACCAGTTCCGGCATGAACACGAACTCGCTGTGCGGGGCCGGCGTACCGCCGATCTCCTCCAGCAGCGTGCGCACCGCGGCCTGTCCCATCGCCGGGACCGGCTTGCGGACCGTCGTCAGGGGCGGGTCCGTGAACGCGATCAGCGGGGAGTCGTCGAAGCCCACCACGGAGAAGTCCCGCGGCACCTGGAGACCCCGCTGCCGGGCCGCGCGTATCGCGCCCAGCGCCATCATGTCGCTCGCGCACACCACCGCCGTGCAGGCCCGCTCGATGAGCGCCAGGGCGGCCGCCTGACCGCCTTCCAGGGTGTACAGCGAGTGCTGCACCAGACGCGACTCGACGTCGTCCGCCGACAGGCCCAGCTGGTCCTGCACCGCCCGGACGAACCCCTCGATCTTGCGCTGCACGGGCACGAACCGCTTCGGTCCGAGCGCCAGGCCGATCCGGGTGTGGCCCAGCGACACCAGATGCGTCACCGCCAGGGTCATCGCGGCCCGGTCGTCGGGGGAGATGAACGGCGCCTGCACCTTCGGCGAGAACCCGTCCACCAGGACGAACGGCACGCCCTGAGCCCGCAGCCGCTCGTAGCGCGTCATGTCGGCGGTGGTGTCGGCGTGCAGACCGGACACGTAGATGATGCCGGCGACCCCGCGGTCGACCAGCATCTCGGTCAGCTCGTCCTCGGTGGAGCCGCCCGGGGTCTGGGTGGCCAGCACCGGCGTGTAGCCCTGGCGGGTGAGCGCCTGCCCGATGACCTGCGCCAGGGCCGGGAATATCGGGTTCTCCAGCTCCGGGGTGATCAGGCCGACCAGACCCTCGCTGCGCTGGCGCAGCCGTACCGGACGCTCGTAGCCGAGCACGTCCAGCGCGGCCAGCACGGACTGGCGGGTGGTGGAGGCGACGCCCGGTTTGCCGTTCAGGACACGGCTGACGGTCGCTTCGCTCACCCCCGCCTGGGCGGCGATGTCCGCAAGCCGGATGGTCACAGAAGTGGACTGTACCGGCCGTGTCTCGCCCTGCCCACCGACCGGGCGCCGTGCGCGCCCGCGCGAACGGCCTGCTGAGGGTTGCTGCGTCATCGCGCTCCCTGGTCCTTCCGGTCGGAGTGGGCCACGCCTCGCAAGGGGATGGTCCTGTGCCTGAAACGTTCGGCAAGAGCTTGCAGAGTCTTGCACAAGTGTCCCACGGGCTGTCGGACAGCGGGGAATTCAGGTCACGCGGGGGTGGGGCGCAGGTCACGGCCGGGTAACTCTCACGTTTTCTTGCACTTTTTTGCTGCAAGACCTTTCGCGCCGCTTACATCGCTGTTACGTTCTCGTCGCCCGGCGGCGGCAACGGCGCGGTCGGCAAGTCAGCGGGAGCAGCGGACGGGGCTGCCTCCCGCAGCTACACGGGCTTTCACCCTCAAGGAGAGATCATGCGGCGTGGCATAGCGGCCGGTGCGGTTGTGGTGTCCCTCGCCCTCGCGGCGACGGCCTGCGGCGGAAGCGGCGACGACAGCGGCAAGGCCGACGGCCCGGTGACCATCACCTGGTGGGACACCTCCAACGCCACCAACGAGGCACCGACGTACAAGGCCCTCGTCAAGGAGTTCGAGGCCGCCCACAAGAACATCAAGGTCAAGTACGTCAACGTGCCCTTCGACCAGGCGCAGAACAAGTTCGACACGGCCGCCGGCTCCCAGGGCGCCCCGGACCTGCTGCGCTCCGAGGTCGGCTGGACCCCCGCGTTCGCCAAGAAGAGCTACTTCCTGCCGCTCGACGGCACCGAGGCACTCAAGGACAAGTCGCAGTTCAAGGCGAACCTGATCACGCAGGCCCAGTACGAGGGCAAGACCTACGGCGTCCCGCTGGTCACCGACACCCTCGCGCTGGTCTACAACAAGGCCCTGTTCAAGAAGGCCGGCATCACCGAGGCGCCCAAGACCTGGGACGAACTGAAGAGCGACGCCGCCAAGGTCAAGGCCAAGACCGGCGCCGACGGCTACTGGGGCTCCACCCAGGCGTACTACGCGCAGTGCTTCCTCTACGGCGAGGGCACCGACACCGTCGACGCCTCCGCGAAGAAGATCACCGTGAACTCCGACGCCGCCAAGAAGGCCTACGGCACCTGGCTCGGCACGTTCTCCGGCAAGGGCCTGCACAAGGCCGACACCACCGCCGACGCCTACGCCCACATCCAGGACGCGTTCGTCAACGGCAAGGTCGCCGCGATCATCCAGGGCCCGTGGGAGATCACCAACTTCTACAAGGGCTCGGCGTTCAGCGACAAGTCGAACCTTGGCATCGCCACCGTCCCGGCCGGCTCCACCGGCAAGGCGGGCGCCCCGACCGGCGGCCACAACCTCTCCGTCTACGCCGGCTCGGACAAGGCCCACCAGGCCGCTGCGCTGACGTTCGTCAACTTCATGACCTCCGCGAAGTCCCAGGCGACCATCGCGCTGAAGAACTCCACGCTGCCCACCCGTGACGACGCGTACACCGCCGAGGTCAAGGCCGACCCGGGCATCGCCGGCTACCAGGGCGTGCTCGCCGCCGCCCAGCCCCGCCCGGCCCTGCCCGAGTACAGCTCCCTGTGGGGTCCGCTCGACACCGAACTGCCGAAGGTCGCCGGCGGCAAGGAGTCCCTGGACCAGGGTCTGAGCAACGCCGAGGTCGCCATCCAGAAGCTGGTCCCCGACTTCAGCAAGTGAGCCCCGACGGTGGCCGCCGGATCTCCGCTTCGTGGGGGGAGAGATCCGGCGGCCACCGCCCGTGGCCACCCGGCTGCGGCCACCGCCCGTGGCCGGTGCCCGGCCCCTTCCCACCACCCCAGACCTCCGAGAAGGTTGTCGAACCATGACAGTCGCCATCGACCGCGCGACCGGCAAGCGCCGCGGTGACAGCGCGCCTCGCCCCGGGCTGGGCCGGCGCCTCAGGCACGGCTACCAGAAGCACTGGTACGCCTATGTGATGATCGCCCCGGTGGTGGTCGTCCTCGGCGTCCTCGTGATCTACCCCCTGATCTACGGCCTCTGGCTCACGCTCACCGACGCCAACAGCCTCAACACGGCCCGCACCATCGGCGTCAACCACATCGACGCGACGTACAAGTTCATCGGGCTCGACAACTACAAGGACATCCTCTTCGGGCCGACGTCCTACGACCGCTTCTGGTCGCACTTCCTGTGGACGATCGTCTGGACCGCCCTCTGCGTCACCCTGCACTACACCCTCGGCCTGGGCCTCGCGCTCATGCTCAACCAGCAGAACCTGCGCGGCCGCACCCTCTACCGGCTGATCCTGATCCTGCCGTGGGCCGTGCCCACCTTCGTCACGGTGTTCGGCTGGCGCTTCATGCTCGCCGACGGCGGCATCATCAACTCCGCCCTCGACTTCCTGCACCTGCCGGCACCCCTGTGGCTCGAGGACACCTTCTGGCAGCGGTTCGCCGCCATCATGGTCAACACCTGGTGCGGCGTGCCGTTCATGATGGTCTCCCTGCTGGGCGGCCTGCAGTCCATCGACTCCACCCTCTACGAGGCCGCCGAGATGGACGGAGCCAGTGCCTGGCAGCAGTTCCGCCACGTCACCCTGCCCGGTCTCAGGTCCGTCAGCTCCACCGTCGTCCTGCTCGGCATCATCTGGACCTTCAACCAGTTCGCCGTCATCTTCCTGCTCTTCGGCAACACCGCGCCCGACGCGCAGATCCTGGTCACCTGGGCGTACTACCTCGGCTTCGGACAGCAGCCGCGTGACTTCGCACAGTCCGCCGCCTACGGCATCCTGCTGCTGGCCATCCTGATCGTCTTCACCTCCTTCTACCGCCGCTGGCTGAACCGCAACGAGCAGCAGCTCGCGATCTGAGGCAGGACTCCCATGACCACCACCACCGTAGAGACCCCCGCACCCGCGGCCGGGCCGGCCCCCGCCGGCGCCCCCCGCAAGCAGCGCGGACGCGGCCGGCGCGGCCCCCTCGCCTCCCTCGCCTCCCACGGCGTGCTCACCGTGGCGGCGCTGACCGCGCTCTTCCCGATCGCCTGGCTGGTCTTCCTGTCCCTCGGACCGGACAAGGACGACTACCTCCACCCGGGCGGCATCTGGAAGAAGATGACGTTCGACAACTACAGCTTCGTCCTCGGGCACACGAACTTCTTCTACTGGATGAAGAGCTCGCTGATCGTCTCCCTGGGCACCACCCTCATCGGGGTGATGGTCGCCGCCACCACCGGCTACGCCGTCTCCCGGATGCGCTTCCCCGGCTACCGGAAGCTCATGTGGGTCCTGCTGGTCACCCAGATGTTCCCGATCGCCGTGCTCATCGTGCCGATGTACCAGATCCTGTCGGACCTGCGGCTCATCGACAGCTACCTCGGCCTGATCCTCGTCTACTGCTCCACCGCCGTGCCCTACAGCGCCTGGCTGCTCAAGGGCTACTTCGACACGATCCCCTTCGAGATCGACGAGGCGGGACGCGTCGACGGCCTCAGCCCCTTCGGCACCTTCGTGCGGCTCATCCTGCCGCTCGCCAAACCCGGTCTCGCCGTCGCCGCCTTCTACAACTTCATCACCGCCTTCGGCGAGGTCGCCTTCGCCTCCACCTTCATGCTGGACGACACGAAGTACACCTTCGCCGTCGGCCTGCAGAGCTTCGTCAGCGAGCACGACGCCCAGCGCAACCTCATGGCCGCCACCGCCGTCCTCGTCGCGATACCCGTCTCCGTGTTCTTCTACCTCGTGCAGAAGAACCTGGTGACCGGCCTGACGGCAGGCGGCACGAAGGGGTGAACCCCCTGCCTCCGAGGGCTCCCGCGCGCCTCCGCGCGCGGGTGGCGGCCGCGGTGTCCCCCCGGTTCTACTGACCGGGGGACCACAACACCCCGCCGGCACCGCGGCCGCCTCGCACACCCCGCGCGGCGACGCCACCCCGGACCGACCCCGGCCCGCACCCGCAGCCGTACACCCGCAGCCGTATGCAAGCCCCCATGACCCGAACCGAGTTACGCATCAAGGAAGCCATGAGCCAGCAGCAGTCCGCCGCCCCGGCACCGCAGTCCGCCGTCGCCACCGTCGCCCAACGCCGCGACTGGTGGCGGGACGCGGTGATCTACCAGGTCTATCCGCGCAGCTTCGCCGACAGCAACGGCGACGGCATGGGCGACCTGGAAGGTGTGCGCTCCAGACTCCCCTACCTGCGCGACCTCGGCGTGGACGCCGTGTGGCTGAGCCCGTTCTACGCCTCGCCGCAGGCCGACGCCGGCTACGACGTCGCGGACTACCGCGCCGTCGACCCCATGTTCGGCACCCTCCTCGACGCCGACGCGCTGATCCGCGACGCCCACACGCTGGGCCTGCGCATCATCGTCGACCTCGTCCCCAACCACTCCTCCGACCAGCACGAATGGTTCAAGCGGGCGCTCGCCGAAGGAACCGGCTCCGCGTCGCGCGACCGCTACCACTTCCGGCCCGGCAAGGGGAAGAACGGCGAACTGCCGCCCAACGACTGGGAGTCCATCTTCGGCGGCCCCGCCTGGACCCGGGTCACCGAACCCGACGGCACCCCGGGCGAGTGGTACCTGCACCTCTTCGCCCCGGAGCAGCCCGACTTCAACTGGGAACACCCCGCCGTCGGCGACGAGTTCCGCTCCATCCTGCGCTTCTGGCTCGACATGGGCGTCGACGGCTTCCGGATCGACGTCGCCCACGGCCTGGTCAAGGCGGCGGGACTGCCCGACCTCGGCAGCCGGGACCAGGTGAAGCTGCTGGGCAACGATGTCATGCCGTTCTTCGACCAGGACGGCGTCCATACGATCTACCGGCAGTGGCGGCACATCCTCGACGAGTACAGCGGAAAGGGGAAAGGGCCCGAAGGGCCTTCGTCAGAAGGGCGGGGGCGGGAGACGGGTGGGCGGATCTTCGTCGCCGAGGCGTGGACCCCGACCGTGGAGCGCACCGCGCACTACGTCCGCGCCGACGAGCTCCACCAGGCCTTCAACTTCCAGTACCTGAGCACCGCCTGGGACGCGGAGGAGCTGCGCGTCGTCATCGACCGCACCCTGGACGCCATGCGCCCGGTCGGCGCCCCGGCCACCTGGGTGCTCTCCAACCACGACGTCACCCGCCACGCCACCCGCTTCGCCAACCCGCCCGGCCTCGGCACCCAGATCCGCACCGCCGGTGACCGTGACCTCGGACTGCGCCGCGCCCGCGCCGCCACCCTCCTCATGCTGGCGCTGCCCGGCTCCGCCTACGTCTACCAGGGTGAGGAACTCGGACTGCCCGACGTCACCGACCTGCCCGACGAGGTCCGCCAGGACCCCGCCTACTTCCGCGGCGCGGGCCAGGACGGCTTCCGCGACGGCTGCCGGGTCCCCATCCCCTGGACGCGCGAGGGCAGTTCGTACGGCTTCGGCGCCGGCGGCAGCTGGCTCCCGCAGCCGGACAGCTGGGCCGGACTGAGCATCGAGGCCCAGACCGGCGTCCCCGGCTCCACCCTCGAGCTGTACCGCACCGCTCTCGCCGCCCGCCGCGCCCACCCGGACCTCGGCGCCGGCGACGGCGTGGAGTGGCTCAAGGCCCCCGAGGGCGTCCTCGCCTTCCGGCGCGGGGAGTTCGTGTGCGTGGCCAACACCGGCGGCGAGTCGGTGATCGTCCCCTCCTACGGCCGGGTGCTGCTCGCCAGCGACGAGACCGCCGAGACCACGGGCGGCGAGACGAAACTGCCCGCGGACACCACGGTCTGGTGGACGACCGCCTGACAAACCGGCCAACCGGGCAGTGAAGGCCCGGCGTCGCACGTTCTTTCAACAATCCCGCACCGGCCCGCTGTCTTTCCGGACAGCGGGCCTCTAACATCTGGCCACTGCAAAGGTTTCAGAAACATTGCAGAAAGAGTCTGCGGGTGTGCGGAAGGTGATCAACGGCCTTCGGCGCGCCCGGCCTTCGATAGAGAAGGAAACCCCCACATGTCCAGAAGAAGCAGAATCGCCGCGGGCGGCCTCGCGCTCGCCGCCGCGGCGGCGGTGGCGATCCCCTTCACCGCCCAGGGCTCCCCGCCCGGCACCAAGGACGTCACCGCCGTCCTCTTCGAGTGGAACTTCGCCTCGGTCGCCAAGGAGTGCACCAACACCCTCGGTCCCGCCGGTTACGGCTACGTCCAGGTCTCGCCGCCCGCCGAGCACATCCAGGGCTCGCAGTGGTGGACGTCGTACCAGCCGGTCAGCTACAAGATCGCCGGCCGGCTCGGCGACCGTGCCGCCTTCCAGAGCATGGTGAACACCTGCCACGCGGCGGGCGTGAAGGTCGTCGCCGACTCCGTGATCAACCACATGTCGGCCGGCAGCGGCACCGGCACCGGCGGCTCCTCGTACACCAAGTACGACTACCCCGGCCTGTACTCGTCGTACGACTTCGACGACTGCACCTCGAAGATCAGCAACTACGCCGACCGCTGGAACGTCCAGCACTGCGAACTGGAAGGGCTCGCCGACCTCGACACCGGCGAGGAGTACGTCCGCAAGACCATCGCCGGCTACCTCAACGACCTCCTGAGCCTCGGTGTCGACGGCTTCCGGATCGACGCCGCCAAGCACATCCCCGCCGAGGACCTCGCCGACATCAAGTCCCGGCTGACGAAACCTTCCGCCTACTGGAAGCAGGAGGTCATCTACGGCTCGGGCGAGGCCGTCCAGCCCACCGAGTACACCGGCACCGGCGACGTCCAGGAGTTCCGCTACGCCTACGACCTCAAGCGGGTCTTCAACAGCGAGAACCTCGCCTATCTGAAGAACTACGGCGAGGCCTGGGGGTATCTGGGCAGCTCGTCCGCCGCCGTCTTCGTCGACAACCACGACACCGAGCGCAACGGCTCCACCCTCGACTACAAGGACGGCGCCACCTACACCCTGGCCAACGTCTTCATGCTGGCCTGGCCCTACGGCGCCCCCGACATCAACTCCGGCTACGAGTGGTCGGACAAGGACGCCGGACCGCCCAACGGCGGCCAGGTGAACGCCTGCTGGCAGGACGGATGGAAGTGCCAGCACGCCTGGCCCGAGATCAGGTCGATGGTCGCCTTCCGCAACGCCACCCGCGGCGAGGCCGTCACGAACTGGTGGGACGACGGCAACGACGCGATCGCCTTCGGGCGGGGCGCCAAGGGCTACGTCGCCGTCAACCACGAGACGAGCAGCCTGACCCGCACCTACCAGACGTCGCTGCCGGCCGGCTCGTACTGCAACGTGCAGAACAGCACCACGGTGACGGTGAACTCCGGCGGTCAGTTCACCGCCACCCTGGGCGCGGACACGGCGCTCGCGATCTACACCGGCAAGTCGAGCTGCTGAGGCCCTACTTCCAGGTGTCGCTCGTCGTGTAGCCGCTCGCCGAACCGGTCGTGTACGACCGGTTCGTGCCGGACTCCCAGGTCACGTTCCCGGAGCCGTCCTTCTTGATGTACTTGTACGTGAAGGCCGTGCTCCTGGGGACGATGACCAGCTTGCTCCAGGTCGGGTACGAGGCCGAGGAGAGCGGGATCGCGTCGCCCGTGTTCCAGGACCCGAGCGACGCGATCGACCCGACGACGTAGACGTTGGTGCCCCAGTCGGTCGTCGCGTACTCGTTGAAGGTCACGTCGGTCGCGTCGGCGTCCGCCACGTTCCAGGAGTTGTTCAGCGAGATCGCCGAAGCGGTCGTCGTGGCCGACCGGTTGGCGTTGGACTCCCAGGTCACGTTCCCGGAGCTGTCCTTCTTGATGTACTTGTACGTGAACGAGGTGTTGATCGGCACGCTCGCCTCGCCCGACCAGACCGGGTAGCCGGCGGACGACAGCGCGACGGCCTTCGAGGTGTCCCAGGCGCCCAGCGCCGCGACGGAGCCGACGACGTAGACGTTGGTGCCGGAGGTGGTCGGGGCGTACTCGTCGAAGGTGGCGCTCACCGTCGAGGTGGAGCCGCCGCCCCCGCCGCCCGTACCGCCGCAGCCCACCGTGCAGGTGTAGGAGGCGTTGAAGAAGGCGACCGCGCTCTTCGCCGGCACGGTGATCGACGCGCTGCCGCCCGACACCGTCACGGTGGACGCGCCGCCGTCGATCACGTTCTTGTACGTGCCGTCGGCCATCCCCGTGGTGTAGGTGTAGGTGGCCGCCGAGGAGCCGTTGTTGAGGGCGATGAAGCCCGCTCCGCTGCGGCCGAAGCCGATGACGCTCGAGGACTTGGTCTGCCAGTCGGACACGGCGGCGGAGCCCGCGGCGTTGTGCCAGGCCACCATGCCGACCACCGCGGTGTCCCGGTCCAGGCAGTACCAGCTGCCGGAGCAGTCGGTGTTCGTGACGAACCCGGCGGAGTTCGGCGGTGCCTGGTCGCTCTGGGTCCACTCCCAGCTGGCGTACACCGTCGGCGTCGACCACTTGTAGGCGAGCTGGAAGAGGTTGGCCAGCCGGTAGGTGTCGCCGTCCTTGTAGGACATGTGCAGGCCGTTGCGCTCGGTGTCGTGGTTGGTCACGAAGGACACCGAGTTGGCGGCCGGCAGGATGCCGCTGCTCCCGATCGAGGAGAGGTCGGAGACGTTGCCCTGGAAGGCCGACTTGAGCTTGCTCGCGTAGGTGAAGTCGAGGACGTCACCGGAGGCGTAGTAGTCCGAGGGCTGCGGGGTGGAGCCCGGGTAGATCTCCTGGAAGACGAACGGCGCCGTGCCGGACGTGGTGTTCGTCAGCTTCGACTCGACGGCCGCGAGGTCCGCCTCCGGGATGTGCTTGGCGGCGTCCACCCGGAAGCCGTCCACGCCGAGGGCGAGTTGCGAGTTGAGGAAGTTCGCGATGCCCGTCCGGACGTTGTCCGAGCCGGTCTTCAGGTCGGGCAGGCCCAGCAGTTCGCAGTTCTGGACCTGGGTGAGGTTCGAGTAGTCCTGGATGGTGAGGTCGGAGGTCGGGCAGGACGACGAGTCGTGGTAGTCGGCCCGGTCCCACTCGGGGGTGTCGTACTTGCTGGTGAGGGTGGTGCCGTTGTAGCCGGTGCCGGTCTGCGCGGCGGTGTGGTTGATCACCGCGTCCGTGTAGACCTTCACACCCGCCGCGTGGCAGGTGCTGACCATGGACGCGAACTTCGCCGCCGAGCCGAAGCGGGAGTTCAGGTCGTACGAGTACGGCTGGTAGACGTCCCACCAGTAGTAGTTCGTCTGCTTGAGCGACTCGGCGGGCGGGGCGACCTGGACGGCGCCGTAACCGGCCGGGCCCAGGATGTTCGTGCACTCCGAGGCGACGGAGTCCCAGTTCCACTCCCACAGGTTGGCGATCACGTCGTTCTTCACCGTGGTGTCCGCCCGGGCGGGTGCCGCGGGCAGGGCCACCGCCCCGGCCAGGGCGAGGGCACCGGCGGCGAGGGCGGTCGCGGTGCGGCGGAGTGCTCCGGGCGGTTTCGGCAGCGGTCGTGCTCTGGTCATGTGCGGCTCCGGAAGGGCGGGTTGTCGAGGTGACGGCTGTCAACAACCCGTGAGGGTGCGCCCCTTGAGAAGGACACGTCAAGGCCGAAGGTGCAAATTCTTGCTGTGAGTTGCAGATCTCTTGCTGCAACCCTTGCGAGGGCGATACGGTCACGCCGGCGCCCGGCATCGAGGCCGTGCCGCGGTGTTCGGGTGGCGGTGCTGTCCGCTGCCCGGGAGAGCCGTAATCGCAAGGAGTTCACACCTGTGATACCGAGATGGCCGGCGCCGCCGAAGCGCCGTGGTCCGCACCGCGGAAGGGGCGCGGCCGTAGTCGCCGTCGCCCTCGCCGCGGCGCTCGTCCAGCCCCTCGCGGCCCATGCCGCCGCCCCGCCCGCCCCGCCGTCCGACGCGACGCTGGCCGCTCAGCCCGCCCGGCACGACGACACCCGCGAGCAGTTCTACTTCGTCATGCCGGACCGCTTCGCCAACGGCGACACCGCCAACGACAAGGGCGGCCTGACCGGTTCACGGCTCGCCACCGGCTACGACCCCACCGACAAGGGCTTCTACCAGGGCGGAGACCTCAAGGGCCTCACCCGGCGGCTCGACTACATCAAGGGCCTCGGCACCACCGCGATCTGGCTGGCGCCGATCTTCAAGAACCGGCCCGTGCAGGGCACCGGCTCCGACGCCTCGGCCGGCTACCACGGTTACTGGATCACCGACTTCACCCGGGTCGACCCGCACTTCGGCACCAACGACGACCTCAAGGCCCTCATCGCCACGGCACACGCCAAGGGCATGAAGGTCTTCTTCGACGTCATCACCAACCACACCGCCGACGTCGTCGACTACCGGGAGAAGTCCTACGGCTACCTCTCCAAGGGCGCCTTCCCCTATCTGACGAAGGACGGGCAGCCCTTCGACGACGCCGACTACGCGGCCGGCGGCAAGAAGTTCCCGGCCGTCGGCACCGGCTCCTTCCCGCGTACCCCGGTCGTCTCCGCCGCGGACCAGGACGTCAAGGTCCCGTCCTGGCTCAACGACCCGGCGATGTACCACAACCGGGGCGACTCGACCTATGCGGGCGAGTCGGCCACGTACGGCGACTTCTCCGGGCTCGACGACCTGTGGACCGAGCGTCCCGAGGTCGTCCGGGGCATGGAGAAGATCTACGAGCGCTGGGTGAAGGACTTCGGTGTCGACGGGTTCCGCATCGACACCGTCAAGCACGTCGACATGGAGTTCTGGACCCAGTGGGCGACCGCGCTCGACGCGTACGCCGCCGCACACGGGCGCAGGAACTTCTTCATGTTCGGCGAGGTCTACTCCGCCGACACCTCCGTCACCGCCCCGTACGTCACCCAGGGCCGTCTCGACGCCACCCTCGACTTCCCCTTCCAGGACGCGGCCCGCGCCTACGCCTCCCAGGGCGGCAGCGCCCGGAAGCTGGCGTCCGTCTTCGGCGACGACTACACGTACACGACCGGCAAGGCCAACGCCTACGAGCAGGTCACCTTCCTCGGCAACCACGACATGGGCCGCATCGGCTCCTTCCTGGAGCAGGACGACCCGAAGGCCACCGACGCCGAACTGCTCGCCAAGGACAGGCTCGCCAACGAGCTGATGTTCCTCAGCCGCGGCAACCCGGTCGTCTACTACGGCGACGAGCAGGGCTTCACCGGAGCCGGCGGCGACAAGGACGCCCGCCAGACCATGTTCGCGTCCAAGGTCGCCGACTACCTCGACGACGACGAGATCGGCACCGACCGCACCCACGCGAGCGACTCCTACGACACGAGTGCGCCGCTCTACCGGCAGATCGCGGCTCTCGCCAAGCTCCGCAAGGCCAACCCGGCCCTGACCGACGGCGTCCAGACCGAGCGCTACGCCGCCGACGGCGCCGGTGTCTACGCCTTCTCCCGCACGGGAAGCGACCGCACCGAGTACGTCGTCGCCTTCAACAACGCCGCCGAGGCGAAGACGGCGACCTTCGCCACGGGCTCCGCGAACACCCGCTTCCACGGCATCTACGGCACCGGCGCCACCACGGCCACCGACGCCGACAGGAAGATCACCGTGACCGTCCCGGCCGGCAGCGCCGTCGTCCTCAAGGCCGCCGCCCCGCTCGGCAGGCCGGCCACCGCGCCGGCCCTCACCCTCAAGGCCCCCGACGCCGGAGCCACCGGCACCGTCGAGCTCACCGCGAGCCCCGAGGGCGGGCAGCTGAACCGCGTCGTCTTCGCCGCCCAGGTCGGCGACGCCAAGTGGCAGGTCCTCGGCTCCGCCGACCACGCCCCGTACAAGGTCACCCAGACCCTCGGCAAGGACGTCCCCGCCGGCACCGCCCTGCGCTACAAGGCGGTCGTCGTCGACCCGGCCGGCCGCACCGCGAGCGCCACCGCGAGCAGCACCACCGGCACCCCGCCCGCCACCGAGGTCCCCACCGCCTCCTCCCGCGACCACGTCGTCGTCCACTACAAGCGCGCCGACGGCGACTACCCGGACTGGGGCCTGTACGCCTGGGGCGACATCGCCGACGGCGAGGCCACGAACTGGCCCGACAGCCACCCCTTCACCGGCCGGGACGCCTACGGCGCCTTCGCCTGGGTCAAGCTGAAGTCCGGCGCCTCGAACGTAGGGTTCCTCGTCATCGACAAGAACGGGAACAAGGACGTCTCCGCCGACCGCTCCGTCGACGTCACCAAGACCGGTGAGGTGTGGCTTGAACAGGGCAAGACGGACGTCGTCACCGAGCGGCCCACCGCCGACTACCCGGCGCAGGACACCACCAAGGCCGTCCTCCACTACCACCGCGCCGACGGGAACTACGACGGCTGGGGCCTGCACGTCTGGTCCGGCGCCGCGAACCCCACCGACTGGTCCAGCCCCCTGAAGCCGGTGCGCACCGACGCGTACGGCGCCGTCTTCGAGGTGCCGCTCACCGACGGCGCCACCAGCCTCAGCTACATCATCCACAAGGGCGACGACAAGGACCTGCCCACCGACCAGGCCCTCGACCTCAAAGCGAACGGCCACGAGGTGTGGCTGCTCGGCGGCCAGGAGCAGTACCTCCTCCCGCAGCCCGCGGGCAGCGCCGCCGCACTCGACCTCACCACCTCCAAGGCGATCTGGATCGACCGGGACACCGTCGCCTTCAACGGCGTCGACGGCGCCGCCTCCACCCAGCTGCGTTACTCCCACGACGGCTCGATCACCGTCAAGGACGGCGCGCTGACCAGCGACGACGAGCGCTGGCTGCGGCTGACGAAGACGACGCTCACCGACGCGCAGAAAGCGAAGTTCCCGCATCTGAAGGACTACACGGCCTGGTCGGTCGACCCGCGCGACCGGGGCCGGGTGCGCGAGGCCCTCGGCGGTCAGCTCGCCGTCTCCCAGCTCGCCCCGAACGGCGCCGTCCTGGCCGCCACCGGCGTGCAGACCGCCGGAGTCCTCGACGACGTCTACGACGCCACGAAGGCGGACCTCGGCCCGGTCCTCCACCACGGGAAGCCGACCCTGTCCGTCTGGGCGCCGACCGCGCGGTCCGTCGCCCTCGACCTGGACGGCACCACCGTGCCGATGCGGCGCGACACCGCCACCGGCGTCTGGTCCGTCACCGGCACCCCGTCCTGGAAGGACAAGCCCTACCGCTACGTCGTCACGGTGTGGGCGCCGAGCGTCCGCAAGGTGGTCGTCAACAAGGTCACCGACCCGTACTCCACCGCCCTCACCACCGACTCCGAGCGCAGCCTCGTCACCGACCTGAACGACAAGTCCCTCGCCCCCAGCGGCTGGACGGGTCTGAAGAAGCCCCGGGCCGTGCCGCTGAAGGACGCGCAGATCCAGGAGCTGCACATCCGGGACTTCTCCGCCGAGGACACCACCGTCCCGGCCAAGGACCGGGGCACCTACCTCGCGTTCACCGACACCGGCAGCGACGGCACGAAGCACCTGCGCGAACTGGCCGCGGCCGGCACGTCGTACGTGCACCTGCTGCCCGCGTTCGACATCGCCACCGTCCCCGAGAAGAAGTCCGACCAGGCCGTCCCGGACTGCGACCTGGCCTCCTACGCCGCCGACTCCGACGAGCAGCAGGCGTGCGTGGCGAAGAGCGCCGCGAAGGACGCCTACAACTGGGGCTACGACCCCTACCACTACACGGTCCCCGAGGGCTCGTACGCCACCGACCCGGACGGCACCGCCCGCACCGTGCAGTTCCGCCGGATGGTCAAGGCGCTGAACCAGGACGGCCTGCGCGTCGTCATGGACGTCGTCTACAACCACACCTCGGCCAGCGGCCAGGCCGACACCAGCGTCCTCGACAAGATCGTGCCCGGCTACTACCAGCGGCTGCTCGCCGACGGCTCGGTCGCCAACAGCAGCTGCTGCTCCAACACGGCCCCCGAGAACGCCATGATGGGCAAACTGGTCGTCGACTCGATCGTCACCTGGGCCAAGGAGTACAAGGTCGACGGCTTCCGCTTCGACCTCATGGGCCACCACCCGAAGGCCAACATCCTCGCCGTCCGCAAGGCGCTCGACGCGCTGACCGTCGCCAGGGACGGCGTCGACGGCAAGAAGATCATCCTCTACGGCGAGGGCTGGAACTTCGGCGAGGTCGCGAACGACGCCCGCTTCGTGCAGGCCACCCAGCAGAACATGGCCGGCACCGGCATCGCCACCTTCTCCGACCGGGCCCGGGACGCGGTGCGCGGCGGCGGCCCCTTCGACTCCGACCCCGGCGTCCAGGGCTTCGCCTCCGGCCTCTACACCGACCCCAACTCCTCCACCGCCAACGGCACCACGGCCGAGCAGAAGGCCCGGCTGCTGCACGACCAGGACCTCATCAAGGTCGGACTGACCGGCGACCTCGCCGCGTACCGCTTCACCGACACCGACGGCAAGGAGGTCACCGGCGCCGGGGTCGACTACAACGGCGCCCCCGCGGGCTACGCGGACGCACCCGGCGACGCCCTCGCCTACGTCGACGCCCACGACAACGAGGCCCTGTTCGACGCGCTCGCCTACAAGCTGCCGAAGGACACCACGGCGTCCGACCGGGCCCGGATGCAGGTCCTCGCCATGGCCACCGCCACCCTCTCGCAGGGCCCGTCGCTCTCCCAGGCGGGCAGCGACCTGCTGCGCTCCAAGTCCCTGGACCGCAACTCCTTCGACAGCGGCGACTGGTTCAACGCCATCCACTGGAACTGCGCCGACGGCAACGGCTTCGGCCGGGGCCTGCCCATGAAGGCGGACAACGAGTCCAAGTGGCCCTACGCCAAGCCCCTGCTGACGTCCGTGGGTGTGGGCTGCGCGCAGATCGACGGCGCCTCGGCCGCGTACCGGGACCTGCTGAGGATCCGCAGCACCGAGCAGGCGTTCTCCCTCGGCACGGCCGCCCAGGTCCAGTCGAGGCTGTCGTTCCCGCTGTCCGGCAAGGACGAGACACCCGGCGTGATCACCATGGAACTCGGTGACCTCGTCGTGGTGTTCAACGCGACGCCGGAGCAGCGGGAGCAGCACGTGGACGCGCTGGCCGGCACCGGCTACCGGCTGCACCCGGTGCAGGCGTCCGGTGCCGACCCGGTCGTGAGGTCCTCGTCCTACGAGCGCGCCTCGGGCACCTTCACCGTCCCGGCGCGGACGGTGGCCGTGTTCACCCGGGCGGGCTGACCGCCGCCGGCAGCACCTCGGTGGGGCGGTCCCGGGCACCCGGGACCGCCCCACCCGCCTGTCGGGGGCGGGTCCTACCGGTCGGCCCGGCGCTGACGCCCCGGCTCCCACGGCGTCCCGCGCGCTCTACACGTCCCGGGTGCTCCGCACGTCCTGTGCGGACAGGGCGACCAGCCGGGTCAGCAGGGCGGTGAACGGACCGTTCCGCGGCTCCTGTTCGAAGGCGCGCCGCAGTACGGCGGTCAGCTCCTCGTCGTAGGCGGCGCTGACGGCGGCCAGCGCGGCGAAGTCGTGCACCAGCTGGGACTCCAGCTCGGCGCGCGGGATGCGCCGCCCCTCCAGCCACAGCAGCGCCGTGGACTCGGCCAGCGAGATCCAGGACCGGACGACCAGTTCCAGCCGCGGGGACGGGTCGGTGATCTCCAGATGCGACAGGATCTGCTCGTAGGCGGCCTGCCGTACGGAGTCCACCAGCGCGTTGGTCGTCGAGGAGCCGACGGCGGGGCCGCCGCGCATCAGAGCCGCGAACCCGGGACCGTGCTCGTCCACGAAGTCGAAGAAGCGGCCCATCACCCGCAGCAGCCGCGCCCCCAGCGGGCCTTGCCGCGGCTCCGTGAAACGGCCCGCCAGATCGTCCGACGCGCGCTGCAACGCGGCCTCGTAGAGGCTGAGTTTGCCGGGGAAGTAGTGGTAGACCAGCGGGCGTGAGATGCCCGCCGCCGTCGCTATCTCGTCGATGGAGACCTCGTCGGGCGAGCGGCGGCTGAACAGTTCGAGGGCGACGCCGATCAACTGCTGCCGCCGTTCCTCGACTCCCATTCTGCGGCGAACCCCGGTTGTCATGCGAACACCTTACCGATCGGATCCGGACGGCAAGGGACCAGAGTCGGCCAGGAGCACTCACAACTTCCGTGCGATCCGGTCCCGTTGTCCGTCGTGGCCGGCACGGGGCCGCACGTGTGCGGGGCCTCGGGACGTCTGGCCGGGAGCCCCGGGGCGTCTGGTCCGGCCCCGTGCGGTCAGTGCAGCCCGTCGAAACGGCGTCCGTCGGACAGCGTCCCCCGCAGCGTCACCCGCGCGCCCTGCCCGGCCGGTACGGCCAGCCGGCTGCCCTGCGCCGAGGCGCGGACCCCGCCGGTGGTGGTGACGGACGTGGTGTCCCGGCTGCCCGCGGCCAGCAGGTACCAGGATTTCGCCGCCGACTTCCACAACACCCCCGCCAGCACCCGCGGTTCGCGGGGCCCGCAGCCGGGGCCGTCCTGCGACTGCGCGACCACCGCGCCGTAGGCCCCGCCGGAGGTGTGGAACTGGGCCAGCGCGCGGGTGCCCCCGCCGCGCCAGGTCTCCGCGCGCGTGCACACCCAGTCCGCCGAGCCGCTTCCGTCGGGCAGCTGCTGCGTGGCGTACGGCCACAGGTTCACCGTGCGGACGCCCTGGCTGCGGGCGGTGGCCAGGGAACAGGCGTACGGCGCCCAGGCCGTACGGGCGCGGGCCCCGGCCACGTCGCGGACCGCGCCGGGGCGGCCCTCGGTGAGCCGGGCCGGGACCAGCTCGCCGAGGTCGCTCAGGAGCTGGGTGCCGGTGGAGCCGGTCAGCTCCAGTACGTTCCAGGAGGTGCAGCCGCCGGTCTGCGCGCCGGGACCGGCCAGGGGAGTGGTGACGCCGTGCGCGGGATGCAGATCCATCGCGCCGGAGCCCGGCCGCAGAAGGTCCCGTTCGGCGGCCCCGGTCACCCAGGGAGCCGTCAGATAGCGGGTGTTGCCGTCGGAGCGGCCGAGCACCAGCGCGCCGGACTCGGCACCGTTCGCCCCGTCGGTCCGGGCGAGGTCGAGCGCGGCACCCCGGGTGCCGGAGGCCGGTTCGGCGTAGCGGGCGATCCGCAGACCGTCGTGGAGGATCACCACGCGGGCGTTGTCGACCGTGCCCGCGTACAGGAGCTGAGGCGGTCCGGCGGGCGCCCCGGAGGGGGTGCCCGGGGTCACCGAGACCCTGACCCTCTCGCCCGGCCGGGCCCATACCGCGAGGGCCCGCCTCAGCAGGGCCTTGTCGTCGCGGAGTTCGCCGCGTGCGGGCCAGACGGAGAAGTCGGTGCGGGCGGACAGCTCCCAGGCGGTGGGGGAGACCCGGACCAGACGCGCCGGATCGAGGGCGGCCTCGGCGGCCGGATTGAGGGCGTAGGCGGGCGCGGCGGCCCCGTCGGGGCCCCAGCCGTCACCCGGGACGGCGACGAGTGCCCCGCACACCGCCAGCGCGGCCGCCGCGGCGAGCGCGGCCTTGGTGTGCTGCCTGCGCCGCAGCAGATCGGTGGGCCGGGCCTGGAGCGAACAGGCGTCGAAGGAAGGAGAGTTCAGCAGCGCGTAGCGCTCGGGCACGCCGTCCGCCTCGCGCAGGGCGCCCGCCGCGTCGGTGACACCCGCAGCGGTGAGCACCTCGCGCACCTCGGTGTCGGCGAGGTCTTCCAGACCGCGCAGCACATAGGCGGCGCGGGCCGCGGCGGACAGCGCCGACAGCCGCTTCTCCAGGGCGAGTTCGTCCGCTCCGCCGGAGCGCGGGAAGAGCCTGAGACCGCGCACCAGCGGCAGCAGCGGCGGCAGCTGGGCCCGGCGGGGCCAGGCGCGACGGCGCAGCGGCAGGGCCGCCTCCAGGGCCGTACGCACCACCTGGAGGCGTACGAGCGCGTACCCGGTCTCGCCGTCCCGGGCGCCGGCCGCCCGTCCGGCTCTCCGGTGCTGGGCGGGGATGGCGGGAGCGGCGGTCCGGCCCCGGGGCAGGGCACGCTGCACGAGGGCGTGCGCGGTCAGGACACGCCGATCACGGGCGGGGCCGGCCGGCAGGACCAGATGGGCGATCCGGACCAGCCGCGGGTAGTGCTCGACGAGCGCGGCCTCGGCCTGCGCCGGGCCCGCGGACGGAGGGGCGGCCGGGTCGGTGGCCGGGACTGGGGGGCGTGGGGCGGCATCCTGTGACTGCACGTCCAGCGCAACGAGCGAACCGGGGCTTGGTCACCGGTCGCGGCCGCGGTACGAGTGCCGCGCGGGATTGAGTGCCGCGCGGGCCGGGGCCGTATCGAAGGGCGGGGCCCCGCGCCGGGGCTCTCCGCGCCATGCTGACGCCCACCCGGGACCGGAGGAACAGATGAGGTTGAGGAGCGCGACGCTCGCCGTGACGGCCGTCGCCGCCATGGCGGCGCTTGCGGGCTGCGGGTCCGGGACCGGTGAGGCAAAGTCCGTGCCCGTGACGGCGACCGGCAGCCTGGAGAGCCTGGCCGCCGAGGTGAAGTGCGACCCGGACATCCAGACGGACGCCGACGAGATCCGCCAGGCCGTCTGCAAGGCGAGTGCGGGCAAGTTCGTGCTGGCGACCTTCGCCACCGACCGCGGCCAGCGCGAGTGGCTGAACGACGCCAAGGACTACGGCGGTTACTACCTGGTGGGACGCAAATGGGTGGCTGTGGGGAGCAACGGGACGGTCAGGACGCTGCGCGGCACGCTCGGCGGTGACGTGGAGATCGGCGCCGACCACAGCGGGCACAGCGCCGGCTGAACACCGGCCGAACGCCCTCGTGGGGGCCGCCGGGACGGAACACGGCCGCGGACGCGAGCACGGGACGCGGCGACGGACACGGCGAAGGCCGATGACGGACACGGCGAAGGCCGGTGGCGGGAGGGACCCGCCACCGGCCTTCTTCACCTCACCGGCTGCTCACCGGTGGTTCAGCGGCCGCTCACTGGCACCGCTGACCGGTGTTGACGCAGTTGGCGATCTTCGCCGCCAGGTTGCCCGTCGTGACGCTGATGAAGTCGTCGTGGTCGGTGGCCGCCTTGTGCAGCTGGTCGGGGAAGCCGTCCACCGCGAAGGCGTTCTTGACCGCACCGTTCTGGATCACGGGCGGCGTGATCTTGTAGACCAGGCGCATCGTCAGCTGCGGGATCGCCTTGAAGCCGTTCGCGCAGTTGCCGTTGGCGTCGGCGAAGGCGACGTGCGTGCGGTGGTTGGCGCTGTCGACGTTCTGACCGTCCCAGCAGCTCTGGAAGGCGAACGTGCGCACCACGTTGCTGCCTTGCGGGCAGATCGGGTACTGCGTGGTCAGCTGCACCTTGTTCTCGAACCCGGTGCAGCTCCAGTGCGCGTTGGCGTTCGCCAGACCGTTCGTGGTGGTCTTGGCGTCACCGGTGATGATCCGCAGGAACTGCGGCATCGCGACGACCTTGCTCGTCGCACTGCCCACGTACTTGATCTGCGCGGAGACCGGCGTGAGGATCTTGCCGACGTTGCCCTCCTTGCCGCCTCCGTCCGCGTTCTGGTCGAAGTCCTGTGTGCCGTCCTGGACACGGACGACCGGCCAGTAGTACGACGACAGGTCGTTCTTGTTCTGGCAGCTGGTGCCGCCCTGCAGGAACGTGTCGTTGGTCGAGAACGCGTTGACCTTCTGGTTGCCGACGTAGTCGTGCAGGTGGTGCGCGCCGTTGGCCACACCGGGCGCCACGATCACGTTGTCGGTGTTGTGGTTCTTGTTGGCGTTCACCCCGCAGCGGGTGGTGAAGGTACCCGTGGAGGCGGCGGCCGTACGGCGCGTCTTCTTCACGTTCGCCTGGACCTTGGTGATGTCCACGAAGTCGGCCGCGACCGGGCCGTTGCCGGCCTGCCCGCCGATGTTGGACGGCTGACCGGCACTCGCGCTCGCGCTGGGGGCGGCGGTGTTGCCGTTGTTGTTCTGCCCGCCGTTGTTCTGCCCGTTGTTCTGCCCGCCGTTGTTCTGGCCCCCGTTGTTCTGGCCACCGCCTCCGGCCGTGGTCTGGTCGGCGGTCAGGGTGGTGCAGGCGGCCAGCTGGCTGAGGGAGCTGTCGAAGGTGCCGCCGACGCGCTGGATGTCGATTCTGATCCGGTCGATCGTCGCCCCCCGCTTCTCCTTCAGGGGGCCGATGATCGCGTTCTGCACGAACCCGGGGTCGTTCGACTGCGCCTGGCGGGTGGAGGCGAGACGGGCATAGGCCTCGGTGATCTGCTTGTCGAGGTTGGCCAGCTCCGTGGCGACGCCCTGCTGCGCCTTGGCGGGCACATTCGTCAGCTTCTGCCCCACGTCAGGGCACGAGATCGTCGCCGCGGTCGCGGTGGCGGCCTTCGTGTAGTTCTGCGCCGAGTTGTTTCGCTCGTGCGCCGAGGCGTAGAAGTTCGCCCAGATCAGCCCGCCCCCACCGAGCGCTAGGGCCGCCGATGCGGCAATGGCCTTGGTGGCCAGTGGCGTACGGCGTTTGCGTGTGTTGCGTCCCATGGAACTCCTCTGACTTCCTTGCGGGGCAGCTCGAGGCGCCCGACAGGAGTGAAGCGGCTCCCTCTGATACGGACGGGACACCGGGGGCGTTCAGCCGGCTCACAAATTAATGCGAGACCGGTGCCGAGGGAGGGTTTCAACTGCCTTTTTGCTGAAAGGAGTTGTCGCGAGCCGTGGGACGCCGCGGCCCCGCGCCCTCCGGTGAGGGGGCGGGGCCGCGGGGGAGTGCGACGTCAGCGGGGCGCGGGCGCGGTGTACTTGTACCCGACCCGCCGGACGGTCTGGATGGCGCCGCGGTGCTCCGCGCCCAGTTTGCGGCGCAGCCGGGCGATGTGGACGTCCACGGTGCGGCCGTCGCCGACATGGCCGTAGCCCCACACCGTGCCCACCAGCTGATCGCGGGTGTGCACCCGGCCGGGGTGCGCGACCAGATGGGCGAGCAGCTCGAACTCCAGGTAGGTGAGATCGAGTTCGCGGTCGCCGACCTGAGCGGTGCGCTGCGCGGTGTCGACCCGGATGACCGGTCGGGGGCCGTCGTCCCCGTCGCCGGGCCGGTCGCCGGACTCACCGGCGGCCACGGGCCCGGCGGTCGCGGGCCCGGCGGTGGCCCGGTCCGGTACGGCCACCGGGAGGAACGGCGGCTGCTGGTCGGCCGGTACGAGCACCAGATAGCCGATCATCGGCGGGCGGCCCGGCAGTTCGGGCAGGGTGTGCTGCGGGGCGGGCAGCCAGGTCGCGCCCGGCGGCAGGAGGTCCGTCACGTCCACCACCTCGTCGCGCCCCACGGCGCGCAGCCGGTGACGTGCCGGGGCGGTGGGACCCGTGGGGGCGGAGGAGACCGGGGAAGGGGCGGGGACGGGGACGGCGGAGGAGAGAGAACGAGTGGTGGTCGCCATGACAGGTCAGCTCTTTCGCGCGAGAGTTCGTCGGAAGGGCGACGGCGCGGGCTCGTGGCCGGGCTCGTCAAAGACGTACGACGTGTGCGCGGCGGCCGAAGGCCGGGTTACGGCTTCAGAGGGCCCGCGCGTTCATCGCGCGACAACACAGCCGGTCGTAGTCGTGGTGCTGACGGGACGGCCAGAAGGGCTCGAGGTCATGGCGACCCGGCGTGGTGTCCTTCTGGAAGCTGGCCATGGACCCATTGAAGCAGACACTCCGGCCGGCGGGGAGCCTTCTCTCACTGCTCGGACAACGGCGCGAGGGGCGCCCACCACGACGGTGGACGCCCCTCGGAGCGGTCGGGGTGCGGGAGATCAGACCTGTCCGGCCTTCTCCAGCGCGGAGCAGCAGGTGTCGACGATCAGCCGCGTCACGACGTACGGGTCGACGTTGGCGTTCGGACGGCGGTCCTCGATGTAGCCCTTGCCGTCCTTCTCGACCTGCCACGGGATGCGCACGGAGGCACCGCGGTCGGACACGCCGTAGGAGTACTCGTCCCACGGCGCCGTCTCGTGCAGACCGGTGAGGCGGGCGTCGATGCCGGCACCGTAGTTCTTGACGTGGTCGAGCGGCTTGGAGCCCTCGCCGAGCGACTCGCACGCGGTGATGATCGCGTCGTAGCCCTCGCGCATCGCCTTCGTGGAGAAGTTGGTGTGCGCGCCCGCGCCGTTCCAGTCGCCCTTGACCGGCTTGGGGTCGAGGGTGGCGGACACACCGAAGTCCTCGGCGGTGCGGTAGAGCAGCCAGCGGGCGATCCACAGCTGGTCGGCGACCTCGAGCGGGGCCAGCGGGCCGACCTGGAACTCCCACTGCCCGGGCATGACCTCGGCGTTGATGCCGGAGATGCCCAGCCCCGCCTTCAGACAGTTCTCCAGGTGCGCCTCGACGACGTCACGGCCGAAGATCTCGTCCGCGCCGACACCGCAGTAGTAGCCGCCCTGCGGAGCCGGGAAGCCGCCGACCGGGAAGCCCAGCGGACGGCCGTCCACGAAGAAGGTGTACTCCTGCTCGATGCCGAAGACCGGCTCCTGCGCGGCGAACTTCCCGGCGACCTCGGCCAGCGCGGCACGCGTGTTGGACGAGTGCGGGGTGAGGTCGATGTTGTGGACCTCGCACAGCACCAGGACGTCGTCGCCGCCGCGGATCGGGTCGGGGCAGGTGAAGACCGGCTTGAGCACGCGGTCCGAGGCGTGGCCCTCGGCCTGGTTGGTGGAGGACCCGTCGAAGCCCCAGATCGGCAGTTCGGCACCCTTGGCGTCGTCCGCGAGGATCTTGGTCTTGGACCGCAGCTTGGCCGTCGGTTCGGTGCCGTCGATCCAGATGTACTCAGCCTTGAAGCTCACGGTCCACATCCTTCGGGGTGGGTCTGGGCGCACTTGCGGGTGCTGCGGCGCCGCGGCACCGGGGCGTCGCGATCGGTGCTGCCCGGCAGCCTGTCAACAGGCGGTTTCCCGCCCGTTGCCCGAGTGTGAAGGCCGTGTTACCTGGTCGTCCTGTGGCGGGAGTCACGCGGTGAGGTCCGGCGGGCCGCCCGTGAGGGCACCGGACCGGCGCACCGGTGTGTCCGTCCCGCCCGGCCGTCCGGCCCCGCCCGTGCCCCTCGCGGTCGCGGACCACCGGCCGGGCGGTCCGCTCTCGTATGCGATGGGGTTGAACGGGGCCGTGCGCGCCCGGTCAGCCCGCCTTCTCGATCACCGCCCGCCGGATCAGGAACTTGCCCGGCTCCCGGACCTGTTCGAAGGCCGCGTCGTTCAGCAGCACGCAGCTGCCCGACACGGACGTCACGGTGACCGTCGTGGACCGGCCGTTGTCGAGGTTGGTGACCTTCAGCTTCGTCCCCGCCGGGAACTGGTTGCTGGAGGCGGCGGGGGCGCCCGCCTCTCCGGAGAGGGTGACGGTGGAGCCCTTGCACACCTGCGCGCCCGTCGTGACGGCCCCGCCCCCGGTACTGCCGCCGGTGCCGGCGGACGCGGTGGGCCGCGCCGTGCCGGTGGGCGCCGCGGTGGCGGTCTGCTGCCCGGCCTGCGCCGGCTGAGTGGTCCGGGAGCCCTGAGCCGATTCCCCGACGACGCAACCGGACGCCTTCTGCTGCACCTTGATCTGCTCGACGACCGCCTCACGGTTGGCGATCCGCGCCGCGGACTGGGAGTCCGGGGCGGCCCGCTGGGCGTCGATGAACCGCTCGTTGTTGCCGAGGGCGGTGGCCAGGCCCAGACAGACCGTCGAGTCCGAGGCCGACGACAGCGTGCGGGCCTGCTGCCCCTGCTGCCCCTGTGCCGGGGACTGGGCGGCGTTCGAGGTGGCTGCCAGGGCGAAGGCGCCGCCGCCCGCCACCGCCGCCGCACCGACGAGCAGCGCCAGCTTCTTCTTCGTACCGAGAGTTCTCCTGCGTGACATGCGCGGCTCCTGAGGGGTCGGGAAGCGTACGCCGCCAGATACGAGACACCGAACAGTGCCATTCAGCGGCCGACCGGGCCGCCGACGTGACCTGCGTCACGCGGTAGGCGGTCCGGCGGCCCGTCCGCCACGCGACAGCGCGTCCCGTACGGCCTCCTCGCTGCGCCCGACGACGGCCGTGCCGTCGTCCGCCGTGATGATCGGCCGCTGGATCAGCTCCGGGCGCCCGGCGAGTGCCGCGATCCACCGTTCCCGCGAACCGGCGTCCCGCGCCCACTCCTCGATCCCCAGCTCCGCGGCGGCCGGCTCCCCGGTGCGGGTGATGTCCCACGGTTCGAGGCCGAGGCGGTCGAGCACGTCCCTGACCTCGTCCCGGGTCGGCACGTCGTCGAGGTAGCGCCGGACGGTGTAGCCGGCGCCCTCGGCGTCGAGCAGGGTGAGTGCGCTGCGGCACTTCGAACAGGCCGGATTGATCCAGATCTCCATGCCGCACACGGTACGCGACAGCCTCTTGTTCGATTCCTGCCACCGTGCGAGCGTCTCCTGGGTCTCCTGTGGCGATCCGATAAATTGCCTGTTCAGGGTGGAGATTACGGCCGGATCCAGGACTGCGGGATGTCGGTGGCGGGCCGTAAACTGGTAGCAGTGTTCGAAGGAGTCGGCCGGACTGTCCGGACGGCGCCCCGACCGCGACAGGAGGATGCCCGTGCCCGCTGCCGCAGTGAAGCCGAAGCCCCTGCCCACCCAGTCGACCGCCCGCCGTCCCGTCCAGCTCGACCTGCCGTACGCGCCGGTGCTCAAGCAGCCCCTGCCGGCGGGACGGCCGCGCGAGTGGTACGTGACGCACAACCGCCGCCTCAAGGCCCTGCGCCTCACGATCGCCCTGCTGGACCTGGGCGTCCACCGGCCTGCCCAGGCGCGCGACGAGACGATACGCAGCACGGCACAGCTCATCGGTGTCCGTCCGCCGTCGGACACCACCTGCCGTATGGTCCGCGCCCTGCTGCGCTGACCTCCCGGCCCGCCGCCCACGGTGCGGTGCGGTGGCGCCGGGGATCCCCGCCGGCGGCGGGACATTCCGGCGCCGCCGTCACCCGATCGGCCCGCCCGGGGTGCGCCCCGCCCCGGTCCCGCCGTTCACTGCGACCAGGAGGTGCGAGCGGTACAAGGGAGGCGAGATGGAACGGCGGCACGGCATACGGCGCTCCCGCGCACGGCGTCACGGCACCCGTGACGGCACCTGCGGCGGTCACCCGGCCCGCCGTACCGCCGGGACCCGCCCGTGACCGCCCCCGTCGACCGCGCCCGGCGCGGCAAGGCGGCCCGCACCCGCGTCCCCCGCTCGGCGCACGCCGACTGGCTGCCCTCCGTGGAACGCGCCGACCCCGTCGCCGTACTGGAACGGCAGGGCCGCGACCGGCTGCCCGACCTGCTGCCCATCCGGTACGGCAGGATGACCGCCTCACCCTTCGCCTTCCTGCGCGGTGCCGCCGCCGTGATGGCCGGCGACCTCGCCGCGCAGCCGCACACCGGTCTCACCGTGCAGCTGTGCGGCGACGCCCATCTGCTCAACTTCGGCCTGTACGCCTCGCCGGAGCGCGCCCTGCTCTTCGACCTCAACGACTTCGACGAGACGTTCCCCGGCCCCTTCGAATGGGACGTGAAACGGCTCGCCGCCTCCGTGGCCGTGGCCGCCCGCGAGAACGGCCACGGCGAGTCCAAGGTGCGCCAGGCCGCGCTGGAGTCCGCCGCCGCGTACCGCACGGCTGTCCGACGGCTCGCCGGGTGCGGCGAACTCGAGGTCTGGTACACCCGTATCGACGCCGACAGCCTGCTGCCGCTCATCCGCTCGGCCCGCGACCGCCGCCGTGTCGAGTCCACCCTCAGCCGGGCCCGCCGCCGCACCAGCCTGCACGCCCTCGGCAAGCTCACCGAGACCGTCGACGGAAAGCGGCGCATCATCCACGACCCGCCGCTGCTCGAACCGGCCGGCCCCCCGGACATGGCCGCGATGCGCAAGATCTTCAGCGACTACCGCTCCACCCTCACCGAGGAACGCCGGCTGCTGCTCGACCGGTACCGCTTCGTGGACGCCGCCCACAAGGTCGTCGGCGTCGGCAGTGTCGGACTGCGCTGCTTCATCGTGCTGCTGACCGGCCGGGACGACGACGATCCGCTGTTCCTGCAGATCAAGGAGGCCCGCAGATCGGTCCTGGAGGAGCATCTGCCCAGCGGCCCCCTCACCCACCCCGGGCACCGGGTGGTGGCCGGGCAGCGACTGCTCCAGGCGGCCAGCGACATCTTCCTCGGCTGGATGACCGGACCGCAGGGACGTGCCTTCTACTGGCGCCAGCTGCGCGACATGAAGGGCTCCGCCGACATCGTCGGGCTCGGCCCGGCCCAGATGCTGGTCTACGCCCGCCTGTGCGGCTCCGCCCTGGCCCGCGCCCACGCCCGGTCCGGCGACCGTGTCGCCATCGCCGGGTACCTGGGCGGCTCGGACACCTTCGAGCGCGCCGTCGCCGAGTTCGCCCTGCGCTACGCCGACCAGACGGCCGCCGACCACACGGCACTCGTGGCGGCCGTGGACGCCGGGGTGGTGGAGGCCCGGTACGGCGTGTGAACGTCAGAGCCCGGGGGCGCCCCACACCGGGAACCAGCGGCCGAGGTCCTGCTCGATGCGCAGGTCGTCCGTGAGGGCCGCCTTCACCTGGAGCTCCAGCGCGTTGTCCCGCCGCTGCGCCGACCCGGGGAGAGGGGCGAAGGGATAGAACGTCCCGCGCTTGTAGAGGTAGACCAGGGCGAGCCGCCGGCCGGAGCCGTCGCGGAACCCGGCCAGGGAGCACAGCAGCTGCGGGCCGAAACCGTTGACCTCCATGGCGCTGTTCACGGCGTGCAGATCGTTCACCAGCTCCACCAGCTGGTCCGGTGTACGGCTCGAGACCAGCCACGAGTAGCCGAAGTCGTCGCGCGTCAGGGCCACCGGCGGCCCGGTGCGGTCGGTGTCCGCGTCGAGCAGCGCCTGCACCTCGCGGTGCGTCTGCTCGAAGGCCGCGCCCTCCACCGTGGCGAAGCACACCGCGCCCTGCCCGGTGGGGGTGAGACCGGCCGCGGCCTCCAGCGTCACCGCCGCCGACGGCAGCGCGAACAGCTGGTCCAGATCGGGCGCGACCGGTTTCGTACGGCCGAGGAGGATGTCCAGGAATCCCATCCTCAGCCCGTCTTCCCCGGCGTCGCCGCCTCACCCAGCTCGGCGGAGATCCGCCCCAGCTGTTCGAGCCGCTGCTCCAGGCTCGGGTGCGTGGACAGCAGCCGTGAGAGGTCGGACCCGGAGCCCAGGGCCGGGGTGAAGTAGAAGGCGTTGAAGGCCTGCGCGGTACGCAGGTCCCGCATCGGGATACGGGCGATGTCCCCGGTGACCTTGGTGAGCGCGGAGGCCAGCGCCGAGGGCCGCCCGGTCAGCAGGGCCGCCGCCCGGTCCGCGGCCAGCTCCCGGTACCGGGACAGCGCCCGGATCAGCAGGAAGCTCAGGGCGTAGACGGCCGCCGAGACGCCCATCACGGCGGCGAACACGGCCACGGTGTTCTGGTCCTTGCGGCCCCGGAACAGCGAGGAGTAGAAGGCGAACCGCACCATCAGGCCCGCCAGCACCCCGAGGAACGAGGCGATGGTGATCACCGCGACGTCCTTGTGCGCCACATGGGACAGTTCGTGCGCCAGCACGCCCTCCAGCTCGGCGGGCTCCAGACGGCGCAGCAGACCGGTGGTCACACAGACCACGGCATGGTCCGGATTGCGCCCGGTCGCGAACGCGTTCGGCATGTCCATGTCCGATACGGCGACCACCGGCTTGGGCATGTCGGCGACCGCGCACAGCCGGTCGATCACGCCGTGCAGCCCGGGATACTCCTCGCGCTCCACGATCCGCCCGCGCATCGCGTACAGCGCGACCCGGTCGGAGAACCAGTACTGCGCGACGAGCATGCCGGCCACGATCACCACGACCAGCACCCAGGACTTCAGCAGCACGATCAGCGCGCCGACGAACGCCACGTACAGCAACCCGAGCAAGAACATCGTCAGGCCCATCCGGGCCGTCAGCCGCCGGTCGCTCCGGAAGCGGCTCTGCATCATGCACCACCCCGCACTCAGGCACTCGTCCCGCTGTCCAGTGTGCACCTGAGGAGCCCCATGAGGTGGTTCCGATCGGCCCTAGCCGGAGCAAAACTCCCTGTGAGTCAGGGCAGCCGCCCGGCCGCTCACCGGCCGCCGCCGCGGACCTGGACGTAGCCGAGCACGACGATCACCGAGACCACGCAGCCGAGCACCAGGACCGTCGACAGCCACGACGTGCGGCGCGGTCCGGCCGGATCCGGATCGCCGCGGAACGGCACCGGGCCGGGCGGGTTCTCCCGCCAGCGCGCGGCCAGCATCCGGGCCCGCGCCGAGGGTTCCTTGTGCTCGGCGGCCTCCGCCCACGCGAGGTCGAACTCCCGCTCCCAGCCGTCCTGTCCGGACGTCCCCGCAGCCATGCGTCCCTCTTTCACCCGGGTGAACACTCTCCCCGTCAAGAGAAGCGTCCGGCAGCCGAAAGGTTGCACACCCCGGACACCACCGCACACGAACACAAGGAACACGCGACACACACGGAACGCACGGGACACGCCGGAGCCCCGGCCCTCCTGGGAGGACCGGGGCTCCGGGACGAACGCCACGAGCGCCACGGGTGCCGTGCACGCCGCGCGCCGGTCGGCTCACACGTCGAAGTACAGCTCGAACTCGTGCGGGTGCGGGCGCAGCTGCAGCGGGGCGATCTCGTTGGCCCGCTTGAAGTCGACCCACGTCTCGATCAGGTCGGCGGTGAAGACGTCACCGGCGAGCAGGAAGTCGTGGTCGCTCTCCAGGGCCTCCAGGACCGCGCCGAGGGAGGTCGGGACCTGCGCGACGTTCGCGTGCTCCTCGGGAGCCAGCTCGTAGAGGTCCTTGTCGATCGGCTCGGCGGGCTCGATCTTGTTCTTGATGCCGTCCAGGCCCGCGAGCAGCAGGGCGGAGAAGGCCAGGTACGGGTTGCCGGAGGAGTCGGGCGCGCGGAACTCGACGCGCTTGGCCTTCGGGTTGGAGCCCGTGATCGGGATGCGCATCGCGGCGGAGCGGTTGCGCTGCGAGTACACCATGTTGATCGGCGCCTCGAAACCCGGGACCAGGCGGTGGTACGAGTTCACCGTCGGGTTGGTGAACGCCAGCAGCGCCGGGGCGTGCTTGAGGATGCCGCCGATGTAGTAGCGGGCGGTGTCCGACAGGCCCGCGTAGCCGGCCTCGTCGTAGAACAGCGGGTCGCCGTTGCTCCACAGCGACTGGTGGACGTGCATGCCCGAGCCGTTGTCGCCGAAGATCGGCTTCGGCATGAAGGTCGCGGTCTTGCCGTTGCGCCAGGCGACGTTCTTCACGATGTACTTGAAGAGCTGGAGGTCGTCGGCCGCGGCCAGCAGGGTGTTGAACCTGTAGTTGATCTCGGCCTGGCCGGCGGTGCCCACCTCGTGGTGCTGGCGCTCGACCTTCAGGCCGGACTTCTCCAGCTCGAGGGAGATCTCGGCGCGCAGGTCGGCGAAGTGGTCGACCGGCGGGACCGGGAAGTAACCGCCCTTGTAGCGGACCTTGTAACCACGGTTGTCCTGGAGGGCGCCGGTGTTCCAGGCGCCGGCCTCGGAGTCGATGTGGTAGAAGGACTCGTTCGCGCTGGTCGCGAAGCGGACGGAGTCGAAGACGTAGAACTCCGCCTCGGGGCCGAAGTAGGCGGTGTCGGCGATGCCGGTGGACGCGAGGTAGGCCTCGGCCTTCTTCGCCACGTTGCGCGGGTCGCGGGAGTACTGCTCGCCCGTGATCGGGTCGTGGATGAAGAAGTTGATGTTGAGGGTCTTGTCCCGGCGGAACGGGTCGACCCGCGAGGTGGACAGGTCGGCGCGCAGCGCCATGTCGGACTCGTGGATGGCCTGGAAGCCGCGGATCGACGAGCCGTCGAACGCGAGCTCCTCGTCCGGGTCGAACGCCTCGACGGGCACCGTGAAGTGCTGCATGACGCCCGGCAGGTCGCAGAAGCGGACGTCGACGAACTTGACGTCCTCGTCCGCGATGAACTTCTTGGCCTCGTCGGCGTTCTGGAACATCCAGCTCCTCCTACTCCCGACCGTCCTGCCGGGGTGGTAGTTCGTTCGTGCTGCCAGTGCGGTGGCACACGCTGTCCTCGACCCTAGGGAGAGGTGATTTCTCGGGCGTGACCCATTTGTTTCGCAGAAGTTAACCGGCCTCCCGTCCACGTTAGCCCGGACACACCCCGCCGTCAGCCCGGCGGAGGGGGCGGCAGTACCGTGGAGCGGTGGACAACAGGCAGGCAATGGGATCGTGGCTCTCCGGGCCCCGCGCGGCCATGGAGGACGCCGGTGCCGATTTCGGTTACCGGGGCCGGCAGCTCGGGCTGCCCGAACAAGGGTCCGGTTCTCTGGCCCGGCCCGGCCGGCGGCTGGGCGCGATCGCGGTGGACTGGGGGCTGTGCGTGCTGATCGCATACGGCCTCATCACGGACGGCTACGGCCCCGCCACCAGCAACTGGGCCCTGCTCGTCTTCTTCGTGCTGAGCGTCCTGACGGTCGGCACGATCGGCTTCACCCCGGGCAAGCGGCTCTTCGGCATCCGGGTCGTCGATCTCGCCACCGGCCGTGTCAAGCCCGCCAGGGCCCTCCTGCGCTCGGTGCTGCTGTGTCTCGCGATCCCGGCCCTGATCTGGGACCGCGACGGCCGCGGCCTCCACGACAAGCTGGCCCGCACGGTCGAGGTGCGCATCTAGCCGAGTCGAGGTGCGCATGTGGCCGAGGCGCGCATCGCGGGGTGGGGCCGCGCAAAAGGGGCGCCCGGATCCCTCACGGACGCCCCTTCTCGCTGTACGAGGGGAACTCTTCTGGCCGGCGGCGAGGCAGTCACCGGCCGGACCCGGCGGAGCGCTAGCGCGCCTTGCCGCCACCGCCCCTGGGCATGCGCATCCCCTTGGGCATGGGGCCCTTCGGGATCGGCATGTTCGACATCAGGTCGCCCATCGCCTTCAGCCGGTCGTTGGTCGCCGTGACCTGCGCACCGGTGAGCACGCGGGGGTACTTCAGCATGGTCGTGCGGAGCTTCTTCAGCTCGGTCATGCCCTCGCCCTTGCCGATGATCACATCGTGCACCGGGACGTCCGCGACGATGCGGTTCATCTTCTTCTTCTCGGCGGCCAGCAGGACCTTGACCCGGTTCGGGTTGCCCTCGGCGACCAGGACGATGCCGGCCTTGCCGACGGCCCGGTGCACCACGTCCTGGCTGCGGTTCATGGCCACCGCGGGGGTGGTCGTCCAGCCCTTGCCGACGTTGTCGAGGACGGCCGCGGCGGCACCCGGCTGGCCCTCCATCTGCCCGAACGCGGCACGCTCGGCGCGGCGTCCGAAGACGATCGCGGCACCGAGGAAGCCGAGCACCAGGCCGAGGATGCCCAGATAGACGGGATGACCGATCAAGAAGCCGATCGCGAGGAAGACACCGAGCGTGCCGATGCCGACGCCCGCGAGCACCAGACCGATCGTCTTGTCGGCCTTGCGGGTCATTTGGTAGGTCAGGACGATCTGCTTCAGTCGCCCCGCGCTCGCAGCGTCCGCTGCCGGTTCCTTCCTCGCCATGGGACGCAGTCTACGTGTCCCCCGGGACTGCCGACGACGGCTGAGTCCGCTACGGAGGGTGGGGTGGGACACGTGCCGGTGCGGTCAGGATCCGGTGGCGGTGGTCCGCTCCAGGACGCGCTGGGTCTCGACCCGGTCCTTGGCGCGGCGGCGGTCCTCCAGGACGGCGGTCCAGGCGTTGCGGCGGGCGGTGCGCTGCCCGCCGCTCATGAGCAGCGACTCGACGGCGCGGAGGGCGTCGGTGAACGACGGGATGGGTGTGGCGCGGACGGCTGTGACGCGGACAGGTGGCGCGGCCTGCATGTCGGGGGTCCCCCTCGTGGCGGCTTGGTACGGGAGTACGTGGCGTGATTCCAGGGTCACTGTTTGGTGTTACCAGGGCGTGACCGACCGGTCAAACGGCAATGAAGGCTTGTTCGCGGGCCTCTTGCGCGCCCGTGGACGCCGACGCGGTCCCGTCGTCCTCCCTCAACTGCGGGGACGGCCGGGACCGCGTCGAATCGGACACTACTGGCCGGTAGTAACTTGTGCGTGAATTCACACAATCGGCCCGCACTCACATGTCAGACGGCCTGCTCGGCGACGTACGCGCCGCGCTTCTCGACCGCCATCTGGTACAGCCGCCCCGCGCGGTACGAGGAGCGCACCAGCGGACCGGACATGACACCGGCGAAGCCGATCTCCTCGGCCTCCTCCTTCAGCTCCACGAACTCCTGGGGCTTCACCCAGCGGTCGACGGGGTGGTGGCGCACCGTGGGCCGCAGGTACTGCGTGATGGTCACCAGCTCGCAGCCGGCGTCGTGCAGCGCCTGGAGCGCCTCGCTGATCTCCTCGCGGGTCTCGCCCATGCCGAGGATCAGGTTCGACTTGGTGACGAGGCCGTGGTCCCGGGCCGCGGTGAGGACGGCCAGCGAGCGGTCGTAGCGGAAGCCGGGGCGGATGCGCTTGAAGATCCGCGGCACGGTCTCGACGTTGTGCGCGAAGACCTCGGGGCGGGTGTCGAAGACGGTCCGCAGCAGCTCGGGCACCCCGTTGAAGTCGGGGGCGAGCAGCTCGACCTTGGTCCGGCCGTCCGCGCGGTCGGCGGTCTGCCGGTGGATCTGGCGGACCGTCTCGGCGTACAGCCAGGCACCGCCGTCCTCCAGGTCGTCGCGGGCCACGCCGGTGACGGTGGCGTAGTTCAGGTCCATGGTGACCACGGACTCGCCGACCCGGCGCGGCTCGTCGCGGTCCAGCGCCTGCGGCCTGCCGGTGTCGATCTGGCAGAAGTCGCAGCGCCGGGTGCACTGGTCGCCGCCGATGAGGAAGGTCGCCTCGCGGTCCTCCCAGCATTCGTAGATGTTGGGACAGCCGGCTTCCTGGCAGACGGTGTGCAGACCCTCGCTCTTCACGAGCGACTGCATCTGCTGGTACGCGGGGCCCATTTTCGCCCGGGTCCTGATCCACTCGGGCTTGCGCTCGATGGGGGTCTGGCTGTTGCGGACCTCCAGGCGCAGCATCTTGCGTCCGTCGGGGTCGACTGCGGACACGACCGGCTCCCTAGCGTTTGATTCTTCGGTGCAATTCAGGGTACGCCCGGGGATTTCATGGTCCGGGGCGGGATCCCGTGCGGGGCTTCGCGGGCATCACCGTCCCGGGCGGGCGGTACGGCGTCCCGGGCGGGCCTTCGGACCAAGCGCGCCGGGGGCCGGTTCATTCCCGCCCCGGCGCACGGGCACGGGCCTCGCGGCGCGACGGGGTCACCCGGGGTGCCTGGACGCGGACCCACCGGGGCGGCGCGTGGCGTCGGCGGCAGGCCGGCCGTGCAGGTGCGGGAGCAGGGCCCCCGCGGCGCGGCGGGCAGCCCCTTGTCGGAACCCGGAACCCGGAACGCGCCGGGCACGGCCGTTCACGCCACGAGGTGCTCACGGGGCGGCCCGCGCCCGCCGGAGCCGCGGCCGGGCCCGGGACCCGTGGCCGGGGAGTGACGGGGCGGGGGCCGGGCGTCAGGCGGCGGGGGTGCGTTCGATCTCGCGCGGGCGGGGGTCCGCGTGCTCCAGTACGTCCTTCAGGTGCCGCTCGACGACCGGCAGGACCTCGGCGACGGTGACGTCCCGGCCCAGCTCGTTCGCCAGCGAGGCCACCCCCGCGTCGCGGATGCCGCACGGGATGATGCGGTCGAACCAGCGGTTGTCGGGGTTCACGTTCAGTGCGAAGCCGTGCATCGTGACGCCCTTGGCGACGCGGATGCCGATGGCGGCGATCTTGCGGTCCTCGCGGCGCTGGCCGGCGTTGGAGGGGGCGTACTCCGGGCCGTTCAGCCGGGGGTCGAACTCGTCGTCGGCGAGCCGCGGGTCGAAGTCCAGCGAGAGGCCGCCGAGCGCCGGACGCTGCTCGACCGGGTCGCCCAGCACCCACACCCCGCTGCGGCCCTCGACCCGGCTGGTCTCCAGACCGAACTCCGCACAGACCCGGATGAGGGCCTCCTCCAGACGCCGTACGTGCGCCACGACGTCCACCGGACGCGGCAGCTTCAGGATGGGGTAGCCGACCAGCTGGCCGGGGCCGTGCCAGGTGATCTTTCCGCCGCGGTCCACGTCGACGACCGGGGTGCCGTCGAGGGGGCGCTCGGTGTCCGCGGTGCGGCGGCCCGCCGTGTAGACCGGGGGGTGCTCGAGCAGCAGCACGGTGTCGGGCACCTCGTCCGCGAAGCGGGCCGCGTGCACCCGGCGCTGCTCGTCCCACGCCTCCTGGTAGTCCACGGCATCCGCGCCGAACCCCCTGCGGACGAACCGCACCTCACTCACGGCAAGCGCCTCCCTCGGCCTCCGGCGCGTCCGCGGGTCCCCGGCGCGGGTTGTGCCGGGCAGGAGACGCGCCCCCGCAACTCTACGTCCGCCCGATCCGGGGCCGTCGGCGTCAGCCGGACGGCAAATCCTCACACGATCGGATGAATGCGGGGCGAAGCCCGCAACCGCGTGCTCACGCTCCGCTACATTCGCGCCGTTCACGAGGCCATAACGGCTGCTCACAGGCAATCCGGGTCACCGCGGTCCGTACCGCGACGGCCCGAAAGGCAGGAGACCGCACCGCAGATGACGGAACGACCCGCGCAGCGCACTCCCAATCGTCAGCTCGCCGCGCTCATCGCAGAAGCGGGATTCTCCAACGCCGGTCTGGCCCGTCGGGTGGATCAGCTCGGTCTCGAACACGGACTGGACCTCAGATACGACAAGACCTCGGTCACCCGCTGGCTGCGCGGACAGCAGCCCCGCGGCACCACCCCCGCCCTGATCGCCGAGGTCTTCACCCGCCGCCTCGGCCGCCGGCTCACCGCCCAGGACCTGGGCCTGGACGCCTGCGCCCCGGTGTACGCGGGCCTCGAGTTCGCCGCGTCCCCCGAGGAGGCCGTGGACATCGTCGGCGGCCTGTGGCGCAAGGACTCCGGCAGCCACGCCGAGCTGCGGAAGATCGCGTTCACCCCGGCCGGCCTCGTGGTGCCCAGCCGGGACTGGCTGATCGGCCGGCCCGACGACCGGGTCGCCCGCGCCCCCGACCGCGCCGACGACCGGACCGCCCACCCCGACGCGCCGCCCGCCCGCGACGGCCACCTGGTCAGGGTCCCCGCGCAGCCCGGCGCGACCGGCAGGCGGGGCGCCCCCGCGGCACCGGCGGCGCCCGCCCCCCTGCCCCGCCAGCGCGGGGCCGAACGCACCCTCGGCCAGAAGGTCACCGGCGGCGACATCGCGGCGCTGCGCTCGGTCGGCGAGCTCTTCCGCACCCTCGACAACGCCTACGGCGGCGGCCACGCCCGGCAGGCCCTGGTGCGCTACATGGAGCACGAGTGCGAGCCGATGCTGCGCGGCACCTACGGCGAGTCCACCGGCCGCCGGCTGTTCGCCGCGGCCGCCGACCTCACCCGCCTCGCGGGCTGGACGTCGTACGACATCGGCGCGCACGGACTCGCCCAGCGCTACTTCGTCCAGGCGCTGCGGCTGTCCCAGGCCGCCGGGGACCGGGCCTACGGCGCCTATGTGCTGGTCACCATGAGCCGCCAGGCCGTCTACCTCGGGCACGGCCGGGAGGCGGTGCAGCTGGCGCGGGTCGCGCAGCAGGGCATCGGCAGCTCGGCGCCGCCCCTCGTCCAGGCGCTGCTGCACGCGGCCGAGGCGCGGGGGCACGGGGTGCTCGGCGAGGTGCGGGCGTGCACGGCCTCGCTGGTGCGGGCCGAGCGGTCCCTGGAGGCGGCCGGGACCGGTGAGGAGGCGCCGTACTGGGTGCGGTTCTTCGACGAGGCGCAGCTCGCCGACGAGTTCGGGCACTGCCACCGCGACCTCCAGCAGTTCCGGGCCGCCGCCCAGCACGCGGAACGCTCCCTGCAACTGCGCGCCCACTCCTACGCCCGCAGTCGGCTGTTCTGCCGGGTCGTCCTCGCCACCGCCCGCCTCGGCCTCGGCGAACTCGACCAGGCCTGCCACCTCGCGGCGGAGGCCGCGGTCCAGGCCACCGAGATGCGCTCGGTGCGGGCCCTGGAGTACGTCCGTGACTTCGAGCGCCGCCTGGAGCCCTACCGGGACGCCACCCCGGCCCGCCTGTACCGCGACAAGACCGCGGCCCTGGGCTGACGGCTGACGGCGACCCCGCCGGGCCCCGGGCGGTGAGGCGGCCGCAGGGGCGCCGGGTCCTGCGAGTCGACGGGGCCCGGGGCCGAACACGGGGCCGGTGGGGCCGGGCCGGGGACGACGAGGTCCGGCCCGGCCCCTGCCGCGGGGTGCCCCGGCCGCCGGGAGCACCCCGTGGTTCACGCGGCCCGGGCCGTCGGCGCCGGGTCGGCGAGGTGTGCCGGGCCCGCCGTGCCCAGTTCCGCCAGGAGGGCCGTCGCGGCCCGGCGGCCCGAGTGCAGGGCGCCCTGGACGGTGCTGGTGTCGCGGTGGTCGCCGCACACGTACAGACCGGCCAGCAGCCGGACCGGACGGCGGTGGTCGTGCGGCGGGCGCATCGCGGGCACCGCCTCCGCCGTGTGGTGCACGGCCAGCGTCTCCCAGCGGCGCGTCGAGGTGCCGTAGAGGCGGGACAGATGCATCCGTACGGCGGTGTCGACGTCCGCCGGGGGCCGGCCCAGCACCGTCGACGAGATCAGGGCCCGGCCCGCGGGGGCCCGGCTCGGGTCGACCTCGCTGATCACCGCGGTGTGCGCCACCGGGCCGCTGCGGTCCGCGTCCAGCAGCAGGGCGGCGCCCGTGTCCAGCGGCAGGTCCGTGGTGTGGTGCACGACGGTCACCGGGTGGAAGTCCGGCACCCTGAGCCCCGGCAGCAGCTCCGCGGCGTCGCGCGCCCCGGTCGCCAGCAGCACCGCGCGGCAGCGGACCTCGCCGTGCTCGGCCGTGGTCACCGAGGTCGTGGAGACCGAGGTGACCCGGACCCCGGTACGGACGGTGCCGGGCGGCAGCGTCCGCGCCAGCAGCTCCGGCAGCGCCTCCGCCCCGCCCTCCGGCAGGGCCAGCCGCCCCGCCGCGAACGCCCGCAGCGCGAGGTCGGCACACCTGCTGGACGTGGTCAGGTCCGGGTCGCACAGCAGCGCCGCGAGCAGCGGGCGCAGAAAGCCGTCGACCGTGCGGGCCGGGACACCGCGCGCGGTGAGCGCCTGCCCGGCGGGCAGTTCGGGGCGCGCCAGCAGGCGCTCCACGGGCGTGGCGGCGATCCGCGCCAGGGCCGAGCCGAGCCGCGCCTGGTCCATCGCGCCGCCGACCGGCGCCCCGGACCGGGGCGGGGGCACCGCCGCGCTCCGCGGGGCGCTCGCGAGGGCGCGCACCACGTGCAGTGCGCCCCTCGCGCCACGGCCGACGGCCGGGGCGCCCGCGCGGTGCCTGCGCCCGTCCGAGTGCAGCAGCACACCCGGGGCGAAGGGGCGCAGCACCAGGTTGTGCAGGCCCGGCGCGAGCCGCAGTTCGGGATACGCCGTGGACAGCAGCTGTCCGATCCGGTCGAGCCGGAATCCGTCGACCTTCTCCGTCGACATGCGACCGCCGACGCAGGGCGCGGCCTCCAGAACCGTTGTCCGTACTCCTGCGCCGGTCAGCCGTTGCGCCGCCGAGAGTCCGGCGATCCCGGCTCCGACGACGACGACGTCCGCCTGGTACACGGGCTCTAGCACGTGGCCCCTCCTCGCTGGTTGCGCGGCCGGTGGTGACGTGATGCCCCCAACAGGCTCCACGGATACCCGAGTTCGCGTCGAGGTTAGGGCGTCGGACGACCGCCGGGGGGTCGCGCACCGGCAGGGCACGGTCGCACACGGTCGCACGGCCGTGACCCCGGTGCGGGGAAACGGTCGTACGGCGTCATACGGCCGGGTCCCGCCGCGGTGCGCCCGCTCACAGCGCCGCTCCGATCGCCCCCTCGATGTCCGGGAACGCGAAGGTGAAACCCGACTCCAGCAGCCGCTTCGGCAGCACCCGCTGACTGCCCAGCACATCCCCGGACATCTCCCCGAGCGCCAGCCGCAGCGCCGCCGCCGGCACCGGGAACGGGGTCGGCCGGTGCAGCACGCGCCCCATGGCCGCCGTGATCACGGCGTTGGTCACCGGGTTCGGGGCGGTGAGATTGAACGGCCCCGTCAGGCCGTCCGTGTCGATGAGATGGCGGAGCGCGGCGACCTCGTCGTGCAGCGCGACGAACGACCAGTACTGCCGCCCGTCACCGAGCCGCCCGCCCAGCCCTGCCTTGAACAGCGGGAACAGCCGTGCCCACGCGCCGCCCTGACGGGACACCACGAGCCCGGTGCGCGCGAACACCGTCCGTACGCCCGCCTCCTGCGCGGCTGCCGCCGCCTCCTCCCACTCCACGCACAGCGCTGACAGAAAACCGTCGCCCGGCGGCGCCGACTCGTCCACGGCACGGTCGCCGGTGTCGCCGTAGAAGCCGATGGCGCTGCCGTTCACCAGCACCCGCGGCGGCTCCTCCAGCGCGGCCACGGCCTCCGCGAGCGCCGCCGTGCCCAGCACCCGGCTGTCGCGCAGCGTCTTCTTGTACGTGTCGCTCCAGCGCCGGTCGCCGATGCCCGCCCCGGCCAGATTGACCACGGCGTGGCAGCCGGCGAGCCCGGCCGTGTCCACGTACTGCTTCTCGGGGTCCCAGCGGACCTCGCCCTCGTCCCGGGCCGCCCGGCGCACCAGGCGCACCACCTCGTGCCCGTCCGCCGCCAGGGACCGCGCCAGGGCGCCGCCGATCAGACCGGACGCCCCGGCCACCGCGATTCGCAACCGTTCCATGCCCCCAGCATGACCGCAGCGGCCGTGCGAACCCCGCAAGGGGGCCGGGGAGTCACGGCGCGACGAGGGCGCCCGTGTCCACCGGCGCCGTCGCGTCCGCCGCGCGCCGGGCGTCCGCGGACACCTCGGAGGAGGTCAGCACGTACCCCGTCTCGCGGTCCGAGGTCGAGCGGGCGAACACCACGCCGTAGACCCGGCCGTCCGTGGTCAGCAGCGGTCCGCCGGAGTTGCCCGGACGGACCGTGGACCGTATGGAGTAGATCTCCCGGGTCACGGTGCCGTCGTTGTAGATGTTCTGGCCCGTCGCCCGGATCCGGCCCGCCACCGTCGCCGCCTGGAGGTCGAGGCCGCCGTCCTGCGGATAGCCCGCCACCACCGCCGAGCCGCCCCGGACGGCGGAGCCGTCGAAGCGCAGCACGGGCGCGTCCAGCCCCGGCACGTACAGCACCGCCACGTCCCGCCGCGGGTCGAACAGCACCACACGGGCCTGGTACGACCGCCCGACCCCGCCGATCCGCACGCTCGGGTCGCCGATGCCCGCCACCACATGCGCGTTGGTCATCACCCGGTGCGCCGCGTACACGAACCCGCTGCCCTCGCGGCCCTGGTTGCCCGTGGCGCCCTCGATCTTCACCGTGCTGTACCGGGCCGCCGCCGTGGCCCGCGCGGTGACGCTGTCCCCCGACGGCTCGGCGACCTGTGCCGTCGACTCGTTCTCGAACGGGTTGAAGACCTGCGGGAAGCCCGCCTCGGAGAGGGCGGAGGTGGCCCGGGAGAACCAGGCCAGCGTGGTGTCCGGCATCGTCCGCTGCACGGCGCCGAGCAGCGCCGAGTCCCGTATCGCCGTCGTCACCAGCGGGGAGGAGGACGCGCCGAGCACGCTCGCGGCCACCCACGCCACCAGCAGCACCGCGAGCGAGTTGGCCGCCGCCCCGCCTATGCCGTCGGCGACTCTCAGCGGCCCCTGGTCCAGCTCACGGCGGAGTCTGAGCGCCAGCCGCCCGGCCAGCTCATGGCCCGCCACCCCGGGCACCAGCACCGTGAGCACCGCGGTCACCGTCGCCGCGGGGGTGCCCCGGGTGACCAGGTCCATCACCCACGGCAGGATCCACACACCGACCACCGCGCCGCCCACGAACCCGGCGAGCGACACACAGCCGGCCACCAGACCACGCCGGTAACCGGACGCGGCATAGCCGAGGATCACCAGCACCAGCAGCAGATCGAGCAGGTCCACCCGGGCCGCCTTTCTCTCCGGTCCTCCCATACGCGTCCGACGCGTCCGGTGATCAGCCCCTCGCCTGTGAGTTCGAGAAACAGCCGCGTCCACTACGGGAAACGCCCGGATCCGGACGATGGTTCCACCAGGTGGCACAGTGCGCATCGCGGACGGAACGGAACCGGCCCACAGTGGGAACCATGCGTGTCTTGCGAAGATCCCGGAAGGCCCCGCACCGACGGCCGACCTCCCGGACCTCATGGTCAGCCCGAACGAACCGAATAATCCCGACTCCCGACCCGCCCCCGGCGCCCGGATCGGCCCCGGCACCCGCAGCGGCCGCGCCGGCCGTGATATCGGCACCGGCCGTATCGGCCGCACCGGCTCCGGCCGGCGGGCCGGACGCGGCACCGCCGCAGGCGAGCCCCGCGTCCGGTTCCGCCCCACCCGCCCCACCCGCCCCGCCGCCCCGGAACCCGCGCGCCCTGCTGCTGCCGCTCGGCTGCTCCCTGCTCGGCATAGCCGTCCTCGCCGGGCCCGTCGTGTTCGCCCGCGACCCGGGCAGCCCGGCCGCCGCCCCCCGGCCGCGCCCCGTGCACCCGGCCCCGGCGCACCCCGCCGCCGGTCACACCGCGCACCGGCCGTACATAGTGCCGCGCTCGGCCTGGCTGGACGACACCGCACGGCACGCCCAGCCACCGCCGCGCTACGACGACAAGGTCGTCGCCGTCTTCATCCACCACACCGACTCGCCCAACGGCTACAAGTGCGCCGACTCCCCCCGCATCATCCGCGCCCTCTACGCGGGCCAGACCGGTGCCCGCAGCTGGGACGACATCGGCTACAACTTCCTCGTCGACCGCTGCGGCACCATCTACGAGGGCCGCGCGGGCGGCGTCGACCGCCCCGTGACCGGCGCCCACACCCAGGGCTTCAACCACCGCACCGCGGGCATCGCCGCACTCGGCACCTTCACCGCGGGGATGGCCGTGCCGCAGGCCATGACCGACGCGATAGCCGCCCTGGCCGCCTGGAAGCTCGGCCTCGCCGATGTCGATCCCCGCTCCCAGGCGCACCTCGTGTCCAGCAACAGCCTCAGCCGCTACAAGGCGGGGCAGGCCGCGACACTCCCCGCGCTGGCCGGGCACGACGACGGCTACATGACCAGTTGCCCGGGCGCCGCCCTGTCCGCACGTCTCCCGGTCATCCGCGATCTGGCCGCCCGGCTCCAGGGCAGGGCGCCGCTCACAGCCACGCCCTAGACGGCACGCAGGGTGCTCAGATCCCCGCGCCCTACGGTCGGACCCGACGGCACAAGCGCCGACCGGAGGTGGGGATCATGAGCAGCGTCCGTACGCACACCACGACCATGGGCACGGGCACGACCACGGGCACGACCGCGGAGCACACCGCGGGCTGGACCAGGACCGCGCGCGGGCCCTGGGTCGTGCTCTGCGCGGTCGCCACGGTGGTGCTGGGACCCGCCGCGGTCACCGCGTCCGCCCTGGACCAGGCCAACGCGGCGCCGCCCCTGCATGCGATGAGGGCGGACCAGGCACAGGCGTACATCCCGTCGGACACCGGTCGCCGCCGTACGGCGTGAACCCGTAGGCACCGGCGTGCGGGCGCCGGGCTCACGGCGTGAACCGCTCCCACAGCTTCGGGCACCGCTGGGAGAGCGCCGCCTCGTCCGCCAGGTCCAGCGGGACGCCCGCCGGCTCGGCCGGGGCGGGCGGGATGCCGAGGTCCGGGGGCGGGGTCCCGGTGAGCTGCTCGTACGCCTCGTCGGCGGCGTACCCCAGCTCCTCGCCGTCGCCGTCGATCTCGTCGTCGAAGCCCGCCAGCAGGCCGGCGAGCGCGTCCGGGTCGTGCACGGCGCTCTCGAAGACCTCCCGGCCCTGGCCGATCAGCCAGTACCGGAAGAAGTCGAACGCGTCCTCGCCGGCGGCGCCGAGCAGGATACGGGCGGCGGCCCACAGGTCCCAGGTGAAGGCGCGGTTGTCCCGGGACTCGAAGTGCCGGGCGAAGTCGAGCACGGACTCCGGGTCGAGCCGCAGCAGCCGTTCCACGAGCAGATCCGCCTGTTCGTCGGGATCGCCCCCGGCGGCCTCGCGGCTCCTGTCGATCAGCTCCCAGAACTCCGTCTCGTCCATCACGGCTCAAGCATCGTGCCTGCCGCCCGGCCACGCACCCGGAGCCACCCGCGTACGGCAGCGGCCGGACACCGGAGGGAGGGGTACGGCGTGCATGCCGTCACCCCTCCCTCGTGGACCCCCGGCCCTACAGGCCGTAGCGCTCCCGCGCCTCCTTCACCGCCGTGGCCCGCACCTCGCCGCGCCGGGCGAGCTGGGCCAGGGCCGCGACGACGATCGACTCCGCGTCGACACCGAAGTGCCGGCGGGCGGCGGCACGGGTGTCGGAGAGACCGAAGCCGTCGGCGCCGAGCGAGCTGTAGTCCTGCTCGACCCACTGCGCGATCTGGTCCGGGACCTGCCGCATGTAGTCGGAGACCGCCAGCACCGGCCCCTCCGCGCCCTGCAGCGCCTGCCGCACGTACGGCACCCGCTCCTCGCCGCGCAGCAGGGCCGCGTCCGCCTCCATGGCGTCCCGGCGCAGCTCCGTCCAGGAGGTCGCGGACCACACGTCGGCGGCCACGCCCCACTCCTCGGCGAGCATCCGCTGCGCCTTCAGCGCCCAGTGGATCGCGGTGCCGGAGCCCAGCAACTGGAGGCGCGGGGCGTTCGCGGCCACGGCCAGACCCGCCGACTCCGCGGTGCCGAAGCGGTACAGGCCCCTGACGATGCCCTCGTCGACGCCGGGTGCGGCCGGTTTGGCGGGCTGCGGCAGCGGCTCGTTGTAGACCGTCAGGTAGTAGAAGACGTTCTGGTCCTCGCCGGGTGCCGCCGCGCCGTACATCCGGCGCAGCCCCTCCTTGACGATGACCGCGATCTCGTAGGCGAAGGCCGGGTCGTACGTCAGCGCCGCCGGGTTGGTCGCGGCGATGACGGGGGAGTGGCCGTCGGCGTGCTGGAGGCCCTCACCGGTCAGCGTCGTACGGCCCGCCGTGGCGCCGACCAGGAAACCGCGGCCGAGCTGGTCGCCGAGCTGCCACATCTGGTCGGCGGTGCGCTGCCAGCCGAACATCGAGTAGTAGATGTAGAACGGGATCATCGGCTCGCCGTGCGTCGCGTACGACGTCGACGCGGCGATGAAGTCGGCCATGGCGCCCGCCTCGGTGATCCCCTCGTTGAGGATCTGGCCGTTCTGGGCCTCCTTGTAGTACATCAGCTGGTCGCGGTCGACCGGCTCGTACGTCTGGCCCTTCGGCGAGTAGATGCCGAGCGACGGGAACAGCGACTCCATGCCGAAGGTGCGCGCCTCGTCGGGCGTGATCGGCACCCAGCGCCTGCCGGTCTCCTTGTCGCGGACCAGGTCCTTGATCAGGCGGACGAACGCCATGGTGGTGGCGAGGTTCTGGGAGCCGGAGCCCTTGTCGAACGAGGCGAACGCCTTGTCCGCCGGGGCGGGCAGCGGGGCGAGCGGCTGGGTGCGGCGGGCCGGGGCGGGGCCGCCGAGGGCCGCGCGGCGCTCCTGGAGGTAGCGCACCTCCGGGGAACCGGCGCCCGGGTGGCCGTAGGGCATCACGCCGTCGGCGAAGGCGCTCTCCGGGATGGGCAGGCCGAGCCGGTCGCGCAGGGCCCTGGCCTCGTCCAGCGACAGCTTCTTCATCTGGTGGTTGGCGTTCTTCGACGCGAAGCCCTCACCGAGGGTGAAGCCCTTGACGGTCTGGGCGAGGATCACGGTCGGCGCGCCCCGGTGCTCCAGGGCCGCCTTGTACGCGGCGTACACCTTGCGCGGCTCGTGACCGCCGCGCGAGAGGTGGAAGCACTCGAGGATCTTGTCGTCGGTGAGCAGCCGCGCCATCTCGGCGAGCGCCGGCTCGGTGCCGAAGAAGTGCTCGCGGATGTAGGCGGCGTCACGCGTCTGGTACGTCTGCACCTGGGCGTCCGGGACCTCGCGCAGGCGGCGCACCAGGGCGCCGGTGGTGTCGAGGGCGAACAGCTCGTCCCAGGCGGAGCCCCACAGCGACTTCACGACGTGCCAGCCCGCGCCGCGGAACTGGGCCTCCAGCTCCTGCACGATCTTGAAGTTGGCGCGCACCGGGCCGTCCAGGCGCTGGAGGTTGCAGTTGATGACGAAGGTCAGGTTGTCCAGACCCTCGCGGGCGGCGAGCCCCAGCGCGGCCGTGGACTCCGGCTCGTCCATCTCGCCGTCGCCGAGGAAGGCCCATACGTGCGAGGCGGAGAGGTCCTTGATGCCGCGGTGGGTGAGGTAGCGGTTGAAACGCGCCTGGTAGATCGCGGAGAGCGGGCCGAGGCCCATCGACACCGTCGGGAACTCCCACAGCCAGGGCAGCCGGCGCGGGTGCGGGTACGACGGCAGACCGGCGCCGCCCGCCTCCTGGCGGAAGTTGTCCAGGTGCCGCTCGGTGAGCCGGCCGTCGAGGAAGGCGCGGGCGTAGATGCCGGGGGAGGCGTGGCCCTGGAGGTAGAGCTGGTCGCCGGAGCCGTCGCCCTCCTTGCCGTGGAAGAAGTGGTTGAAGCCGGTCTCGTAGAGCCAGGCCGCGGAGGCGAAGGTGGCGATGTGGCCGCCGACGCCGTGCTTGGCGCCACGGGTCACCATCGCGGCCGCGTTCCAGCGGTTCCACGCGGTGATCCGGCGCTCCATGTCCTCGTCACCGGGTACGGCCGGTTCGGCGGAGGTGGGGATGGAGTTGACGTAGTCGGTCTCGAGGAGCTTGGGCAGGTCGATGCCGGCGCCCTCCGCACGCTCCAGGGTGCGGCGCATCAGATACGCGGCACGGTGCGGCCCGGCCGCCTTGGCGACGGCGTCCAGGGAGGCCTGCCACTCGGCGGTCTCCTCCGGGTCGTGGTCCGGGAGCTGGTCCAGCGCGCTCGGCTTGCTGGCCTGGGGGTCGGTCATGTCGCCGCCTTCCTCAGTCGAAGGAGGGTCCCTCATCGGTGGGGTCCATCGGTGAGGGGTACGGGTGCCCTTTGTCTTGGCAGGACAGGGCGGATGGGCTCTGGTGAGAGCGCCAACGGTGACTGTAACCCCCTGATCGATGATCGATCAAAGAGGTGAGGGGAAAAATCTCTCGATGTCGAGAAAGTCGGCACGGGGTGCCTCCGGCGGTTCGCCGAACAGGCACCGGGTGCCGCGGATTTTTCGGGGATCACCGCAGGTGAGCGGGGGGTTGCTCGGCTGTCTCGCCGGCTGCGGCCGGCTGCCGATCGGCTGCGCCGGGGCTCGTCGGCTGCGCCGGGGCGGTGGGTTTTCGTCGGCTGCGGGCCGGTGGGGGCTGGTCGCGCAGTTCCCCGCGCCCCTGAGGTGGGCGCGGTGCCCGAACCCGAAGCGGCGACCCCGTGCCATTCGACTTCCGAGCCGTGACCAACCCCCGAGGGGCGCGGGGAACTGCGCGAACGACCCCATCGGCCCGCGGTTGACGTACGACCGGTGCGGGGTGCCGGAGTCTCCGGGGCGTGGCCGACGCCTAAGGGGCGCGGGGAACTGCGCGGACACGTCCCACCGGCCCGCGGCCGACGTGGAACCGGTGCGGGGTGCCGGAGCCTCCGGGGCGTGGCCGGCCTCCGAGGGGCGCGGGGAACTGCGCGGGCGGTCCCCACCGGCCCGTGGCCGACGTGGAACGGGGGTGTCGGGCCGTCCCGGAGGGGTCAGACGGGGCTGATGTGGGGGCTGGCCGGGGCGCAGCCCAGGACGTGGGTCTTGACGATCTCCGCGATGCGCGGGTCGCGGCGGCGGAAGGCCTGCACCAGCTCCTCGTGCTCCTCCGCGTAGGACTGCTGCACCGTCCCCAGCCAGCGGATGGACAGCGCGGTGAACACCTCGATGCCGAGGCCCTCCCAGGTGTGCAGCAGCACCGAGTTCCCTGCCGCGCGGACCAGCTCGCGGTGGAAGGCGACGGTGTGCCGGACCTGGCCCGTGCCGTCGGCGTTGCGATCGGCCTCGTAGAGCGCGGCGACGTGCGGCTCCAGCGCCGAGCAGTCCTCCGCGAGCCGGCCGGCGGCCAGTTCGGCGGCGATCGCCTCCAGGCCCGCCCTGACCGGGTAGCTCTCCTCCAGGTCGGCGGCCGTCAGACTCCGCACCCGTACACCCTTGTTGGGCGCCGACTCGATCAGCCGCAGCGACTCCAGCTCGCGCAGCGCCTCGCGCACCGGGGTCTGGCTGACCTCCAGCTCGGTCGCGATACGCCGTTCCACGATCCGCTCGCCCGGCTTCCAGCGACCGCTGACGATCCCCTCCACGATGTGCTCGCGGATCTGTTCGCGCAGCGAGTGGATGACGGGCGCGGTCATGGAGGGCTCCTTCAAACGACGGGCCCTGCGGCCCCCGGGGGCGTTCGACCCCTAGACAATAAGGCCGGACCGTCTCCCGGGAGGCGTGCCCGAGGATGCTTTCTCGCAGGTGAGACAAGACTTACACGAGTGGCGGAGACGTACACCAACCCGGGGACCTGCAAGGATCCGTCCCGGTACCGTCACCACCGCAACATCGGACGCTCCTGGCGCACCCGGCCGCCCGGGACGTTTTCCCAGGCGGGACAGGGTGATCGGTCATGTCACCCAGTGCCGTGAAAGGGGGCTCCGGAGGGACTGAGTGCCGGTGTCGGATGTTGTGAACGTCACTGAGTGCCGGGATGTGGTGACGGTCAGGGAGACGGCCAGAAAGACGGACGGGACGACGGACAAGGCGACGGACAAGACGACGGACAAGACGACGGACAAGACGACGGACAAGACGACGGTGCCCCGCCCGGGAAGCCGGGCGGGGCACCGTCGGGGTGATCCGGGGATCAGAGGCCGAGTTCGACCTCGAACTCGCCGGCCTCCAGGATCTCCTTGACCGTGGTCAGGTAGCGGGCCGCGTCGGCGCCGTCCACCAGACGGTGGTCGTAGGACAGGGTCAGGTACGTCATGTCGCGGACGCCGATGACCGTGCCCTCCTCCGTCTCGATGACGGCCGGACGCTTGACCGTGGCACCGATGCCGAGGATCGCGACCTGGTTCGGCGGCACGATGATCGTGTCGAACAGCGCGCCGCGCGAGCCGGTGTTGCTGATGGTGAAGGTCGCACCGGACAGCTCGTCCGGGGTGATCTTGTTGGCGCGGACCTTGCCCGCCAGTTCCGCCGTCGCCTTGGCGATGCCCGCGATGTTGAGGTCGCCGGCGTGCTTGATGACCGGGGTCATCAGGCCCTTCTCGGAGTCCACCGCGATACCGACGTTCTCGGTGTCGAAGTAGGTGATCGTGCCCTCGGACTCGTTGATGCGGGCGTTGACGACCGGGTGGGCCTTCAGCGCCTGGGCGGCGGCCTTGACGAAGAACGGCATCGGGGAGAGCTTGACGCCCTCGCGGGCCGCGAAGGAGTCCTTCGCCCGGCCGCGCAGCTTCATCAGCCGGGTGACGTCGACCTCGACCACCGAGGACAGCTGGGCCTGCTCGTGCAGGGCCTTGACCATGTTGTCGCCGATGACCTTGCGGATGCGGGGCATCTTGACGGTCTGGCCGCGCAGCGGGGAGACCTCCAGCGCCGGGGCCTTCCTGGCGGCCGGGGCGGCGGGGGCGGCGGCGACCGGGGCCGGAGCGGCGGCGGCGGCCTTGGCCGCCTCGGCGGCGGCCACGACGTCCTGCTTGCGGATCCGGCCGCCGACGCCGGTGCCCTTGACGGAGGCCAGGTCGACACCGTGCTCGGCGGCGAGCTTGCGCACCAGCGGGGTGACGTAGGCGCCCTCGTCCGCCGCCGCCGCCGTGGCGGGAACGGGAGCGGGGGCCGCCGGGGCCGCGACCGGAGCGGGCGCCGCGACGGGGGCGGGCGCCGGGGCCGGGGCGGCAGCGACCGGCGCGGGGGCCGGAGCGGCGGGAGCCGGAACCGGGGCGGGCGGAGCCACCGGGGCGGCCGGAGCCGCGGGAGGCGCCGGAGCGGGGGCCGGGGCGGCAACGGCGGGCGCGGGGGCCGGGGCGGCCGGAGCCGGGGCCGCGGCGGGCGCGGAGCCCGGGGCGCCGATGACGGCCAGCTTGGCGCCGACCTCCGCCGTCTCGTCCTCGGCGACCACGATCTCCAGCAGCACACCCGAGGTGGGCGCGGGGATCTCGGTGTCGACCTTGTCCGTGGAGACCTCGAGCAGCGGCTCGTCGGCCTCGACGGACTCGCCGACCTCCTTGAGCCAGCGGGTGACGGTGCCCTCGGTGACGGACTCGCCGAGCGCGGGCAGCACCACGTCGGTGCCCTGGGCGCCACCGGCGGGGGCGGCGGCGGGCGCGGCCGGAGCCGCCGGGGCGGGGGCCGGGGCGGCGGGAGCCTCGGCCACCGGGGCCGGAGCCGGAGCGGCGGCGGGTGCGGGGGCGGCAGCGGCGGCGGGGGCCGGGGCGGCGGCGGGCGCGCCCGTGCCGTCGTCGATCACGGCCAGCTCGGCGCCGACCTCGACGGTCTCGTCCTCGGCGACCTTGATGGAGGCCAGCACACCGGCGGCCGGGGAGGGGATCTCGGTGTCGACCTTGTCGGTCGAGACCTCGAGCAGCGGCTCGTCGGCCTCGACATGCTCACCCTCGGCCTTGAGCCAGCGGGTGACGGTGCCCTCGGTGACGCTCTCGCCGAGCGCCGGCAGGGTTACGGAAACCGCCATGGTTTCGGTTGCTCCTTACGAGTTGCGGAAGTCTGAGTCGTCGCTTCGTCGACCGAGGGGTCAGTCGTGCGAGTGCAGGGGCTTGCCGGCCAGGGCCAGGTGGGCCTCGCCGAGCGCCTCGCTCTGGGTGGGGTGGGCGTGGATGAGCTGGGCGACCTCGGCGGGCAGCGCCTCCCAGTTGTAGATCAGCTGGGCCTCGCCGACCTGCTCGCCCATGCGGTCGCCGACCATGTGGACGCCGACCACGGCACCGTCCTTGACCTGGACGAGCTTGACCTCGCCCGAGGTGTTCAGGATCTTGCTCTTGCCGTTGCCCGCCAGGTTGTACTTGAGAGCGACGACCTTGTCCGCGCCGTAGATCTCCTTGGCCTTGGCCTCGGTGATGCCGACGGAGGCGACCTCCGGGTGGCAGTACGTCACCCGCGGGACACCGTCGTAGTCGATCGGGACGGTCTTCACACCGGCCAGGCGCTCCGCCACCAGGATGCCCTCGGCGAAGCCGACGTGCGCGAGCTGGAGCGTCGGGACCAGGTCACCCACGGCGGAGATGGTCGGGACGTTCGTCCGCATGTACTCGTCGACGAGGACGTAGCCGCGGTCCATGGCGACGCCCTGCTCCTCGTAGCCGAGACCGGCGGAGACGGGGCCGCGGCCGACGGCGACGAGGAGGATCTCCGCCTCGAACTCCTTGCCGTCGGCGAGGGTCACCTTGACGCCGTTCGCCGTGTACTCGGCCTTGGAGAAGAAGGTGCCGAGGTTGAACTTGATCCCGCGCTTGCGGAACGCGCGCTCCAGCAGCTTGGAGGAGTTCTCGTCCTCGACCGGCACCAGGTGCTTGAGGCCCTCGATGACGGTGACGTCGGCCCCGAAGGACTTCCACACCGAGGCGAACTCGACACCGATGACGCCGCCGCCCAGGATGATCGCGGACTGCGGGACGCGGTCCAGGACGAGCGCGTGGTCGGAGGAGATGATCCGGTTGCCGTCGATCTCCAGGCCCGGCAGCGACTTCGGCACGGAACCGGTCGCCAGGAGGACGTGGCGGCCCTGGATCCGCTGGCCGTTGACGTCGACGGACGTCGGGGAGGACAGCCGGCCCTCGCCCTGGACGTACGTCACCTTGCGGGACGCGACCAGGCCCTGCAGGCCCTTGTACAGGCCGGCGATGACACCGTCCTTGTACTTGTGGACCGCCGGCACGTCGATGCCCTCGAAGGTGGCCTTCACGCCGAACTGGGCGCTCTCCCGCGCCTGGTCGGCCAGCTCGCCCGCGTGGAGCAGGGCCTTGGTGGGGATGCATCCCCGGTGCAGGCAGGTTCCGCCGACCTTGTCCTTCTCGATCAGTGCGACGTCCAGGCCCAGCTGCGCCCCGCGGAGGGCCGCGGCGTAACCACCGCTACCACCGCCGAGGATCACTAGGTCGAAAACGGTGCTGGCGTCGTTCGCCACGTCACGTCCTCCATGCATGTGCGCCACGCCGGTCCTCGGTGACCGGTCGGCGGCTGGTGTCCGGCCGCATCTTGTTTCGGCCCTGTGGTGGGGGCCCTGTCCTGCCGTCGTCCATCTTCGCACCTGCCGCGCGGGGGTGGGACGCGGGGGGACTACGCGTCCGGCGTCGGCGGGGGGTGTGGCTGGGGTTCCCCGCGGACCCTGTCTTTTCGGGGTGACCGGCGTCACGTCTGCCTCTGCGGGTGGGCGGGGGGCTTCGCGCAGTTCCCCGCGCCCCTTCAGGCCGAGTGGCCGGTATTCGTCTGCGGGTGCCGGTGGGTGGGGGGTTTTGCGCAGTTCCCCGCGCCCCTTGAGGTCGGGTGGCCGGTATTCGTCTGCGGGTGCGGGTGGGTGGGGGTTCTCGCGCAGTTCCCCGCGCCCCTTGGGGGTGGGGTGGCTGGTGTGTGTTTGCGGGTGCGGGTGGGTGGGGGTTTGCGCAGTGCCCCGCGCCCCTTGGGGGCGGGGGCGGCGGATCGGGGGTGGGGGGCCGATCCGCCGGACCGGGAGGTCGGTCAGCCCAGGTCGCCCGCTGCCGTCAGTTCCGCCAGACGGACCAGGGTGCGTACCGCGGAGCCGGTGCCGCCCTTGGGGGTGTAGCCGAAGGGGCCGGCCTCGTTGAAGGCCGGGCCCGCGATGTCGAGGTGGGCCCACGTGATGCCCTCACCGACGAACTCGCGCAGGAACAGGCCCGCGACCAGGCCGCCGCCCATCCGCTCGCCCATGTTGGAGATGTCGGCGGTGGGGGAGTCCATGCCCTTGCGCAGGTGCTCGGGCAGCGGCATCGGCCAGGACTCCTCGCCGACCTCCTCGGCGGCGTCCGTGATCGCGGCACGGAACGCGTCGTCGTTCGCCATCACGCCGAAGGTGCGGTTGCCCAGCGCCAGCACCATCGCGCCGGTCAGCGTCGCCACGTCCACGATCGCGTCGGGCTTCTCCTCGGAGGCCGCCCACAGCGCGTCCGCGAGGACGAGCCGGCCCTCGGCGTCGGTGTTGAGGACCTCGACGGTCTTGCCGCTGTACATGCGCAGCACGTCACCCGGACGCGTGGCGGAGCCGGACGGCATGTTCTCGGCCAGTGCCAGCCAGCCGGTGATCTGGACGGCCAGGCCCAGCCGGGCGGCGGCGACGACCGCGGCGAACACGGCGGCGGCACCGCTCATGTCGCACTTCATCGTCTCGTTGTGCCCGGCCGGCTTCAGCGAGATGCCGCCGGAGTCGTAGGTGATGCCCTTGCCGACGAAGGCGAGGTGCTTGGCCGCCTCGGGGTGGCGGTACGACAGCTTCACCAGGCGCGGGCCCGCCGCGGAACCGGCGCCGACGCCGAGGATGCCGCCGTAGCCGCCCTTCCGCAGCGCCGCCGGGTCGAGCACCTGGACGGTGATGCCGTGCTGCTTCGCCGCCTCCTCGGCGATCGCGGCGAAGGCCGCCGGGTCGAGGTCGTTGGGCGGGGTGTTGATCAGGTCGCGGGCCCGGTTGAGCTCCTCGGCCACCGACGTGGCGCGCTCCAGCGCCGCCTTGTGCGCCGCGTCCCGGGGCCTGCCGCCGAGGAGCACGGCCTCGCCGAGCGGCGCCCGGCCGTTCTTCTTCGCGGCGGCACCCTGGGGAGCCTGCTTGTACGTGTCGAAGGAGTACGCGCCGAGCAGCACGCCCTCCGCGATCGCGCCCACGGCGCCGGCCCCGTCGACCGGCAGGGCGAAAGCGGCCTTCTTGGCGCCGGCGAGGGTACGGGCGGCCACACCGGCGGCCCTGCGCAGCGTCTCGGCGCCGTGCGCGCCGTCGTCCTCCGGCTCCGCGCCCAGGCCCACCGCGACCACGACCGGCGCCTTGAAACCGGCCGGCGCGGGCAGTTTCGTCACCTCGCCCTCCGCTCCCGAGGCCCCGAGGGTCTCGAGGACGGCGGCGAGCCTGCCGTCGTACGCCTGGTCCACGGTCTCGGCGCCCGGTGCGACGACCGGGCCCTTGCCGCCCTTGGCAACGCCGATCACGATCGCGTCGGCCCGCAGGCCGGGCGCCGCGGCGGTGCTGAGAGTCAGAGCTGTCACGGTGGTGATATCTCGCTTCCGATGTGAAGTTGCTGCGGCCGGGAACAGGGAGGGGTCGGCCAGGCCCGAACCGACCCTATTTCCTTCGCGGCGGAACACGCCGGACAAGGCCCGATGCGGCCTTCCGGGACACCTCCGCCGCAGGACGGCGGGGGCTCGCCACGAGCCTACGCGCGCCTGCGATATTCGCTCATTTCTGCGGATGTTCACCCGTCCGTGGCGTCATGGTCATTTCCCGCCCCTCACAGCCCGTGACATGAGAAACACTCATCGCATCCGAGGCGAGTGTTCCGGCTCGCCGTTTCGCAGGATTTCCATGGATCCTCCGCCGCCTCGGCGCACGAGGGTCCGCTGGGGGGAAGGACGATCATGGCGCGAAATTCGCGCAACACGCGCAACACGCGCAACGCAAGGGTTTGGAAGGCCGCGGCGGCGGCATCCGCGGCCGCGGGACTGCTGGCGCTGGGCCTGGGGGCGCCCGGCGCGTCGGCCGCGGGTGAACCGCGGATCGACCTCAAGGTGCTGCTGGTGGACAACGGGGACAGCACCGTCCGCGCGATCGCCGCGCAGCTGAAGAGCGAGGGCGTCCCGTACACGACCGTCGACCTCGCCGACTCCGCCCGCCCCGTCATCGACGGCGCCTTCCTGAGCGACACCGTCGGCGGGGTGGCGCGGGCCAGGTACCAGGGTGTCGTACTGCCCAACGAGGCACCGTTCGGCGCGGGTTCGGCCGAACAGACGGCCCTGGAGACGTACGAGCGGACCTACGGCATCCCGCAGGTCGACGCGTACACCTGGGCGCACCCGGAGGTCGGCCTGGACTACGCCGCCTACTCCGGCACCCTCGACGGGCAGCGGGCGTCCGTCACCACGGCCGGGCGGTCGGGCTGGTTCGGCTACCTCGACGGCGCCTTCACCTTCGAGGACAACTCGCCGTCCGTGGCGGAGAGCTACGGCTACGTGGCGGCGCCCCGCGCCGGCTACACCAGCTACGTCGACGTCCCCGTGCCCGGTGGCACCGGAACCGGCAGCCTGGTCGGCGAGTACGCCCACGACGGACGCCGCGAGCTGGTGGTGACGTTCGCCTACAACCAGTACCAGCAGCAGTTCCGGCTGCTGGCCCGCGGCATCGTCGAGTGGCTCACCCAGGGCGTCCACCTCGGCCAGGCCCGTAACTACTTCGCGGTGCACGTCGACGACGTCTTCGCCCCCGACGACCGCTGGAACACCCAGCTCAACTGCACGCCCGGCGACCTCGACTGCGCGAGCGGCGGCGGCGAGGACCCCAACCCCATCCGGATGACCGCCGACGACGCCGCCTACGCCGCCCAGTGGCAGCGCGACCACGGCTTCACCATGGACATGGTGTTCAACGGCGGTGCCGGCGAGGAGTGGAAGAGCGAGCACGGCGGCAGCGACCCCATGGCCGACCGGCTCGTCGCCGACAAGGCGCAGTACCGCTGGATCAACCACACCTACACGCACAAGTTCCTCGGCTGCGTCCAGGACACCTCGACCGTGCCGTGGAGCTGCGCCAAGAACCCGGACGGCTCGATCCAGTGGATGAGCCGCGCCGACATCTCCGCGGAGATCAAGAACAACTACGACTGGGCCGTCGGCAAGGGCCTGCCCCTCGACCGCTCCGAACTCGTCACCGGCGAGCACTCGGGCCTCAAGACCCTGCCCCAGCAGCCCGTCGACAACCCGAACCTCGGCCCCGCCCTGGACACCAACGGCATCAGGTGGACCGGCTCCGACAACTCCCGCGAGCCCGACCAGCGTTCCGTCGGCGGCGCCCTCACCGTGCCGCGCTACCCGATGAACGTGTACTACAACGCCGGCACCAAGGCCGAGATGGCCGACGAGTACAACTGGGTGTACACCTCCAAGGCCGACGGCGGCAGCGGCGTCTGCGAGAACAACGCCGCCTCCACCTGCCTGCCCGCCCCGCTGCCCACGGCCACCGGCTACGACGACGTCATCGTCCCGCAGGAGGCCCGCACCGACCTCGGGCACGCCATCAGCAACGACCCCCGCCCGCACTACGCGCACCAGTCCAACCTCGCCGAGGACCGCATCCTCTACCCGGTGATGGACAAGGTCCTCGCCGACTACGGCGCCCTGTTCGCCGACAACACCCCGCTGGAGAACCTGCGCGAGAGCGCCATCGGCACGGAGTTGCAGCGCCGCGCCGCCTGGCAGTCCGCCGTCGCGAACAACAAGGTCACCGCCTACCGCATCGGCAGCACCGTCACGATCACCGCCCCCAACGGCACCATGATCCCGGTGACCGTGCCGGACGGCACCAAGAAGCAGCAGCTGCTCGGCGGCCCCGCGTTCGGCACCCCGTACGCCGGTGAGCGCTCCGGCTGGGACAAGCCGGGCCCGCTGCAGACCGCCCTCACCCTGAAGCTGCCGTCGTAGCCCTCCGTGTCCCGCACCACCACGCACCACCACGCGGCGCACCCCGGCCCGACCCCTCGGCCAGGGTCGCCAGTTCGATGCCGCGGCCGAGCCGCTTGTGCTCGTGGACGA
>NZ_JBEYWE010000028.1:0-109028 GCF_040644295.1 Streptomyces sp. NPDC047000
GAAGTGGAACCTCGACCTCGGGGACACCGACCCGCTGCTGTCCGCCGCCGGCGGCCACCCGGCCGTTCTGCGTGCGGCCGCGTACGTTCCCCGCGTGCATGCGGGGAACGTACGCGGCCGGCAGGCTGTCCGGGCCCTGTCCGGGCCGTCCAGGCCCTGGCTAGTGGGCCCCCAGTCCGCCACCGCCGAACGATCCGCTGGAGCCCCGGCTCCACCGCGGGCGCTTCGTCTCCGCGCTCGGCCGGGTCTGCTGGTTGCTCAGCTCGTAGGGCGTGTAGGGACGGCCGCCCTCCGGCATGACCACCTCCTCGGACTCCCGGTTCTCCAGTACCTCGTGAACGGCTCCGCCCTCCGGGAGGTGCGGCTGTTCCTCCGGACGCGGCCGGGGCGGTTCGGAGGCTTTCACCCGCGAGGTCAGCCAGGCGCCACCGGCCAGGACCACGACGACGGCCACGGCCGCCGCGAACAGACCTATGCTCAGCAGGCCGCTGGCGGCCAGCTGCATCGATGCGGTACCCATAACACCCCAATACCCCCCGATCCGGACGTCAACCGGAACGTCGCCCACCGTGACCGCCCGCTCACCGCGCCGTACCGCCGCGACGGGCCCGGTTTGGCGGAGCCCTCCGTGGTTAACCGCCTCCTGTGGCCATGACGACATCCGCGACATCCCCGCCGGCACCCGCGACGACCCGGCAGGAGCTCGTCCGCTTCCTGGAGGACCGCTTCACCTGCGCGCAGGCCTGCACGGAGTGCGCCCACGCCTGTGCGGTCCGGGCCGCCCTGCTGGACCCGGACGTCGACCTCCTCCCGGATCAGAGAAACGGGGCAGGACGGCGGGAGTCCGTACGGCGCCGGGGCATCCTGTGCGCCGAGGTGTGCGACGCCACCTGCCGTCTGCTGTCCGAGGAGACCAGCCGCGACGAGCACGGCATCCGGGTCCAGGTGGAGTGGTGCCGGGCGGTGTGCGAGGAGACGGCGGACGTGTTCGCCGCGGTGCCCGGCGCGGAGGACGCCGCGACGGCCTGCCGCGCCTGCGCCCAGGCCTGCACGGACTTCCTCACCACCCTGCGCTGACCCCGTCCCCGGCCCCGGCCCCGTCCCCGTCCCCGGCCCCGGCCCCGTCCCCGGCCCCGGCCCCGGCCCCGGCCCTGGCCCCGGGCCGGCCCGCGCCCGCCGCCCGGCCGTCTCCGTCGGCTCCCCGGCATTCCCAATTTCTGCAACACGTTCTACCGTGTGCGCCGACAGGACCGCCTGGTTGGCCTGGAGGCGCCGTGCATCTCGACCACACCCCCGAGCAGCACCGGCTGCGCGCCGAACTGCGCGCCTACTTCACGGAGCTGGTGCCGCCCGGCTCCCACGCGGAGCACGTGGGACACGCCGCGCAGAAGCGCTTCTACCGGAAGACGATCCGGCGCCTGGGCGCGGACGGCTGGCTCGGCGTCGGCTGGCCCGAGGAGTACGGCGGCCGCGGCCTGACCGCCACGGAGCAGTTCGTCTTCTTCGACGAGGCCGCCCAGGCCGGCGTCCCGCTGCCGCTGATGGCCCTCAACACCGTCGGCCCGACGATCATGCGGTACGGCACCGACGAGCAGAAGGCGTACTTCCTGCCCCGCATCCTGTCCGGCGAGATCGACTTCGCCATCGGCTACAGCGAGCCCGGCGCCGGTACCGACCTCGCCGCCCTGAAGACCCGCGCGGTGCGCGAGGGGGACGAGTACGTCGTCAACGGGCAGAAGATCTGGACCACCAACGGCGACACCGCCGACTGGGTGTGGCTGGCGGTGCGCACCGACCCCGGCGCCCCGCCCCACAAGGGCATCACCATGCTCCTGGTGCCGACCACCGACCCCGGCTACTCCTGCACCCTCATCACCACCCTCGCCTCCCACGACACCACCGCCAGCTACTACGAGAACATCCGCGTCCCCGTCTCCCGCCGGGTCGGCGCGGAGAACCAGGGCTGGCGGCTGATCACCAACCAGCTCAACCACGAACGCGTCACCCTCGCCGCCCACGGCACCATGGCGATCCGCGCCCTGCGCGACGTGCAGCACTGGGCGGCGGAGACCAAACTCACCGACGGCCGCCGCGTCATCGACCTGCCCTGGGTACGCCGCCGCCTGGCTCAGACGCACACCCGCCTCGACGCCCTCAGGCTCCTCAACTGGCGGATGGTCGGCGCCGTCCAGGACGGCACCCTCACCCCGCAGGACGCCTCCGCCGTCAAGGTGTACGGCTCCGAGGCCCGCCGGGACGCCTACGCCTGGCTGATGGAGATCGTCGCCGCCGCGGCCCCGCTCCAGGAGGGCTCCGCGGGCGCCGTCCTGCACGGCGAACTGGAACGCGGCTACCGCTCGGCGGTGATCTTCACCTTCGGTGGCGGCAACAACGAGATCCAGCGCGAGATCATCTCCTGGATCGGCCTGGGGATGCCACGCGTCCGGCGTTAGCCTGCCGGTATGACCGCCACGCAGACCGGGGATCCCGGACTGTTCGGGCCCGCGACGGTGACCTGGCAGCTGCACGGCGACCCCATGATGTGGGTCGCCGGCATCCGTGCCCTCTACCTCCAGGCACTGCATCCGCGCGCGGTGCGCGGAGTGATGCAGAACTCCGACTTCCGCACGGACGCCTGGGGCCGCCTGCTGCGCACCGCCGACTTCGTCGGCACCACCACGTACGGCACCACCGAGGCCGCCGAACGCGCGGGTGCCCGGATCCGGAGGATCCACGGCATGCTCGGCGCCACCGACCCGGACACCGGGGAGCGGTACGGCGTCGACGAGCCCGGACTGCTGCTCTGGGTGCACTGCGCCGAGATCGACTCCTATCTGCACGTCGCCCGCCGCTCCGGCTTCCGCCTCACCGGTGAACAGGCCGACCGCTACCTCGCCGAACACCGGGTCAGCGCCCGGCTCGTCGGCCTCGACCCCGATGCCGTACCCGGCTCCCGGGCCGAGATGACCGCCTACTTCGCACGGGTCCGGCCGCAGCTCGCCGCCGGACCCGAGGCGCACGAGGTGGACGACTTCCTGCGCCGCCCACCCGTCCACCCGCTCCTGGTCCCGGCCCGCGCCCTGCTGTGGCGGCGGGTGGCGGACCTGGCCTACGCCTCCCTGCCGCCGTACGCCCACGAGCTGTACGGCAGACCCGCCCCCGCCCCCGCCGTCGTCACCCGGCGGCTGCGCCGCACCGGGGCCCTGCTGCGCGCGGTCCCCGCCGGGCTGCGCCGGCGGCTGCCCCCGCAGCACATCCTCCGCGCGACGGCCCGCCTGGGGCCGGAGGCACGGCCGACGCGGTACTGACCGGTGCGGCGGCCGGACCGGCGCCGCCCCCGCCCTGGCCGCCGTAGATCGTCCCGTGCTAACAAGGACCATGACCGCACCCCGGGAACAAGGACCTGGTCACTACGACGCCGTCGTCGTCGGCGGCGGGCACAACGGGCTGGTCGCGGCCGCCTATCTGGCCCGCGCCGGACGGTCCGTGCTGGTGCTGGAGCGGCTCGGCGGCACCGGGGGAGCGGCGGTGTCGACCCGGCCGTTCGCCGGGGTCGACGCCCGGCTGTCGCGCTACTCCTACCTGGTCAGCCTGCTGCCGGACAAGATCGTGCGGGATCTCGGCCTGGACTTCCGGGTGCGGACGCGGACCGTGTCGTCGTACACCCCCGCCGAACGCGACGGACGTCCCACCGGGCTGCTGGTCGGCGGCGGCGAGCGGCGCACCCGGGAGGCCTTCGCCCGGCTGACCGGCTCCGACCGGGAGTACACGGCCTGGCAGCGGTTCTACGGCATGACCGGCCGCGTCGCCCGGCGGGTCTTCCCGACCCTCACCGGGCCGCTGCCCACCCGCGAGGAGCTGCGCCGCCGTGTCGACGACGCGGACGCCTGGCGGGCGCTGTTCGAGGAACCGATCGGCGCCGCGATCGAGGCGGAGTTCACGGACGACCTGGTGCGCGGCGTCGTCCTCACCGACGCCCTCATCGGCACGTTCGCCGACGCCCACGACCCCGAACTGCCGCAGAACCGCTGCTTCCTCTACCACGTCATCGGCGGTGGCACCGGCGCCTGGGACGTGCCGGTCGGCGGGATGGGCGCCCTGACCGACGCCCTCGCCGGTGCCGCCCGCGCGGCGGGCGCCGTGATCCTCACCGGGCACGAGGCCGTCCGGGTCGACACCGACGGACGGCGGGCCGAGGTCACCTACCGCACCACCGGCGGCGAGGGCGGCGAGGGCGGGGAGAGCGTCGTCGCCGCCCGGCACGTCCTCGTCAACGCCTCGCCCCGGGAACTCGCCGCGCTCACCGGTGACGAACCTCCCGAGCCCGCCGAGGGCGCCCAGCTCAAGGTCAACATGCTCCTCACCCGGCTGCCCCGGCTGCGCGACCCGGCGGTCGACCCGCGCGAGGCGTTCGCCGGGACCTTCCACATCGCCGAGGGCTACACGCAACTGGCCGTCGCGCACACCCAGGCGGCCGCCGGCACCCTCCCCGCCGCCCCGCCCTCCGAGATCTACTGCCACTCCCTCACCGACCCGAGCATCCTCGGCCCCGGACCGGCCGGGCGCGGCTGGCAGACGCTGACCCTCTTCGGACTGCACACCCCCGCCCGTCTCTTCGACCGGGACAACGACGCCGTGCGCGAGGAACTGCTCGCCGCCACCCTCGCCCAGCTCGACGCCCACCTCGCCGAACCGCTGGCCGACTGCCTCGCCACCGACGCCGACGGCCGCCCCTGCATCGAGGCGAAGACCCCGCTCGACCTGGAACGCGACCTCAAACTGCCAGGCGGCCACATCTTCCACCGCGCGCTCAGCTGGCCGTACGCCCAGGACGGCACCGGCCGGTGGGGTGTGGAGACCCGGCACGCCAATGTGCTGCTGTGCGGGGCGGGCGCGGTGCGCGGGGGAGGGGTGAGCGGGGTGCCGGGGCACAACGCGGCGATGGCGGTGCTGGAGGCGGACGGCGAGCCGCTCCCGGCGCAGTAGATCTGACGGAGCATCAGAAAAGGTCTTCCGTCGTCCGGAGGACTGCGGCATCCTGCGCCCATGCAGACGGAGCTGAGCGCATCCCTTGGCATCGAGCACGCCCTCTTCGGTTTCACGCCGTTCCCCGCCGTCGCCGCGGCCATCAGCCGGGCGGGCGGCTTCGGGGTGCTCGGTGCGGTCCGCTACACCGCCCCCGACGAGCTCAGACGCGACCTCGACTGGCTGGCCGCACACACCGGCGGGCAGCCCTACGGCCTCGACGTCGTCATGCCGGCCCGAAAGGTCGAGGGCGTCACCGAGGCCGGCATCGAGGCGATGATCCCCGAGCGGCACCGGCGGTTCGTCACCGAGACCCTCGCCAAGCACGGCGTCCCCGAACTCCCGGAGGGCGAGGCGTCCGGGTGGCGGATCACCGGCTGGATGGAACAGGTCGCCCGCACCCAGCTCGACGTCGCCTTCGACTACCCGATCCGGCTGCTCGCCAACGCCCTCGGCTCCCCGCCGCCCGACGTCGTCGACCGCGCCCACGGGAAGGGCGTACGCGTCGCCGCGCTCGCGGGCAGCGCACGGCACGCCGTGAAGCACCGGGAGGCCGGGATCGACGTCATCGTGGCCCAGGGCTACGAGGCGGGCGGCCACACCGGCGAGATCGCCACCATGGTGCTCACCCCCGAGATCGTCGAGGCCGTCGACCCGCTGCCCGTCCTGGCCGCCGGCGGCATCGGCGGCGGCGAGCAGGTCGCCGCCGCGCTCGCCCTCGGCGCCCAGGGCGCCTGGCTGGGCTCGGTCTGGCTGACCACCACCGAGGCCGAGCTCCACTCGCCCGGCCTCACCCGCAAACTCCTCGCCGCCGGCTCCGGCGACACGGTCCGCTCCCGCGCCCTGAGCGGGAAACCCGCACGTCAGCTCCGTACCGAATGGACCGACGCCTGGGACGACCCGGACGGCCCCGGCACCCTGCCCATGCCCCTGCAAGGGCTGCTGGTCGCCGAGGCCCTCTCCCGCATCCAGAAGTACGAGGTCGAGCCGCTGCTCGGTACGCCCGTCGGCCAGATCGTCGGCCGGATGAACAGCGAACGAGCCGTCCAGGACGTCGTCGACGACCTCACCCGCGGTTTCGAGAAGGCCGTCGCACGCCTCGGCCGTATCGCCGCCGCCGGAAGGAGCGACCGCCCGTGACCACGCCTCCCACCGGATTCTGGGCCCAGGCCGCCGCCGACCCCGGCCGCCGCGTCCTCGTCGCCCCGGACGGCACCGGGTGGACCGCGGGACGCCTGCACGCCGACGCCAACCGTCTGGTCCACGCCCTGCGCGCCGCGGGCCTGGAACGCGGCGACGCGTTCGCCGTGGTCCTGCCCAACGGCGCCGAGTTCCTCACCGCCTATCTCGCCGCCAGCCAGGCCGGCTTCTACCTCGTCCCCGTCAACCACCACTTCGTCGGGCCGGAGATCGCCTGGATCGTCGCCGACTCCGGCGCGAAGGTCCTGATCACCCACGAACGGTTCGCGGACGCGGTCCGCGCCGCCGCCGACGAGGCCGGACTGCCGCCCGGGCGGCGGTACGCGGTCGGCACCGCCGAGGGCTTCCGCCCCTACCCCGAACTCCTCGCCGGACAGCCGGAGTCGCCCCCCGCCGGCCGCACCCTCGGCTGGGTCATGAACTACACCTCGGGCACCACGGGCCGCCCCCGCGGCATCCGCCGCCCGCTGCCCGGCAAGCTCCCCGAGGAGGCCTACCTGGGCGGCTTCCTCGGCATCTTCGGCATCAAGCCGTTCGACGGCAACGTCCACCTGGTCTGCTCGCCGCTCTACCACACGGCCGTGCTCCAGTTCGCGGGCGCCGCCCTGCACATCGGCCACCCGCTGGTGCTGATGGACAAGTGGACGCCCGAGGAGATGCTCCGCCTGATCGACACCCACCGCTGCACCCACACCCATATGGTCCCCACCCAGTTCCACCGCCTGCTGGCGCTCCCCGCGGAGGTCCGGGCCCGCTACGACGTCTCGTCCCTGCGGCACGCCGTCCACGGCGCCGCGCCCTGCCCCGACCATGTGAAACGGGCGATGATCGACTGGTGGGGCCCGTGCGTCGAGGAGTACTACGCCGCGAGTGAGGGCGGCGGAGCCTTCGCCACGGCGGCCGACTGGCTGAAGAAACCCGGCACGGTCGGCAAGGCCTGGCCCATCAGCGAACTGGCGGTCTTCGACGACGACGGCAACCGCCTGCCCCCGGGGCAACTGGGCACGGTCTACCTGAAGATGAACACGGGCGGCTTCTCCTACCACAAGGACGAGACCAAGACCCGGAAGAACCGCATCGGCGACTTCTTCACCGTCGGCGACCTCGGCCACCTCGACGAGGACGGCTACCTCTTCCTCCGGGACCGCAAGATCGACATGATCATCTCGGGCGGGGTCAACATCTACCCCGCCGAGATCGAGGCCGTGCTCCTGTCGCACCCCGCCGTCGCCGACGCCGCCGTCTTCGGCGTCCCGCACGACGACTGGGGCGAGGAGGTCAAGGCGGTGGTGGAACCGGCGGAGGGCCGGACACCGGGCGAGCCCCTGGCCCGCACCCTCCTGGACCACTGCACGGCCCACCTGGCGGCCTACAAACGCCCGAGGACGATCGACTTCGTCGCCGACATGCCGAGGGACCCCAACGGCAAGCTCTACAAACGCCGCCTGCGGAACCCGTACTGGGAGGGCCGCGACCGGGCGGTGTAGCCCCGCGTGCGGGGTACCCCGCACCCTCCGGGGTGCGGGGCCCATGCCCCCGCCCCCGGGACGCCTACCGCAGATCCCGGATCCTCCGCAGCTTCCCGAGGGACCGCTCCAGCGACTCCGGCTCGACGATCTCGACCCCGACCGTCACCCCGATCCCGTCCTTGACGGCCTCGGCGACCGCCCGCGCGGCCTCCGCACGGACCTCCGGCCCCGTCCCCGGCCGCGCCTCGGCCACGACGGTCATCGCGTCCATCCGCCCCTCCCGGGTCAGCCGGAGCTGGAAATGGGGTGACACCCCCGGCGTGCGCAGCACGATCTCCTCGATCTGCGTCGGGAAGAGGTTCACCCCCCGCAGGATGACCATGTCGTCACTGCGCCCGGTGATCCTGGCCATCCTGCGGAACGCCGGCCGGGCCGACCCCGGCAGCAGCCGCGTCAGGTCCCGCGTCCGGTACCGCACCACCGGCATCGCCTCCCTGGTGAGCGAGGTGAACACCAGCTCCCCCTCCTCGCCCTCCGGCAGCACCTCCCCGGTGAACGGGTCCACGACCTCCGGCAGGAAGTGGTCCTCCCAGATGTGCAGCCCGTCCTTGGTCTCCGCGCACTCCTGGGCGACCCCCGGCCCCATCACCTCCGACAGCCCGTATATGTCGACGGCGTCGAGCGCGCACCGCTCCTCGATCTCCTGCCGCATCTCCTCGGTCCACGGCTCCGCCCCGAACACCCCGACCCGCAGCGAGGTCCCGCGCGGGTCCACGCCCTGGCGCTCGAACTCGTCGAGCAGGGTGAGCATGTAGGTCGGCGTCACCATGATCACGTCCGGCCGCAGGTCCTGGATCAGCAGCACCTGCCGGGCCGTCATCCCGCCGGACGCCGGGACGACCGTACAGCCGAGCCGCTCGGCGCCGTAGTGCGCGCCGAGCCCGCCGGTGAAGAGGCCGTACCCGTACGCGATATGCACCGTGTCGCCGGGCCGCGCGCCCGCCGCGCGCAGGGAGCGGGCGACGAGGTCGGCCCACACGGAGAGGTCGCGCTCGGTGCAGCCGACCACCGTCGGGCGGCCGGTGGTGCCGCTGGAGGCGTGGACGCGGCGGATCCGGTCGCGCGGCACGGCGAACATGCCGTACGGATAGTTCTCGCGCAGGTCCGCCTTGGTGGTGAACGGGAAGCGGGCCAGGTCGCCGAGCGAGCGGCAGTCGTCGGGGCGGACACCGGCCGCGTCGAAGGAGCGGCGGTAGTGCGGCACGTTCGCGTAGGCGTGCCGCAGGGTGCCGCGCAGCCGCTCCAGCTGCAGGGCGCGCAGTTCCTCCGTGCCGAGCCGTTCCCCCGCGTCCAGCAGCTTCGCCGTATCCATCATGGGACTCTCTCCCTCGCCGCCCTCATGTCACCGTACACACGAAAACGGACGACCGATCATTCGGTCGATCCGCCCGGATCAGTAATCCAGGCGGCCCGGGGCGGGGCAAGAGGGGTGCGGGTACTTTCTGCGGCGTGCCGGGGGTGAAGAGGCGGCTCAGCCGTCCGCCGCCACCGCGACGTCCCGCGCCCAGCGGTAGTCCGCCTTGCCGCTGGGGGAGCGCCGTACGGTGTCGGTGATCACCAGCTGGCGGGGGATCTTGTAGCCGGCGAGCCGGGCGCGGCAGTGGTCCTGGAGGTCGGAGAGCGAGGGCGGCGCGGCCCCGTCGCGCAGCTGCACCACCGCCGCCACATGGCTGCCCCAGCGTACGTCGGGCACCCCGGCGACCAGGGCGTCGTAGACGTCCGGATGGGACTTGAGGGCCTGCTCGACCTCCTCCGGGTACACCTTCTCGCCGCCGGTGTTGATGCACTGCGAGCCGCGGCCGAGCACGGTGACGACACCGTCCCCGTCGACGGTGGCCATGTCGCCGAGCAGCACCCAGCGCACGCCGTCCTTCTCGAAGAAGGTCTCCGCCGTCTTCTTCGGGTCGTTGTAGTAGCCGAGCGGCACATGGCCGCACTGCGCGACCCGGCCGATCTCACCGGGTGCGACGGGTTCACGGGTCGCCGGATCGACCACCCTGGTACGGGAGTTGACGCGGATGCGGAAGCCGCGGTCCGGTCCGGAGTCGTCCGTCGCGGTGCCGTTGAAGCCGGACTCGGAGGAGCCGAAGTTGTTCAGCAGCACGGCGTTCGGGAGGAGTTCGCGAAACTGCCGCCGTACGGTCTCGGACAGGACGGCGCCGGAGGAGGAGACGCTGAACACCGAGGACGTGTCGGTGCCTCTCATCGGCCCGCGGAGGGCGTCGACGAGCGGCCGGATCATCGCGTCGCCGACCAGGGAGATGCTGGTGACCTTCTCCCGTGCGATGGTGCGCAGGACCTCTTCGGGGGTGAACTTCCGGTGCAGTACGACGCGTTGGCCGAAGTTGAAGCCGATCAGCGCGGTCAGGGTCGAGGTGCCGTGCATCAGGGGAGGAGCGGGGAAGAAGGTGATCCCCGCCCCGCCGGCCGCGACCCGTTCGGCGAGTTCCTCCGGCCGGCCCACCGGCTCGCCGGTGGGTGCGCCGCCGCCCAGTCCGGCGAAGAACAGGTCCTCCTGACGCCACATCACCCCCTTCGGCAGCCCGGTGGTCCCGCCGGTGTAGATGATGAACTGGTCGTCGCCCGACCGTCGTCCGAACCCCCGCTCCGGTGACGCCGCCGCCTCCGCCTCGGTGAACGCGACGGCCGGCACCTCGGCCGCACCCGGCGCCGGAGTCCCGACCCGGACCAGGTGCCGCAGTGCCGGAGCGTGCGGCAGCGCCGCCGCCACCCGGTCGGTGAACTCGGCGTCCCAGACCAGCGCCGCCAGGTCCGCGTCCCGGTAGAGATAGGCCAGTTCGTCCTCGACGTAGCGGTAGTTGACGTTCACCGGCACCACACGCGCCTTGAGGCAGCCGAACACGGTCTGGAGGTACTCGACCCCGTTGTAGAGGTGCAGGCCCAGATGCTCGCCGGGCCGGATGCCGCTGTCGATCAGATGGTGGGCCACCCGGTTCGCCGCCGCGTCCAGTCCGGCGTACGTCAGTCTGCGTCCGGCACCCGTGCCCGGGTGATCGAAGCAGACGAGCGCCTCGCGGTCCGGGACCACGTCGACGACCGACTCGAACAGGTCGGCAATGTTGTACTCCACCGCTCCTCCTGACCCCGGTGCGTCCGCCCTTCGCGTCCGCCGGTCATCAGAGCAAAGGCGGACGCAAGTGGGAAGGGCCCGCGGACAGAAAATCTGACTGACTGTCAGAAAACCCTTGAAGTGCCTCCGCCTCTCCTGCAACCTGTTCTCGTTCTGTCGGAGGTCTGCCGGAGGGAGAGCCCGATGGGCGGCACGGAACACCTCACCGAACGGCGCGAGGGCGCCACCCTGGTGCTCACGCTCAACAGGCCCGAGGCGAAGAACGCGCTCTCGCTGCCGATGCTCGTCGGCCTCTACGACGGCTGGCTCGCGGCCGACGCGGACGACACCGTCCGCTCGGTCGTGCTCACCGGCGCGGGCGGCGCCTTCTGCGCCGGCATGGACCTCAAGGCGCTGGCCGGCCACGGCATGGCGGGCGAGGGCGCCCACCTCAGGGACCGCCTCAAGGCCGACCCCGATCTGCACTGGAAGGCCATGCTGCGCCACCACCGGCCCCGCAAACCGGTGATCGCCGCCGTCGAGGGGTACTGCGTCGCGGGCGGCACCGAGATCCTCCAGGGCACCGACATCCGGGTCGCCGGGCAGTCCGCGACGTTCGGCCTCTTCGAGGTGCGGCGCGGGCTCTTCCCCATCGGCGGCTCCACCGTCCGGCTGCAACGCCAGATCCCGCGCACCCACGCCCTGGAGATGCTGCTCACCGGCCGCCCCTACACCGCCCGCGAGGCCGCGGACATCGGACTGATCGGCCACGTCGTCCCCGACGGCACCGCGCTCGGCAGGGCGCTGGAGATCGCCGAGCAGATCAACTCCTGCGGCCCGCTGGCCGTCGAGGCCGTCAAGGCGTCCGTCTACGAGACCGCCGAGCTGACCGAGACCGCCGGTCTCGCCGCCGAACTCGCCCGCGGCTGGCCCGTCTTCGACACCGCCGACGCCAAGGAAGGGGCCCGCGCCTTCGCGGAGAAACGGCCGCCCGTCTACCGGCGCGCCTGAGCCCCGGCCCGGCAGCCGTCCCACCGACCCGCGCGCCCGCCCGCACCCGAAGGAGACCCCGGATGCCCGAAGCCCCACTCCTCCAAGCGCCCCTGGTCGTCGAGTTCCCCTTCACCCGCTCCCTCGGCCCGGTCCAGTCGGCCTTCCTCACCGGGCTGCGCGAACGCGTCGTCCTCGGCGTGCGCACCACCGACGGCCGCACCCTCGTCCCGCCCGTCGAGTACGACCCGGTCACCGCCGAGGAGATCCGCGACCTCACCGAGGTCGCCCCCACCGGCACCGTCACCACCTGGGCCTGGAACCACGCCCCCCGCCGGGGCCAGCCCCTGGCCACCCCCTTCGCCTGGGTCCTGGTCCGCCTCGACGGCGCCGACACCGCCCTCCTGCACGCCCTCGACGCCCCCGGCCCCGACGCCGTGCACACCGGTATGCGCGTCCGCGTCCGCTGGGCCGCCGAACGCACCGGCGCGATCACCGACATCGCCTGCCTCGAGCCGTACGACGGCGGACCCGCCCAGGTCACCGGCCACGACGGGGTGTTCGCCGATCCGGTCACCGGCATCGTCGCCGAGGCCCGCCTCGACTACACCTACTCGCCCGGCCGCGCCCAGACCGCGTACATCACCGCGCTGTCCGAGCAGCGCACCGTCGGCGAACGCTGCCCGTCCTGCCGCAAGGTCTACGTCCCGCCCCGCGGCGCCTGCCCCACCTGCGGGGTGGCCACCGCGGAACGCGTCGAGGTCGGCCCGCGCGGCACCGTCACCACGTACTGCGTCGTCAACATCAAGGCGAAGAACCTGGACATCGACGTCCCCTACGTCTACGCCCACATCGCCCTCGACGGCGCCGACCTCGCCCTGCACGGCCGGATCGGCGGCATCCCCTACGACCAGGTCCGCATGGGCCTGCGCGTCGAGCCCGTGTGGACACCCGGCGCCCGCCACCCCGACCACTACCGGCCCACCGGCGAGCCCGACGCGGACTACGACACGTACAAGGAGCTGCTGTGACCCGGGACATCGCGGTCGTCGCCTTCGCCCAGACCGCCCACCGGCGGGCCACCCCGGAGCAGTCCGAGGTCGAGATGCTGATGCCCGTGCTGCACGAGGTGCTCGACCGGACCGGCCTGAGGACCGCCGACATCGGCTTCACCTGCTCCGGCTCCTCCGACTACCTCGCCGGCCGCGCCTTCTCCTTCACCCTCGCCCTCGACGGTGTCGGCGCCTGGCCGCCGATCTCCGAGTCGCACGTCGAGATGGACGGCGCCTGGGCCCTGTACGAGGCGTGGACCAAACTGCTCACCGGCGACGTTGATACCGCCCTCGTCTACTCCTACGGCAAGTCCTCGCCCGGCCCGCTGCGCGACGTCCTCACCCGGCAGCTCGACCCCTACTACGTCGCCCCGCTGTGGCCCGACCCGGTGGCCCTGGCCGCCCTCCAGGCACAGGCCCTCATCGACGCGGGCGACGCCGACGAGCCCGCCCTCGCCGCGGTCGCCGCCCGCGACCGGACCGCGGCGGCCGGCAACCCCCACGCCCAGCTGCGCGGCCCGGTCCCGCAGGGCGACTACGTCGTACGGCCCCTGCGCACCGGCGACTGCCCGCCCGTCGGCGACGGCGCCGCCGCCGTGATCCTCGCCGCAGGCGACCGGGCCCGCGAACTGTGCGACCGACCCGCCTGGATCCGCGGCATCGACCACCGCACCGAGGCCCACGCGCTCGGCGTCCGCGACCTGACCGACTCCCCCTCCACCCGCCTCGCCGCCGAACGCGCCGGAGCCTTCGAACGGCCCGTCGACACCGCCGAGCTGCACGCGCCGTTCACCGCGCAGGAAGTGATCCTCCGCAAGGCGCTGAGGCTCGGCGACGACGTCGCCGTGAACCCGTCCGGCGGCGCGCTCGCCGCCAACCCGGTCATGGCGGCCGGACTGATCCGCATCGGCGAGGCCGCCGCCCGCATCCACCGCGGGGCCTCCGACCGGGCGCTCGCCCACGCCACCTCCGGCCCGTGCCTCCAGCAGAACCTGGTCGCCGTACTCGAAGGGGATCCGCGATGAGCAAGGAGCCCGTGGCCGTCACCGGCATCGGCCAGACCAGGCACGTCGCCGCCCGCCGGGACGTGTCGATCGCGGGCCTCGTCCGGGAGGCCGCCGGACGCGCCCTGGACGACGCCGGGCTGACCTACGCCGACATCGACGCCGTCGTCATCGGCAAGGCGCCCGACTTCTTCGAGGGCGTCATGATGCCCGAGCTGTACCTCGCCGACGCCCTCGGCGCCGTCGGCAAGCCCCTGCTGCGCGTCCACACCGCCGGCTCCGTCGGCGGGTCCACCGCCCTCGTCGCCGCCAACCTGGTCGCCGCCCGCGTCCACACCACCGTCCTCACCCTCGCCTTCGAGAAACAGTCCGAGTCCAACGCCATGTGGGGACTGTCCCTGCCCATCCCCTTCCAGCAGCCGCTGCTCGCCGGGGCGGGCGGCTTCTTCGCCCCGCACGTACGCGCCTACATGCGACGCAGCGGGGCCCCGGACACGGTCGGCTCGCTGGTGGCGTACAAGGACCGGCGCAACGCCCTGAGGAACCCCTACGCCCACCTCCACGAGCACGGCATCACCCTGGAGAAGGTGCAGTCCTCGCCGATGCTGTGGGACCCGATCCGCTACTCGGAGACCTGCCCGTCCTCCGACGGCGCCTGCGCCATGGTCCTCACCGACCGCGCCGGAGCCGCCCGCGCGCCCCACCCGCCCGCCTGGGTGCTCGGCGGCGCCATGCGCAGCGAGCCGACCCTCTTCGCGGGCAAGGACTTCGTGTCCCCGCAGGCGGGCAAGGACTGCGCCGCCGACGTGTACCGGCAGGCCGGCATCACCGACCCGCGCCGCGACATCGACGCCGTCGAGATGTACGTGCCGTTCTCCTGGTACGAGCCCATGTGGCTGGAGAACCTCGGCTTCGCCGAGGAGGGCGGCGGCTGGAAGCTCACCGAGTCCGGGGTGACCGAGCTGGACGGCGACCTGCCGGTCAACATGTCGGGCGGAGTCCTGTCGGCCAATCCGATCGGCGCCTCCGGGATGATCCGCTTCGCGGAGGCCGCCCTCCAGGTGCGCGGCCGGGCCGGCGAACACCAGGTCGACGGCGCCCGCCGGGTGCTGGGCCACGCCTACGGCGGCGGATCGCAGTTCTTCTCGATGTGGCTGGTCGGAGACCGGCCGCCCGACTCCTGACCCATGTCTCCCGCGGGTCCCGGAACCCATCCTTCCGGGGCCCCGGGGAAGGTCCCCCTCACGTGGCCTGTCCGGCGCCGGGACCGATCGCTAGGCTGGCCGCGGACGACGAACCGGGAGGAGCACGGACGTGGCCGAGAGCACCATCCAGCAGCACCGGGCAGCCGGCTGGGACAAGCCGGCGGAGCTGGACCTGAGCAAGGCGGACTGGCAGTCCAGCAGCCGCGGCCTCGGGGATGTCCAGATCGCCTTTGTCGAAGGTTTCATCGCGATGCGCAACAGCGGCCACCCGGAGAACCCTTCCCTGATCTTCACCCCCGCGGAATGGGGAGCCTTCGTGTCGGGAGCCAGAGAAGGCGAATTCGACCTGACCTGACGACGCCCGAACCCTCGCTCCCCAATCGCCGGGCGCGCTGAAAACAGCCCGTCCGGCGATTGAGGACGAGGCCCGTCCAGGGCCGACAGGGGGGTCCGGGGGCACAGCCCCCAGGGCCGGGCAGGGGAAGGCCACCCCGGAGAGCCTCCCCGCAGTCGTCGGCCGCGCCGGGCACGTACCATGGCCGCATGTCGTTCCTCCGCCGCCGCAGCGCCTCACCCGCGGGCCCAGATTTCGACGTTCTCGCCATGGACCCGGGCGACTGGCCCGGCAATCTGGGCGCGGGCCTGCTGCCCGCCCCGGACGGCACCTGCCAGGGTGTCTTCCTGCGCTACGACCTGTTCGGCGGCCGCGGCCCCGCGATGATCATCGGCAATCTGCCGGAGGGCTCCCCGGCCCGCGACGTCGCCGAGGACGAGATCCCCTTCGAGGTCGGACAGCTCCTCCTCGCGCTGGAGAACGAGGAGGAGGTGACCGTCGTCGGCACCGAGGACATCCCGGTGCTGCAGGGCGACAACCTGCTGATCGTGCGCCGCCTCAAGCTGTCCGAGGGCCGTATCTCCTGCGTCCAGTTCGACCGCAGCGACAACGTCCTGGTCACCATCGCGGCCTGGGACCGCCCCATCACCGACGACCTGTACACCCTGCTGAAGCCGCTCCCGGCGGAGCTGTTCCAGCAGGGCTGAGCAGGAGGGGCCGAACAGGCGGGGGCGAGCCGGGCGGGTCAGGAGCCGGAGCGCTCCACCGTCACATCGGCGGCACGCACGTACGCCACCCGGTGGCCGTACTGGATCTCGTAGTACTTGTCGTTCCCGGTCACCACCTGGTGCGAGTCGGCGGTGAAGGTCACGGAGTAGTAGTACTCGCCCGGCAGTTCGTCACCGACCGCGTACCTCTGCCCCTTGGGCAGCCGGTACGGCAGCGGTGTGACCGCCTGGGCGGGTACGCCCGCCGGGTACGCCTCCTTCTCCGGGTACGCGCGCCCGTACACCGGGACGCTGTCCAGCCCGTCCTTCGGCGTGACCACGAGACCGGCGGCGTTCACCGCGGTGCGCCCCGGCCCCGCCGGGTTCCTGAACCACGCCTCCTGGCCCAGGTACCAGATCGCCGTCCAGTCGCCCTGCCGGCCGGCGACCGCGTACTGCTGCCCGGTCGACACCCGTGACGACAGATCGTTCACCCCGGTCGTGGGGTCGGTCTTCAGACCGATGTCCTTGATCAGCGGATACGACTCACCGGGCCCGGAGTACAGCCGCACCTCGCCCGACCCGTGGGCCGCGCACGCCTCGCCCGCGGTCACACAGCCCGTGTACTCCGGCTGGTTGGCGGCGTAGTCCGGCAGGATCGTCACCAGACCGCCGTGCGGGCCCGCCGTCGTGTGCAGCGGCCGGCCGAGCAGCTCGAAGTAGTGCCGCCAGTCCCAGTACGGGCCCGGGTCGGTGTGCATCCCGGGGATGTACGAGCCGGTCGGGCCCGGCACGGTGTCGTGGCCCAGGATGTGCTGCCGGTCCAGCGGGATGCCGTACCGCTGCGCCAGATACCGCACCAGCCGCGCCGACGCCCGGTACATCGCCTCCGTGTACCAGGCGTCCGGCTCGGCGAGGAAGCCCTCGTGCTCGATGCCGATCGACTTGGCGTTGATGTACCAGTTCCCGGCGTGCCAGGCCACGTCCTTCGCCCTGACGTGCTGCGCGATCAGCCCGTCGGTGGAGCGGATCGTGTAGTTCCAGGACACGTACGTCGGGTCCTGCACCAGGTTGAGCACCCCGTCCCAGGCGCCCTCGGTGTCGTGCACGACGATGTACCTGATGCTCTGCGACGCCGGGCGGTCGCCCAGGTCGTGGTTGCCGTAGTCGCTGTCGCCGAACTCCTCGTACGGCGCCGGGACCCACTCGCAGGACACCGACCGCGGGCACTCGGTGTTGTCGTCGGACACCGTGCGCAGCCCGGTCCGGCCCAGCTGCCCGGTGTCGGGGGCGAGCGCGGGGGACGCCGTGAGCGTGACCTGCTGCCCGGCGTCGGTGGTGCGCCGCTCGCCGCCCCGGATCACGTCGTACACGTCGTCCGCGTACGCCGCCGCCGTCGCGGAGTCGTCGGCACCGGAGAACTCCGCGACCGCGCCGTACCAGTCGGCGGGGTCCGCGCTCAGCGGTTCGCCCAGCCCGCGCTGCGCCGCGGCCAGCAGAGCGGCGCCGCCCGCCACGTTCGCGGCCGGGTCGCCGCGGAGCTCCGCCGCGCCGAGCCCGGTCAGTTCCGCGGCCTTCGGCAGCGTCCGGAGCCGGGCCGGGAGCGCGGCGTTCTGCGGGACCGTAGTCGTCACGGCCGGGCGGAGAGCGGCGCGGGCGGTGTCGCCGCGGGCGTCCTCGGTGCCCTCGCCGTGGTGGGAGACGGCCGCCTCCAGTGCGGTGCGGGCGTCCGTGAGGTGCATCGGGCCGTAGCCGCCGCTCACGCTCGGCGCACCGGCGTGGGAGTCCCAGCGGGACTGGAGGTAGGAGACGCCGAGCAGGACGCTCTGCGGCACGTGGTACGCGGCGGACGCCGAGGCGAACGCCCGCTGCAGCGATCCGGCGGCGGGCGCGGTGGTCGCGGGCGGGGCGGCGCCGAGCAGCGGCAGCAGTAAGGCCGCGCAGGCCAGGGCGCCGGCGGTCCTGCGGACCCGTCTGCGCGGGGGCGGGGAGGAGTGTTCGGTTGCGGAACCTGACAAGACGGCCTCCTGGGGCGGACGGTCATGACGTGCCGTACGGCGCCAAGAGCTACCGCGTTGCCGACGGTCCGTCAATCACCCACCCCCGGGCGGCTCCACCCCTGGATCCCGGACCTCCGCCCGCCCGCCACGCGACGCGGTGGACCGACATGACACCCGTTCAGCCGACCGAGCCGGGCGGGTGGGAGACACAAGGAGACGCGGGGAGACGCGAGGTGACGCAGAGAGCGCAGAGGCCGACAGGGGGCGGCGCCCCCTGCTCGCACCGGGCCGTCAGCGCGTTCCCACCGCCGCCCGTACGGCGCGCCGGGCGAGCTGGCAGTCGTCGTGCAGCCGCCGCAGCAGCAGCCGCTGCTCCTCCCCGGCGGCGATACCGCCCGGCTGGAGGGGCGCCGTGTCCGTCAGCGACCGCTGCACCGCCGTCTCGTACGTCCGGATCTCCCGGGTGAGCACCAGCATCAGGTTCACCAGGAACGCATCCCGTGCCGCGGGCCCCGCGTTCTGCGCGAGCTGGCTGATCTGACGGCGTGCCACCTGTGCGTCCCCGAGCACCGACCACAGCGTCGCCAGGTCGTACCCCGGCAGGTACCACCCCGCATGCTCCCAGTCCACCAGCACGGGACCGGCCGGTGACAGAAGGATGTTGGACAGCAGGGCGTCCCCGTGACAGAACTGACCCATGCCCTGCCGGCCCGCGGAGTGCGCGATCCCGTGCAGCAGCTTCTGCAGATCGCCCATGTCGCGGTCGGTGAGCAGCCCCAGCTCGTGATAGCGGGCGATCCGGGCGGCGTAGTCCAGCGGAGCGCCGAACGTGCCCGCCGGCGGGCGCCAGGCGTTCAGCCGGCAGATCGCGCTCAGCGCGGCCCGGATGTCGGGACGCGGCGGCGACTCCACAGGGTGCCGCTGCAACGCCGCCGGCCGGCCCGGCATGCGCTCGATGACCAGTGTGCAGTTGTCCGGGTCCGCCGCGATCAGTCTCGGCGCCCGCACCGGGGGGCGGTGCCGGACGAACGCGCGGTACGCGGCTATCTCGTGCCGGATGTGCTCCGCCCAGGCGGGGGAGTGGTCGAGTAAACATTTCGCGACGGCCGTGCTGCGTCCCGTCGTGCCGACCAGGAGTACGGAACGTCCGCTGCGGCGCAGCACCTGCACCGGAGCGAACTCCGGACAGATGCGGTGCACGGCGGCGATGGCCGCGCGCAGCTGCGCGCCCTGAGGGCCGGACAGGTCGATCCTCCCGCTGAGCGGTTGGGTGCCGGCCCCCGGGCCGCGCAGCGTCCGTGCCGCGCCGAGCGCGGGGGCCGCCTGCGGCCGTGCGGGGTCCTGATAGGGGCCGCTGCCCGCCGGGCGGGGGCGCAGCGGCCGGGGCGGGGCGGACACGGAGGACGATGCTGCGTACATGGGCGGAACAGATCCCTTCGTGTGCCTGCGACGTCAGTGCGCTGCCCGGCCCGGTGCCGGCGGACACCCTGGGGAATGTCCCCCGGCGGCCGGGTCGGGGTGGCGCTTTCCTACCTGACACCGGACGGCCACTGGCACACCATCTGGCGCACCCTGGCGAACCCTGGCGAATAGTCGCCCGGCATGTCCTGCCGGGCTACTGTCAACTCAGCCGAGTACCTGGGGGCTTGATGTGAGCGGACAACCCAACACCCGCCTGGCGGACCTGTTCGGCCTGGCCGGCTGGTCCAAGGGGGAACTCGCGAGGCTGGTCAACAGACAGGCGGCGGCCATGGGCCATCCGCAGCTGTCGACCGACACCTCCCGGGTCCGGCGGTGGATCGACACGGGAGAGATCCCGCGCGATCCGGTGCCGCGGGTGCTGGCGGTCCTGTTCACCGAGCGTCTCGGCCGTGTCGTGACCATCGAGGACCTCGGTCTGGTGCGGCACGGGCGTGCGGGTAGACGGCCGTCCGGCGGGAGCACGGAGCATCCCGACGGAGTGCCGTGGGCGCCCGGACGCACCGCCGCGGTCCTCACCGAATTCACGGGAATGGACCTCATGCTCAACCGACGCGGCTTGGTGGGTGCGGGTGCAGCGCTCGCCGCAGGATCCGCACTCAGCAGCGCCATGCACGACTGGCTGCACTCCGATCCGGTTCTCAGGGCTGACGCCCCCGACTCCACCGACCCCCTGCACGCCGACCCCGCCGGGTACGACCGCTACGAGGCCGCCCCCGTCGGGGCGCAGGAGGTCGACGAACTCGAGCGCTCGGTCGAGGTGTTCCGCGCCTGGGACGCCGCCCGCGGCGGCGGACTGCAGCGCAAGGCCGTGGTGGGCCAGCTCAACGAGGTGGGCGGCATGCTCGCCTACCGGCACCCCGACCATCTCCAGCGGCGCCTGTGGGGCGTCGCCGCCAATCTCGCCGTCCTCGCGGGCTGGATGTCGCACGACGTCGGCCTGGAGCCCACGGCCCAGAAGTACTTCGTCATCGCCACGCACGCCGCCAAGGAGGGCGGTGACCGGCCGCGCGCCGGAGAGGCGCTGTCCCGGGCGGCCCGCCAGATGGTCCACCTGGGCCGTCCCGACGACGCCCTCGACCTGATGAAGCTCGCCCGGTCCGGCTCGGGCGACGAGGTGCTGCCGCGCACCAGGGCGATGCTCCACACCGTCGAGGCCTGGGCGCAGGCGTCCATGGGCAGGGGCCAGGCGATGCGCCGGACCCTGGGCATGGCGGAGGACCTGTTCGTCTCCGACCGCGGCGACGTGCCGCCGCCGAGCTGGATGCAGACGTTCAAGGAGGAGGACCTGTACGGCATGCAGGCCCTCGCCTACCGGACGCTGGCCGAGCACGAGCCGGGCGCGGCCGTGCACGCCCAGCACTTCGCGGAGAAGGCCCTCGCCCTGCGCGTCGACGGACGGCAGCGGTCGAAGATCTTCGACTATCTGTCCATGGCCTCCGCCTGCTTCATCGCGGACGACCCCGAACAGGCCGACCGGTACGCGCGTCTCGCGCTGGTGTCCATGGGCTCCAACTCCTCGCACCGCACCTGGGACCGGCTGCGCGAGATGTACCGGCTCACCGCCGAGTACGCCGACTGCCCGAGGATCGGGGAGCTGCGGGAGGAGATCCGGACGGCCCTGCCGAGGGCCCGGGGGAAGGGCGGCGACAGCACGGCCGTCTAGGACGTCACCCTGGCGACGAGCACACAGGCGTCGTCCTGGCGCTCGCTCTCACCGAACTCCTCCACGACCGCACGGAGACCGTCCTGAGCCGTGCGGCCCTCACCGAGGCGGGGTGCCAGCCCGAGGAGCCGGTGCGCCGCCGTGGTCTCCGCCCCGCTGCCGTACGGGCGGGAGGAGTCCCAGTGCCGGGGCGCCAGTGAGTCGGTGTGCAGGAGCAGCAGGTCGCCGGGTTCGAGGGTCTCCTCGGCCTCCTCGTACACGGCGCCCGACGTCGCGCCGAGCAGGACACCTCCGGGTGCCCCGAGCACGCGTCCCGCCCCGCCCCGGAACAGCAGCGGGGCGGGGTGTCCCGCCTGCGCCCACCGCAGGGTGCGGGTGGCGGGACGGTAGCTGCAGCAGACGGTGCTGCCGAGCGCGGGCTGCACGGTGGCGTCGAGCAACCGGTTGAGCAGGCCCAGGAGTTCGCCGGGCCGGGTGCCGGCCATCGCCATGCCGCGCAGCGCCCCGAGCAGCATGGCCATGCCCGAGGCCGCGGTCACCCCGTGCCCGGTGAGGTCGCCGACGCTCAGCAGCGTGTCGCCGTCGGTCAGTTCCAGGGCGTCGTACCAGCCGCCGCCGATCAGCGGGCCGGTGGCCGCGGGCAGATAGTGGGCCGCGAGGTCCAGCGCCCGCGGGCCCCGGTGCGGCAGCCGCAGGGCGCCGCGCCACGGCGGCAGCACGGACTCCTGGAGCTCCACGGTGAGCCGGCGCTCGGTCTGGGCGCGCTGCCGGTGCAGCTGGAGCGCGTCACCGCTCTCGCGCACCGTCCGCCGCCGGCGCCGCAGTTCGCTGACGTCCCGCAGGACGGCCCACATCGAGACGGTGCCGCCGTCGGCGCCGAGCACGGGCTCGCCCATCATGTGCACGGTCCGTACGGTGCCGTCGGGCCGCAGGACCCGGAACTCCCCGTCGATGCGCCGGGCGTCGACCAGACAGTCGGTGACCATCGCGGTCAGGGCGGGGCGGTCCTCGTCGAGCACCAGGGAGGGCAGCTCGTCCAGGGTGAGCGGGGCGGTGGCCGGGTCGCGGCCGAGGATCCCGTAGAGCTCGCCGGACCAGTCGGCCCCGTCCGTCAGCAGATTCCATTCGGCGCTGCCGACCCTGGTGAGCGGGGAGCCGGGCGCGGGGCGCGGGGCCGCGCCGGCCCCGGGCGGTTCCTCGGCGACCGGCGGCGGGCCCTCCCGCAGCTGTGCCAGATGCGCGCCGAGGTCGTCGAGCTGGCGCAGGGCGAGCTCGCACAGGGCGCGCTGCCAGCGCTCCCGGGGGTCCTCGGGATCCTGCGGGTGCCGGGGGTCCGGTCCGGTGCCGAGGGCGCCCTGCCGTACGGCGTCCATGTCCGTCCGCAGCCGCCGGGTCCGCGTGATCAGCTCGTCGACCGAGCCGCGCGCCGGCGGCTGGGCGGCGGGGCGGTCCGCGGACCGGGGGGACGGCATGACGCACTCCGATGCGGGGGACGAGCGGCTGGTGGGGACAGAAGGACCGTCACGACTCTGGCACAGCCCGCGACGCGCTGTAAGGGATTTGGCAACACCCGGACCGGTGATGCTTTTGGCATGTGCCAGAGTCCTGGTACGGCGTTCGGCCGGGCCGGACGGAGTACGCGGCGAGGCGGCCAAGTCGTAGTCCGGGTACGAGAGATGACGTACCCGGTGCGGTCGGCGGACGTGGGTCAGGCGGGCGTTCGACGGTCACCAGTTCGGTACGTCCCCGCGGGCGCCGACAGGTCCCGGCCACCGGGACCCCGGCGGCCGCCGATTCTGGCAGGAACCGTCCTGTCCACCTCCCGGGGGTGACGCAGTTCACAGGATCCGCCGGGCTCCGGGCGTAATGCGAACGGCCCTTCCGGGGTCGTAAAGACAGCCGCCGGAAAACCGGCCGCCCTCGCCCGCAGTGGAGACGACCATGGACGACAGCACGGACATCACCTTCGAACAGCCCACCCACGCCCAGCTGGTCACTCCCGACGAGTGCGAACTGCCCGTGCCCGCCAGCCTGCGCTACACCGCCGCGGACCCGCTGGCCGTGCACCTCGACTTCCCGGCCGAGGTGGCCCTGGACGGCGATCCCGTCACCTGGACCTTCGCCCGCACCCTGCTGGAGGCCGGTGTCGACGGCCCCGCCGGGAGCGGCGACGTGCACATCTGGCCGTGCGGCCGGGCGCGTACGGTCATCGAGTTCCACTCACCGTTCGGCCTGGCGCTGCTGCAGTTCGACACCGACGCGCTGCGCCGCTTCCTGCTGCGGTCCTACGCCGTGGTGCCCTCCGGGCAGGAGGACCTCGGCGCCGAGATAGAACGCGGGCTGAGCTCGCTGTTCGGCAGCGTGTGAACCCGGCCCGGTCCGCCCTCCCCGCCGCCTCAGCGGCTCCCGCCGCCGTACAGCCCGGGGCGCGGGGCGAGTACGACGGTCTGCCGGCCGCCGCCCTCCAGCGACCGCACCCCCGCCTCCGCCACGGCCGCGGCCGCGTACCCGTCCCAGGCGGAGGGTCCGGTGACCCGGCCCCGCCGGGTGGCGTCGACCCACGCCCGCACCTCACGGTCGTAGGCGTCGGCGAACCGCACCAGGTAGTCCGCCGGCACCTCCTCGCCGGCCACGCCCCCGGAGGTGACGAGCACGGTGTGCCCCTCCCCGATCCGCGCGCTGCCCTTCTCGCCCACGGCCTCGCAGCGCACCTGGTAGCCGAAACCGCAGTTGACGAAGACCTCGACGTCCACCAGGGCGCCGTGCTCGCTCTCGAGGAGCACGAACTGCGGATCGGCCAGCCCTTCCGGAGCGCCCGCGGCGGCCCGGGGACGCAGCACGGTCACCGCCGTCAGCTCCTCGCCGAGCAGCCAGCGCGCCGCGTCGATCTCGTGCGACACCGAGCTGTCGATCAGCATGGCGCTGGTGAACCCGGGCGGCGAGGACACATTGCGGTGCACGCAGTGCAGCATCAGCGGGCGGCCCAGCCGACCGCTGTCCAGCAGGGACTTGAGACGGCCGTACTCGGCGTCGTAGCGCCGCATGAAGCCGATCTGCGCCAGCCGCCGCCCGAGCCGTGCCTCCGCCTCCACCACCCGCAGCGCCCCCGCCGCGTCCGGCACCATCGGCTTCTCGCACAGCACCGGCAGCCCGCGGGCGAACGCGGCGAGCAGCGCCTGCTCGTGCGCCGGACCCGGTGACGCCACCAGCACGGCCCCGACCCCCGGGGCGTCCAGCGCGGCTTCCGTCCCGGTGTGCACGGTGACCCCGTCGATCCCGGCCACCGCCTCCTCGGCCCGGGCGCCGTCGGGATCGGCCACGGCGACGACCCGCGCCCCGCTCACCCGGTACGCCAGCCGCCGCACATGATCGGCTCCCATGTGACCCGCGCCCAGCACCGCCACGCCCAGCAGCTCACCCACGTGCGTTCTCCCTCGCCCCGGCCGACTCCGCCGTAGCGTAGATCAGCGGGGAACGGCCCGGCAGGGCCGCGGGCCACGGGCCGCCTGCCGTCCCGCACGGCCGGGAGCGAGGGGGAGCCGGAGGGGGCGAGCGGGGGCTCAGTACCGCAGCACGCCCGCGATGCCGTCGGCGTCGTCCAGGGTGCCGTCGGGCAGGAAGCGGACCTCGGCCCCGGTCTCCAGGCACTGCTCGACGATCTCGTCCACGATGTCCTCCCGGGCGCCGGTCTCGCCGCTCTCCGCCGGGACCAGATGGTCGCCCCTGTCGTCGCGCATCGTGACCTGGTAGTTCTCCTCGACGGCGAGCAGCCGCACCCGGCCCTCCCGGGCGCTGCGCCACACCTCGTCCACGCCGGCCGCGAACGCCCGCCGCCCGCGTGCCGTGTCGAGTTCCCTCGCCACGCCGTCGGCGCTCCTGCGGGCCTCCGCCTCGACCACCGGGTGCACCGCCTGCCACACGGCGTCCCGGGTGCCGTGCGCCAGACCGCCGTGCGGGACGTGCACCGCGGTCGCGGCCACCGCGCCCGCCTCGTCCAGCAGTGACAGCGCCGCCTGCTCGCCGGTGACGTACAGCGGGCGCGGGTCCTCGCGCAGGATCTTGCCCATCGCGATGTCGGCCTCGCGCAGGAAGCCGCGGGTCCGTTCGTCGCGGTAGGCGCTCGGGGTGTCGCCGATCTGCATCTGGCGTTCCGGGTCGAAGTTCTCGACCGGTCTGGTCATCGGGAAGCCCGCGGTGCTCTCCTCGGTGACGCGGTCGGTGCCGCCGCTCCAGAGGGTGACGCGGTGGGGGGAGACCGACAGTACCCAGAACGGCCGTTCGGCGGCCTGTGCCGAGACCAGGTTCCGGGTGAGGAACGTGTCGGACAGCACCACCCGCTCCGGCACGCTGCGGGCCAGCGACCACACCTGGTGCTCGCCCGGCGCCGCGAAGATCACCAGACCGTCCTCGGTGTGGGCGAGATCCACCTCGGCGAGGGCGCGGTCGAGCTGCCGGGACACATCGGCCCGCCGGTCCCGGGTGACGGCGGGATCGGCCTCCAGCTGCTTCTTCGCCTCGGCCACCGCGTTGCGCAGCCGTACCGGGTCCTGGGCGTTGTCCGGCTCGCGGCGGTGCGTCGGCGTCAGCACCGACACCGCCGGGTAGGGGCGCGGGCGCCGGAGCTCGGCGAGGGTCGTCGGACTGAGTGCGTGCTCCATAACAGCACCATAGGGCCGATTCCCGGACCGGGCATTTGGGATGAAAGGTAGAGAAGGGGTGGGTGCTGTCGAGTCGTACGAGATGTTTTTGTGGAGAACGGTGGATTTTGACGATGATGCGTCGGATGTGCTCGATGGAGTGAATGCGCGCCAAGCCATAACTCATGCGTGTCCAGGAGCGTTCTATCCGGTGCGGGCGACTGCTCGCACCAAGTCTGGAAGGCAGGGAACCGTATGAGGCGGGTTACCCGAACCGGGGTCATCGGCGTCGCCGTCTCCGGCGCGATGGCCGTCACGATGCCGGTGTACGCCGACTCCGTCGCAGGCGGCGTCACGACCGACTCGCCCGGGGTCGGCTCCGGCAACACCGTCCAACTCCCGGTGCACGTACCGGTGAACGTGTGCGGCAACACCGTGAACGTGATCGGGCTGCTCAACCCGGCGATGGGCAACCGCTGCGCCAACACGAGCGGGCACGCCCACCGGCCCGGAACGGGTGCGTCGAACTCCGGCGGCGCCACGGCGGGCGGTGTCGTGCACGACTCACCCGGCGTGGTCTCCGGCAACGGGGTGCAACTGCCGGTCGACTCCCCGGTGAACGTGAGCGGCAACTCGGCGAACGCGGTCGGCATCGCCAACCCGGTCTTCGGCAACACGTCGGTCAACACCTCGGGCGACCGGCCGGTCCATCCGGTGCGTCCCGCGCACCGGGGGCACCCCGTCCGCCCCACGGCACCGGCCCCGAAACCGCCCATGGCGCACACGCCGCCGACAACCGTCGCCAAGGCGCCGCCGGCCGCGTCGTCCCTCGCGCACACGGGAGCGGACCAGACCATGCCGCTGCTGGGCGGTGCCGCCGCGCTGGTCCTCGGCGGCATGGTGCTGTACCGGCGCTCCCGCCCGGCGGGGACCCGCTGACACACGCGGTCGGCGCAGCCGCGGCCCTGCCGGACAGCGGGTGCGCGGCCCTGCCGGACACCGGGTGTGCGGTCCCGCCGAGCCCGTGCCCGGTGGGGCCACGCCGCAGCCGTCAGCCGTGACACCCGGCGCCGCCTGCCTGCCGACGCCCGGCAACCGGCCACCGGTACCTGGGGCCGCCGGCGACCGGAACATGCGTCCGGCAGCCGCTCCCGGCCCCGCTCGCCCGGTCCTCCGGCTCGCGCGCCGGGCCTTCGGCGGCGCCGACCACGGCCATGTCCACCTCCGGCCGTATCGACTTCCGCCATGCCGGACCCGGCCATGCTGAACCCGGCCGTGCCGAGGCCGGTTGTGACGTCTGCGGCCCACGTCCCGTCGAGGCCGCCGGTCGTACGGACCTGCGACGCGCGGCCGTCAGCCGCCCGCACCGGTGGCCACCGGCGCCGCCACGCCCCGCGGAAGGCTTGATCCCGCCGTGGCGCGGCCGGTGGAACCCGGTAAGGATGGTGCGCGCCGGACCGGGCCGCGGCGGGACGGTGCGGCACCGCCGTCTCTCCTCCCGCGGACCCGAAGGCCGCGGCCGGGCGCACCACGTCGGCCGCCCCGGTGGTCCTTCCCGGCCCTCCCGGTGGTGTCCTCCCGGCCCGACGGGTTCCGCCGGACGCCCTGCCCCTCGGGCTCCCGCCCACCGCACGCAGCAGTCCGTCCCGACCCGATGGAGCGCAGCGATGGCCCCGACGCCCCCGCACGACCTCGTCGTCACCCAGGCCGTACCCGGTGACTGGGCGGTGATCAGCGGGTGGGCGGCCGACGAGGGCTGGAACCCCGGTGCCTCCGACGGCCCCGTGTTCTTCGCCCAGGACCCCGAAGGCTTCTTCCTCGGCCGGGTCGGCGGCGAGCCGGTCTCCGCGATCTCCGTCGTCACCTACGGCACCGGCTACGCCTTCCTCGGCTGCTACCTGGTCCGCCCCGATCTCCGCGGCCACGGCTACGGTCTGGCCACCTGGCGGGCCGGTCTGGCCCACGCGGGCAACCGCACCGTCGGCCTCGACGGGGTCGTCGCCCAGCAGCCCAACTACCGCCGCTCCGGCTTCGAACTCGCCCACCGCACGGCCCGGTTCACCGGCATCGCGCCCACCGCCGGGATCCCGTCCGGTGTCCGCGCGGTGAGCTCCGCCGACCTGCCCGACCTCATCGCGTACGACAGCGCCTGCACCCCCGCGGACCGCCCCCGCTTCCTGTCCCGCTGGCTCACCGGTCCGGGACACCGGGCGTTCGCCAGACGCTCCGGCGGCCGCGTCACCGGCTACGGAGTGATCCGCCCCGGCCACGACCGCCCCCGCATCGGACCGCTGTTCGCCGACACCCCGGACGACGCCCGCGCCCTCTTCGCGGCCCTCACCGGAGCGTTCCCCGGCACCGCGGTCGCCATCGACGTGCCGGAACCCCACAAGGCGGCCGTCGCCATGGTCGAGGAGGCCGGCTTCGCCCCCTCGTTCGAGACCGCCCGGATGTACACGGGACCGGTCCGCCCGCACGCCCAGGACCGGATCTTCGGTATCACCACACTCGAACTCGGCTGACCGGCCGACCCGTTCACCTCGGCCGGCGGGCACGGACCCGTTCACCCACCCGTCCGCCGTTGTTCGACCCGCTGTGCCGTAATCCCGTTGCCCCGCCCGCGTCCGGATGCTGGAGTGTGCCCATGGATCACGCCACGCTGCTCGCCCTCCATGACCGTGACCTGCGGGAAGGCGCCCGCCCGGACGGTCCCGGTGCCCGGGTCGAGCGGACCGGCTGTGTGGTCCGCCAGGTCGCCGGTGCCCTCGGCTGGAACGGCGTCGTCTGGTCCGCGCTGGACGAGTCGGGCGCCGACGCGGCGATCGCGGAGCAGATCGCGTACTACACCGGCCTCGGCCTCGGCTTCGAATGGAAGCTGTACGGCCACGACCGCCCCGTCGATCTCGGTAAGCGGCTCGTGTCGGCCGGATTCACGCCCGAGCCCGAGGAGACCCTGATGATCGGCGAGGCCGCTCCGCTGGCCCGCGGTGCCGAGCCGCCCGAGGGCATCCGGATCCTGCCGGTCACCGATGCCGAGGGCGTCGATCTCGTCGTCGCCGTGCACGAGCAGGTGTTCGACAGGGAGGGCACCTGGCTGCGGCACCGGCTGCTCGAACGGCTCGCCGCCGACCCCGGCACGATGGTGGCCGTCGTGGCGCTCGCCGGGGACGAGCCGGTCGCCGCGGCCCGTATGGAACTCGTGCCCGGCACACGCTTCGCCGGGCTCTGGGGCGGCGGTACCGTGGAGGGGTATCGCGGCCGGGGCGTCTACCGCGCGCTCGTGGCGCACCGCGCCCGCGCCGCCGTGGCCCGCGGCTACCGCTATCTCCAGGTCGACGCCTCGCGGCGGAGCCGTCCGGTGCTCGAGCGGCTCGGCTTCGTACCGCTGACCACGACAACTCCGTACGTCTACACGCCTCAGCGGTGACTGTGGCCGCAACCTGCCTCAGGAAACGCACAGTTGGGTGAACACAGGCCCAACGGGCCGTGAAGAGAGACCGGTCGGCCCACGTGAACCGGGCCACCCGGTGGGAATGTGTCGAAGTGAGGCGCTCGTCGCCCACCGGGGGATCCGCCTCCCGCGGCGCCCGGCTCTCCCGTCCGGAGCCCGCGGTCGAGGCGACAGGCCCGCCGACAGCCGAGGGGAGCTGCGTCGGCGGGCCTGAAGTCCTGAGCCCCGCACGGCGATCCGGTGCGAGCCCGGGTCAGGCGTGCCGCGGGCGGCCTCGCCCCGGCCCCGGCCGGTACGGCCCACGGCGCCGGACCTCGTGCCCCGACGCGGGTGAGGGGCGGCCGGCCCGGCGCCGCGCCGCCCCTCGTCCGTCGCGCGGCGCCACTCCGCGCCGCCGTCCCGATCCGCTCCAGGCGCCCGCCGGGCCCCGGAGCGCTCCGCCTGCCCGCCGCGCCGGGTGTCCGGGACTCCCGGCCTCAGCGCCGTACCCTCGACCTGTCCAGTGCGGCCACACCCACCGCCGCGAGGCCGATCTGGATGAGCCACTCGATCCAGTCCACGCCGTTGGTGTTCGCGACGCCGAGCCCCGCCGCGATCGCCGAGCCGATCAGCGCGGCCACGATGCCGACGACGATCGTCAGCAGGATGCCGATGTGCTGACGCCCCGGCACGACGAGCCGGCCGAGCACACCGATGATGATGCCGATGACAATGGCACTGATGATGCCTGAGATCTCCATCTCCGCCCCTCTTGTCCGACCCCCGCACGGGTGTTCTGCCCGTTCTCGACGGAGGCACTCCGTACCGCACCGGTTGCCCGCGCGCGGTGCGGGTACGCCCGCTCCCGGTCCGACCCGCCGTCCGGTGCGACTTCTTGCCGGGATTTTCTGTTCACCACCCCGACATGCCATGTACCTTTCAAGTGTTCAACGCGTGTAGAACTCTGAGTCCCGTTCTACGCGCGCAGAATCGGCGCCCCCACCGCCGTGCCACCCCACCCCCATCACCGGAGGTTCGCCGGATGCTCGGTTCCAGAAGGTCCCGTCACAGACTGACCACCGCCCTCGCCGGACTCGGACTGCTCGTCACCGGGGCCGCGTTCCAGATCTCCGCCGGTGCCGCGCCCGCCCACGCGGCGACCACGCACCGCGTGCTGTTCGACAACGCCCACGCCGAGACGGCGGGCAACGCCGACTGGATCATCTCCACCAGCCAGCCCGACCCGCTCGGCCAGGACTCCTCCCCGTCGGCGGAGTCGGACTGGACCGGCGCCCTGTCCTCCTGGGGCGTCGCCCTCCAGAAGACCGGCGGCTACAGCCTGAAGACGCTGCCCTCCGGCTCCAGCCTCGGCTACGGAGGCTCCGCGGCCACCGACCTGTCGAACTTCGACACGCTGGTCCTGCCCGAGCCGAACACGATGTTCACGACCGCCGAGAAGACGGCGATCATGACCTTCGTGAAGAACGGCGGCGGTCTCTTCATGATCTCCGACCACACGGGCGCCGACCGCAACAACGACGGCTACGACGCGGTCGAGATCCTCAACGACCTGATGACGAACAACAGCGTCGACTCGACCGACCCGTTCGGTTTCTCCATCGACTCGCTGAGCATCAGCTCCGACTACCCGTCCGCCATCAGCGACAGCACCGACCCCGTGCTGCACGGATCCTTCGGCACCGTCTCCAAGAGCCTCATCGCCAGCGGGACGACCGCCACGCTCAAGCCCGCCGACAACTCGGCGGTCAAGGGCCTGCTCTACCGCACCGGCTATTCCGGCAACACCGGCGCGTTCTTCGCCACCAGCACCTTCGGCAGCGGCCGCGTCGCGTTCTGGGGCGACAGCTCACCCATCGACGACGGCACCGGCCAGTCGGGCAACACGCTGTACGACGGCTGGAACGACTCCGGCGCCACCAACGCCGCCCTCGCCCTCAACGCGACGGCGTGGCTCGCCGGCGAGGGCACCAGCAGCGGTGGCGGTGGCGGCGGTGGCGGCACCTGCACGGCCGCCCAGCTGCTCGGCAACAACGGCTTCGAGTCGGGCGGCACCACCTGGAGCGCCAGCAGCGGCGTCATCACCAACTCCAGCAGCGAGTCCGCCCGTACCGGCTCGTACTACGCCTGGCTCGACGGCTACGGCACCGCCACCACCGACACCCTCTCGCAGTCGGTGACCGTCCCGTCCGGCTGCACCACCGCCGCCCTGAGTTTCTATCTGCACATCGACACGGCGGAGACCACCACCAGCACCGCCTACGACACGCTCAAGGTCCAGGTCCTCAACAGTTCCGGCACCGTGCTGAGCACCCTGGCGACCTACTCCAACCTCAACGCGGCGAGCGGCTACACCCAGCGCAGCTTCAGCCTGGCGTCCTACGCCGGGCAGACCGTCACCCTGAAGTTCACCGGCACCGAGGGCTCCACCCTCCAGACGTCGTTCGTCATCGACGACACCGCCCTGAACGTCAGCTGAGACCTGGCCGGGCAGACGGAGAGCAGCGGCCGGTCCACCCTGGTGGACCGGCCGCTGTTCTCTTCTTTCCTCTCCCGGGGTTTCGGAGCCTCGGAGCCGCCGTGCCTACGGCGCGCGCGTGGTGCGTGCCGAGGAGCCGACGCAGATCAGCCCGAGGACGACGGCGAGGCCGCCGATGATGACGTTGTTCAGCACCACACCGGTGTCGGGGCTGGTGCCCACGACCCAGGGAGCGATGATCATCCACACGCCCAGCGCGGACATGGCCCAGCTCAGCCCGTACATCCGGGCCGGAGCGGCGGTGAACCCGAGAGCCAGCAGACCGATGGCGATGCCCACGATCAGGTTGTGCGCCACCAGGGCGGGCTGGCTCGTCGTGTAGTGCAGGATCCAGGGCGACACCGCGCAGTAGATACCGAGCAGGAACACCGGCCCGTCCACCAGCGCCACGTCGCGACCACCGAGCACACGGGCGTAGCGGGCCCGCATCTCGGTCATGTCAGGGTGACTCGTCATGTCACCACGGTGCGAGACATCGGCCATGACTGGTCTCCTTCGACTTGCAGGACCGACCGTGTCGGGTGCGGTGTGAGACATCAGCCGCATATCTTCATTTTGCTCTTATTTTTCTCTTATGTGTAGATATGGGACCGGCTCATCGCCTCCGAATCTCCGCCAATCCGCCCCGCCCCCGGCTTCGGATTACCCGCGACAGGCCTGATCACGGCCGGGCGGAGGAGACAGCCATGGGGCAGACACACGGGGCGGCCGGGGCGGGCGCCGGACGGCGGATCGCGGTGGTGGGCGCGGGCGTGGCGGGACTGACCGCCGCCTACCTGCTCGCCCGCACCGACCACGTCACGCTCTACGAGGCCGACAGCCGGCTCGGCGGACACGCCCACACCCACGACCTCACCGCGTCCGACGGCCGGGAGCGCCGCGTCGACTCCGGCTTCATCGTGCACAACCGCCGCACCTACCCCCACCTGCTGCGCCTCTTCCGCGAACTCGGCGTCGAGACGCAGGAGTCCGAGATGAGCATGTCGGTGCGCTGCGAGGGCTGCGGCCTCGAGTACGCCGGTGCGCGCGGCCCCGCCGGACTGTTCGCCCGGCCCCGCAACGCGCTGCGCGGCGCCTATCTGCGGATGCTCACCGAGGTCCCCGCCTTCCACCGGGCGGGCCGCCGGCTGCTCGACCGGGGCGCGGACGACACCCTCACCCTGGGCGGGTTCCTCGACCGGGAGGGCTTCTCCCCGTACTTCCGCGCCCATTTCGCCACACCGCTGGTCTCGGCGGTCTGGTCCTGCGACACGGCGACCGCGGCCCGCTACCCGGCCGCCTATCTCTTCCGCTTCCTGGCCCACCACGGCATGCTCTCGGTCGGCGGCTCCCCGGTGTGGCGCACCGTCACCGGCGGCTCCCGCAGCTACGTCGACCGCGTCGCCGGCCGCCTCGGTGCCGTCCGCACCGCCGCCCCCGTCCGCACCCTGCGACGGCACGCCGACGGAGCCGAGGTCACCACCGGCGACGGCACGACCGAGCCGTACGACGCCGTGGTCGTCGCCGTCCACCCCGACCAGGCACTGCGGCTGCTCGCCGACGCCACGCCGCTGGAGAAGGACGTGCTCGGCGCGTTCCGCTACTCGCGCAACACCACGCTCCTGCACACCGACACCGCCCTGCTGCCCCGCTCCCGCGGCGCCCGCGCCTCGTGGAACTACCTCATGCCGTCCTGCACGTCGGGCGCGGACCGGGTACGGGTCAGCTACGACATGAACCGCCTCCAGCGCCTCGACGCGCCCGAGACGTTCGTCGTCACGCTCGGCGGCGAGGACCGCGTCGACCCCGCCCGGGTCCTGGCCCGCATGGTCTACGAGCACCCCGTCTACACGCCCGAGTCGGTCGCCGCCCAGCAGCGGCTGCCCGAACTGGACACGAGCGTCAGCGCGTTCGCGGGCGCCTACCACGGCTGGGGCTTCCACGAGGACGGCTGCCGCTCCGGGGTACGGGCGGCCGAGAGCCTGGGGGTGCGCTGGTGACCCGGGTCCCCGCCCGCCCCCGCACACCACGGCCGGCACCCGTCCGCACCCCGGCCCTCTACCCCTGCGCCATCACCCACGTACGCACCGCGCCCGTCCGGCACACCGTGCGGCACCGCACCTACCTCTGGCTGATCGACCCCGACCACCCGCCCCGGCTGCCGCGCGCCCTGCGCCCGCTGGCCCGGTTCGACCCGCGCGACCACTTCACCGGTGACGCGCCGACCCTGCGCGCCGGACTCGACGCGTTCCTCGCCGGGCACGGCGTGGACCTGGCGGGCGGACCCGTCGCCATGCTCACCCACGCCCGCGTCCTGGGCCACGTCTTCAACCCGCTCACCCTCTACTGGTGCCACGGCCCCGGCGGCGACCTGCGCTGCGTGGTCGCCGAGGTGCACAACACCTACGGGCAGCGCCACGGCTATCTGCTGCACCCCGGCGCCGACGGCACCGCGCACACCGACAAGACGTTCCACGTCTCGCCGTTCTACCCCGTCGACGGCCGCTACCGCATGCGCCTGCCGCCCCCCGACCGGAGCCTGAACCTCACCGTGCGCCTCGAGAGGCCGGACGGCCGTCCGTTCACCGCGACCGTGCGCGGTGTCCGCCGGGACGCGACGGCCCGGACGCTCCTCGGGCTGGCGCTGCGCCACCCCTGGTCCACCGCCGCCGTGTCGGCCGCCATCCGGCTGCACGGCATCCGCCTGTATCTGCGGGGACTGCCCGTCCAGCCCCGCCCCCACGACCCTTCCCGGGAGAGGACCCCATGACGACAGCCGAGCTCCCCACCCCCCGGCCGGCCGGCGCCGCCGTGGACCCGGGCCGCTGGCCCGACGTCGCCACGCCGCCGCGGGCCTCGCGGGCGCGCACCGCCGTCACCGAGGCGGTCGTACGGCGGGCCCTGGACCGGCTGCCGCTGCGGGTACGGTTCGCCGGAGCCACCCCCGCCGGACGGGGCGGCCCGCTGATCGACGTGCACGACCCGCGGCGCTTCCACGCCCGGATCGGCACCCACGGCCTCATCGGCTTCGGCGAGTCGTACATGGCCGGGGAGTGGGACGCCCCCGACCTGACCGGCGCCCTCACCGTGCTCGCCGGCCACGCCGCCGAGCTGATCCCCGCCCCGCTCCAGCGGCTGCGCGGCCTGTGGGCGCCGCGCCACCCCGCCAGCCGCCGCAACACCCCCGGCACGGCCCGCACCAACATCAGCCGGCACTACGACCTGTCCAACGATCTGTTCGCCCTCTTCCTCGACGACACCCTCAGCTACTCCTCGGCCCTCTTCCGCGGCTTCCCCGCCCGCCGGGAACTGCTCGCCGCCGCCCAGCACCGCAAGATCGACCGGCTGCTCGACCTCGCCGGGGTGAGCGAGGGCACCCGCCTCCTGGAGATCGGCACCGGCTGGGGCGAACTGGCGATCCGCGCCGCCGCCCGCGGCGCCCACGTCACCTCGCTCACCCTCTCCGCCGCCCAGCGCGACCTCGCCGTGCGGCGGGTGCGGGAGGCCGGGCTCGACGACCGCGTCCGCATCGAGCTGTGCGACTACCGCGAGGCCGGCGGCACCTACGACGCCGTCGTGAGCGTCGAGATGATCGAGGCCGTCGGCGAGGAGTTCTGGCCGGTCTACTTCCGCACCCTCGACGCACGGCTGGCCCCCGGCGGCCGGATCGCCCTCCAGGCCATCACCATGCCCCACGACCGGCTCCTCGCCTCCCGCGACACCTTCACCTGGATCCAGAAGTACGTCTTCCCCGGCGGCCTGCTGCCCTCCACGGAGGCCGTCGCCGGGACCGTCCGCGACCACACGGGCCTGACCGTCGCCCGCCGCGACGCCTTCGGCGCGCACTACGCCGAGACCCTGCGGCTGTGGCGGGAGAGGTTCACCGAACGCGCCGACGACGTCGCCGCCCTCGGCTTCGACGACACCTTCCGCCGCCTGTGGACCTTCTATCTCGCCTACTCCGAGGCCGGATTCCGCTCCGGCTACCTCGACGTCCAGCAGTACCTGCTCACCAAGCCCGCCACCGCCGACGAGGAGACCCCCGCACGATGACCACCCTCCGCATCGCCGCCCCCGGCGCCGCCCACCGGGTCGCCGGACTCGCCGCGGACGTGCTCGGCGGCCCGCTCCCGTTCCGGCTGCGCTGCTGGGACGGCAGCGAGGCCGGACCCCTCGGCGCCCCCGTGGTCGTCCTGCGGTCCCGGCGCGCCCTGCGCCGCCTGCTCTGGGAACCCGGCGAACTCGGCCTCGCCCAGGCGTACATCGCGGGAGACCTCGACATCGACGGTGACCTCGCCGACGGCCTGCGCGCCCTGTGGGCCGCCGCCCGGGAACGCGGCGCCCACCTGCCCGCGCCCGCTCTCGCCGACCGGGCCCGCGCCCTCGCCGTCGCCGCCCGCCTCGGCGTCCTCGGCCCGCGCCCGGCCGCCCCCGCCACCCGCGCCCGGCTGCGGGGCGGTCTGCACAGCCGCTCCCGCGACCGGGCCGCCGTCAGCCACCACTACGACCTCTCCAACGACTTCTACCGGCTGCTCCTCGACGACACCATGGCCTACTCGTGCGGCTACTGGGCGAGCGACGAGCCCGGCTTCACCGCCGCCGACGCCCAGCGCGCCAAGCTCGAACTGATCTGCCGCAAGCTCGCCGTCGTGCCCGGCAGCCGCCTGCTCGACATCGGCTGCGGCTGGGGCTCCCTCACCCTGTACGCGGCCGAACAGCACAAGGCCCAGGTCACCGCGGTCACCCTGGCCCGGCAGCAGGCGGCGTACGTCCGCGAACAGGTGCGCGCCCGGGGGCTGGAGCACCGCGTCGACGTACGGTGCCTGGACCACCGCGACATCGGCGGCGGCGACTACGACGCCGTCGCCACGGTCGAGATGGGCGAGCACGTCGGCGACGACGAGTACCCGGCGTTCGCCGCCGCCCTGCACCGGCTGGTCCGGCCGCTCGGGCGGGTCCTGGTCCAGCAGATGTCCCGCGGGCGCACCGCCCCCGGCGGCGGCGCCTTCATCGAGACGTACATCGCCCCCGACATGCACATGCGGCCGCTCGGCGAGACCGTCGGACTGCTGGAGGAGGCCGGGCTCGAGGTGCGGTCCGTGGAGTCGCTGCGCGAGCACTACGTCCGCACCGTCGGCGCCTGGCGGCGCACCCTCGAGGAACGGTGGCGCGACGCCGTCGCCCTGGTCGGGGAGGAGAACGCCCGGGTGTGGCGGCTGTACCTCACCGGTGGGGCACTCGCGTTCGAGGAGGGCCGGATGGGCGTCGACCAGATCCTCTCCGTCCGCCGCACGGCCACCGGCGCCGCCGGCATGCCGGACACCCCGGCCGGCTGGTACGCGGGGCCGGAGGGGCCGTGGCTGCCGTGACCGCCGCCGCCGGTACCGGCTACCCGTGGGCGACCTTCGCCGCGAACCTCGGCTGGGCGGCCGCCGCGGCCCTCGCCGTCATGCTGGTCACCTTCGCGATCGCCGTCCGCAAGGGCGTGCACCGCGTGGTCGACATCGCCTGGGGCATCGGCTTCACCGCGGTCGCCCTGGTGACCTGCGCGGCCTCCGCCGGTGAGGGCGACACCGGGCGGCGGATCCTGGTCACCGCCCTGACCTCCGTCTGGGGACTGCGGCTGGCCGCCCACATCGCCCGCCGCGCCCGGGGCCACGGCGAGGACCCGCGCTACGACGCCATGCTGGCCAAGGCCCCCGGCAGCCGGAACGCCTACGCCCTGCGCATGGTGTACCTGCTCCAGGGCGCCCTGGTGTGGCTGGTGTCCCTGCCGGTGCAGGCCGCGCAGTACGTTCCCGGCAGCCCGGGCGCGTTCGCCTGGGCCGGTACGGCGCTGTGGGCGGGCGGGCTGTTCTTCGAGGCGGTCGGCGACGCGCAACTCGCCCGCTTCAAGGCCGATCCCGCGCACCGCGGCCGGGTCATGGACCGCGGGCTGTGGAGCTGGACCCGGCACCCCAACTACTTCGGGGACTTCTGCGTCTGGTGGGGACTGTTCCTCATCGCCTGCGACTCCGCCTCCGCGGCGGCGGTGTCCTGGGTGTCACCGCTCGTGATGAGCTACCTGCTGATCAACGGGAGCGGGAAACCCCTGCTGGAACGCCATATGGCCACCCGCCCCGGGTACGCCGAGTACGTCGCCCGCACCAGCGGCTTCTTCCCGAGACCCCCTCGCCGGAAGCGGTGACACCGGGCGTCTGGCCGGTCCCGGCGGGCGGCACCCGGCTCCTTTGCGCACCGGGACCGGCCCGCGTCCTCCCGGGCCGCAGCCCCTGGCCCGGCCCGGTAGGGGCGTGTGACGGTGGCCGGACCGGGCGTTTCCCGCCGCGCGGCGTGCGGCCGGGAGGCACCCGCTGCCCGGTCACGGGGGAAGGTCGGCCGCCGGCAGGTCCCGCGCCGTCGAGAGCCGTCGAGACGGCCGCTCCTCGCCGGCCGGGGCGGGCAGGTCGTCGGTCAGGGCTTACCGGCCGCCCGCCGGGATGTGCGGGGCCGGAGTCGTCAGCCGGCCGTCCCCAGGCAGTCGCGCAGCCGGATCAGCCCGTCGCGCAGCCGGGTCTTGACCGTGCCCAGCGGCAGCGCGAGCTCCTCGGCGACCTCCCGGTAGGTCAGTCCCCGGTAGTAGGCCAGCTCCACGGCCTGCCGCTGGATGTCGGTCAGCATGCGCAGACAGCGCCGTACCTGCTCCCGCTCCAGCCTCGCCTCCACCTGCTCGGTCACCTCGTCGTACTCCGGGGTGCGGTCCAGCAAGGCCGCCCGGTGGTCGCGGACGGCGGCCGCCTGGGCCGAGCGGACCCGGTCGACGGCACGCCGGTGCGCCAGGGTGAGGATCCAGTTGATCGCCGTACCGCGCTCGGGACGGTAACGGGGCGCCGTGCGCCACACCTCCACCAGCACCTCCTGCGTGACCTCCTCCGACTGTGCCCGGTCGCGCAGCACGGCGCGCACCACACCGAGCACGGGACCGGCCACCGCGTCGTACACGGCGGCGAAGGCGTCGTGGTCGCCGAGGGCCACACTGCCGATCAGCTCCTGGAGATCCGGTTCCGACGTCGTCCTGCTGCCGATGGACACGGCTTCTTTCACGGGGTTCCTTCGTGGAGGGCGGGCGGTCGGTCAGCTGCCGGGCGACGGGTGCTCCCCGGTCAGCCGGTGGCGCAGCCGGTGCAGGCCGCGCCGGGTGTGGCTCTTGACCGTGCCCAGCGGCCAGCCGGTGCGGTCGGCGATCTGCGTCTGGGTGAGGTCCTCGTAGAAGGCGAGGCTCAGCACCTGGCGCTGGGCCGCCGGGAGCAGGTCCAGTTCGTGCCGGATCAGCACCCGGTCGAGGGCGGCCTCGGGGCGTCCGGCGGCGGGGTCGGCGAGCTGGAGGGCGGCGCCCGCCGAGGTGACCAGGTCGCCGCGCCGGGTGCGGGCGGACAGCGCGTCGGCGATCTTGTGCCGGGTGATGCCGACGATCCACCCGGCCACCGGCCCGTGGTCGGGCCGGTAGCCGCCCCGGCCGCGCCATACACCGAGGAACACCTGCTGGGTGACGTCCTCGGCTTCTTTGGGGTCCCCGAGCGAGCGCCGTGCCAAGGTGTTCACCAGACCGGACCAGCGCTGGTAGGCGGCGGTCAGACAGGCGTCGTCGCCCGCGACGAGTCCGCGCGCGAGATCGTCGTCCGCGAGCGGCTCGGCCGCCGGGCGCTGCGGCGCCGGTACGGCTGCCGGGACGGACGGCGGCGCGGAGGCCGGGGCCGGTACGGCGGTGGGGTGCGGGCTCATGACGACGGCTCCCTGTCGCGGCGGTGCGGCGGTGCTGCGGTACCGGACGAACCCGGGCCTACCGGGTCGATCCGGTGCCGTCATCGTGCGAGGAGCCGAGCAAACGGATCAACTTGCATCGATTCTGCGTCGTATGACGCGCACAGGCCGTAGAGTCGGGACATGAGCGACATCAGCGGCATGACCGGGACCGTGGCACCGCGGGAGGCGCCCGAAGGACCGGCGGAAGCGGGCCTGACCACCGGCGCCCTGTCCCGCAGACTCGGCGTGTCGCCCACCACCGTCCGCTCCTGGGACCGCCGCTACGGCCTCGGCCCCGCCGAGCGCGCCGACGGACGGCACCGCCGCTGGAGCCCGCGCGACATCGCCGTACTGGAGGAGATGTGCCGCCTCACCGCGGCCGGGGTGCCGCCCGCCGAGGCGGCCCGCCTCGCGAAGGCCGCGGACGACACACCGTCCGCCCGGCCCGCCGCGCCGCCGCCCCCGCGCTCCCGCGCCGCCGGTCCGCTGCCGCTGGGCGATGTGCGCCAGGAATGCCGGGGGCTGGCCCGCGCCGCCGTACGGCTCGACGCCCCCGCCGTCGAGGACCGGCTCGCCGCGGCCGTCGAGGAGTACGGCGTGGCCGTCGCCTGGCAGGAGGTGATGGTGCCGACGCTGCACGCCGTGGGCCGCAAGTGGGCGTCCTCCGGGGACCGTTACGTCGAGGTCGAGCATCTGCTGTCCTGGCACGTCTCGACCGTGCTGCGCCGCCGCACCCGCCCGGCCAGCGCGCCCGGCGAACCGGCCGCGGCCCCCGTCGTACTGGCCTGTGTGCCCGGTGAGCAGCACACCCTGCCCCTGGAGGCGCTCAACGCGGGCCTGACCGAACTGGGCCTGCCCACCAGGATGTTCGGGGCCGCCGTCCCCGCCGAGGCGCTGACGGCGGCGGTGGGGCGGCTCGGGCCCGCGGCCGTGGTGCTGTGGTCCCAGGCCCGTTCCACCGCGAGCCCTGCCCTGGCCCGTCAGCTGGGCGGCACCCGCTGGGGCGTACGGGGCGCCCGCACCCGGCCGCTGGTCATGCTCGGCGGCCCCGGCTGGACGGGGACCCGGTCGCCCGCTATGCCGCGCCCCACGACCCTGGGCGACGCCCTGGCCGTGCTGTCCGGCGCGTACGGCCCGGCACCGTCCTGACGCGCACTCCCGGCCCGCGCCGCGAGAGGCGCTCACCCGCGCTCGCGGGCCCTCCTGAACCGGGCGAGGCCGTCCGACAGGTCGACCACCGGCTCCGGATAGTCCACGGCGGCCCGGTCCAGGCCCCGCAGCCGCCACGGCTCGTGCACCGCCGGTGCCGGGAGACCCGCGAGTTCCGGGACCCAGCGCCGCACGTACGCCCCGTCGGGGTCGTAGCGCTTGGCCTGGGTGACGGGGTTGAGGACCCGGTTGGGCCGGGTGTCCGTGCCGGTGCCGGCCATCCACTGCCAGTTGAGCTGGTTGTTGGCGACGTCCCCGTCGACCAGCAGATCGAGGAAGTGCCGTGCGCCGACCCGCCAGTCGACGTACAGCGTCTTCGTCAGGAAACTCGCCGCGAGCAGCCGTCCCCGGTTGTGCATCCAGCCCTCGTGGCGCAGCTGCCGCATCGCCGCGTCGACCACCGGATAGCCGGTACGGCCCTGGCGCCAGGCCTCGATGTCGTCGTGGGCGGTGCGTTCCGTGCGCCAGCGGTCGTGCTTGGTGCGGTAGTCGGCGCGGGCCGCGCCCGGCCGGGCCGCGAGCACCTGCCGGTGGAAGTCCCGCCAGGCGAGCTGCCGTACGAACGCCTCGGCACCCGGGCCGCCCGCCCGGCGGGCCCGGTGGACCAGCTCGACGGGGGAGAGGGTGCCGAAGTGCAGATGCGGGGAGAGCCGTGAGGTGGCGTCACCGGCCAGGTCGTCGTGCCGCTCCTCGTAGCGGGCGATCCCGCCGCGCAGCCAGTTCGCCCACCGTCTGCGGCCCTCCGCCTCGCCGCCCCGCGCGAGCCCCTCCGACACGCCGGTCACCCCGGCCCGGGAGGGCAGCTCCTCGGAGCCGACACCGTCCGGGACGCGTACCGCGCGGGGCGCGCTGAGGGCGTCGCGCAACGGCTGCTGCGCCCACTGCCGGTAGTACGGCGTGAACACCGCGAAGTGGTCCGAGGCGGACGGTGTCACCGTCCCCGGCGGCACGGCCGACGCCACCGTGTCGTGCACGTGCAGGCGCCGGCCGTCCGCCTCCAGCGCCCGGCGCAGCCGCGCCTCCCGGTGCTGGGCGTAGGCGCTGACGTCGGCGGTCAGGTGCACCTCGTCGGCGTCGGCCTCGGCGGCCACCTTGACGACCTCGTCGACGACGTCCCCGGACCGCACGACCAGCCGGCCCCCGCGCTCCCGCAGCCCGGCGTCCAGGTCGTGCAGGCAGTCGGCGAGGAACGCCAGCCGGTTCGGCGCCCCGTACCCCGCCTCCGTCACCCCCCGGTCCCGCACGAACAGCGGCACCACCTGCCGCCCGCCGTCCAGCGCGGCCCGCAGCGGCGGATGGTCGTGCAGCCGCAGATCGGCGGTGAACAGGACGACCGAGACGTTGACGTTCATGAGGCTGCTCCTGGGGCGGACGGGGCTGGACGGAACGGACGCCGAGGTGCTTCCGTCCCGCCCGCACCGGCGGATGCGGGGGTCAGCGGAGCGTGCGGCCGTTCGCCCGGCCGGGTGAGGGGAGGGGAGGGGAGAGCAGAGGACGAAGGGAGGGCGGAGGGCCGGCCGATGCCGGGGCGCTGTCGCCGGGGCGCGGACCGGCCGGGCAGGCGGGATCCGCCGGGGCGGTGGCCGTGCGGGTGGGCACGGCACGGGCGGAGCGCGGCCGGTTGCCGGGAGCCGGACCGGCCCGGGGTACCGGTCGGGCCGCCGGGCCCGGTGGTGACGCCGGCGGCGGGGCTCCGGCGGCGGGGCGTGCCCCGGAAGCCGCCGGCGGCGTGGCACGACGGGGGCGCTCGCGGGTGCGTCGGGGTGATCACGGGCGGCTCCGGGCGGGGTACGGCCGGGGCGGGCGGCCGGACGGGTCAGGGGCTCCGGACCGGTTCCCCGGCGGGGGCGGCCGGGGTCCTGGTGGCGGCGCGGGCGATGTTGCGGGCCATGCCGCCGAAGACGATCGCGTGGAACGGGGCCACGGACCACCAGTAGGCGTGGCCGAGCAGGCCGTGCGGGTGGAACAGGGCGCGCTGCCGGTAGCGGGCCCGGCCGTCGCCCTCCCGCTCGGCGTACATCTCCAGCCAGGCGAGCCCCGGCAGCCGCATCTCGGCCCGCAGCCGCAGCAGATGTCCCTGCTCGATCTCCTCCACCCGCCAGAAGTCCAGGGAGTCGCCCGCCCGCAGCCGCTGCGCGTCCCGCCGCCCGCGGCGCAGCCCCACCCCGCCGACGGCCCGGTCCAGCCGGCCGCGCAGCGACCAGGCCAGCGGGAAGGAGTACCAGCCGTTCTCGCCGCCGATGCCCTCGATGACCCGCCACAGTGCCTCCGGCGAGGCGTCCACGGCCCGCTCCCGCCGGTCGGTGTACAGGCTGCCGCCCGCCCAGTCGGGGTCGGTGGGCAGCGGATCGCTGGGCACACCGGGCACCGACGCGTTGGACCACCGGGTGGTGACCTTCGCCTCGCGCACCCGCTGGAGGGCGAGCTGCACCGACCGGTCGAAGCCGATCCGCCCGCCCGGCGGGTCCGGCACGTACCGGGCGATGTCGTTCTCGCGGCAGACGACCTCGTGACGCAGCGACTCGGTCAGCGGCCGGGCGATACCCGCGGGCACCGGCGTGATCAGCCCCACCCAGTGGCTGGACAGACCCGGGGAGAGGACCGGCACCGGCAGCACCAGCCGGCGCGGCAGCCCGGCCACGGCCGCGTACCGCGTCATCATCTCGCGGTACGTCAGGATCTCCGGCCCGCCGAGGTCGAAGGCCCGGTTCACGTCGTCCGGCAGGGCCGCGCAGCCGGCCAGGACACGCAGCACGTCCCGTACCGCTATCGGCTGGATCCGGGTCCGCACCCAGCGCGGGGTGACCATCACGGGCAGCCGCTCGGTGAGATAGCGCAGCATCTCGAACGACGCCGAACCCGATCCGATGATCACCGCGGCGCGCAGCACGGTCGTCGGCACGCCCGAGGCCAGCAGGATGCGGCCCACCTCCGCCCGGGACCGCAGATGCGGCGACAGTTCCGCCTCGGGCACGCCCGCCGGGGTGAGCCCGCCGAGATACACGATGCGGCGCACCCCGGCGGCCCTGGCCCGCTCACCGAAGGTCCGCGCGGCCCGCCGGTCGGTCTCCTCGAAGTCCGGGCCGGTCCCCAGGGCGTGCACCAGGTAGTACGCCACGTCCACGCCGCGCAGGGCGGCGTCCAGCGAGGCCGCGTCGGTGACGTCGCCCCGTACGGCCTCGGCCTCGCCCGCCCACGGCTGGTCGCGCAGCCGCCCGGGGGAGCGCGCCAGACAGCGCACCCGGTACCCGGAGCGGAGCAGCTCGGGCACGAGCCGGCCGCCGATGTACCCGGTGGCGCCGGTCACCAGGCAGAGCGGGCGGTCCCGCGGTCCGTCGTCGTTCATCGGTTCACCGTTCGTCTCTCCCGCGTCCGCCGGCCGCCGGTTCCGGGGCCGGTCCGACACGAGTTCCTTCATCGGCGGCGGTCACACCGGATGCGGCTCTGCCGGACGGCTTCCCGGGCGACGCTGCGCAGCCCTCGTCCGTCCCGCGGCGCCGTGACGTCCGGCACGGCGGGCATGGGCGCGCCGCCGGCGGGCAGACGGGGCGTACGGGCCGCTCACGGCCCCGGCGCGGGAGGTGACCCGCGGTCGGCAACCGGTAGCAGGAGGTGTACGTCGGATGGGTGCGAAGGTGTTGCAGCGGTTCCCCGCCGGAGCTCCGCGTGGATCGTGGCCGGCGGAGGAGTACGCGGCGCGTCGCCGGGCCGAGGGGCAGCCGGCGACGGTGGTGATGGACCTCGAGTCGGACGCGTTCCTGGTGGTCGTGCCGCCGCGCGACGAGAACTGACCCGGCCGGGACGTCCCGGCGTGCGCGCCGGGCGGGTCGTGCGGTGCCATGGTCGGAGCGGGCCGGGTACCGGCCGGTGCGGGGTCCGTCCCGCCGTCGGCCGCCGGGCCCGCGGCCACCCGCACCGGGACCGCATCCCGACGGCCGCCCCGACGCGGCCCCCAGGAGGACGCCATGCCGTACCACCTGCTCAGTGTCGTCCAGCCCGCCGGCGGACAGCCGCCCGCGGCCGAGCGGCTCGACGCGATCACGCGCGACGTCGAGGCGTTCGACACGGAACTGCGCGACGCCGGCGCCATGGTCTTCGCCGGGGGCCTGGACGGCCCCGGGACGGCCACCGTGCTGCGCCCCGGCGGTGACGGCGTACGCGTGGCGGACGGTCCCCGGGCCCCGCCCGGCGACGAGTACCTGGCCGGGCTCTGCCTGATCAGCGCGGCGGACCGCGACGAGGCCCTGAGCCGGGCCCGGAAGGCCGCCCTCGCCACCACCCTTCCCGTCGAGCTGCGGCCGTTCGGGCACGCGGACCGACCCACGCGACCGGCCCCGGATTCGCGACCGTCCGGAAACCCCGGGGACCGTGTCCGGCGCGTACGGCGATAATGGGTGCGGGAACCGTCGTACCGGCGGCGCCCGGGCCCGTCGTACGAGCTGCGGCCGGGTCCGTACCGGACCGGTGGAGCAGGGTGAGGTGAGGGGCGTCCATGGTCGACGCGAAGGACGAACGCCGCCCGGCCGGCGAACTGGAGGCCAGCGTCATGGCCGCGCTGTGGGCCGCGGGCGTGCCCCAGACCCCCGGCCAGGTCCAGCGCAGCCTCGGCACGGGCCTGGCCCGGACCACCGTGACCACGATCCTGACCCGGCTGTACGACAAGGGCGTCGTGGACCGGAGCCGCCAGGGCCGCGGCTACGCCTACCGGCCCGTCCAGGACGCCCAGGGCCTCACCGCCCGGCGGATGCACACCGAACTGGACCGTGACAGCGACCGGGAGACGGTGCTCGCCCGTTTCGTCGCCCAGCTCAGCGCGGACGACGAGCGCATCCTGCGCGACCTGCTGGAGCCGGACCACCCCGATCACCCGGACCATCGTGATCACCCGGGCCCCCCGGACCGCCGATGACCCTCCTCCCGGCTCTGCTGCTCCTGCTGCCGCTCGCGGTGCCGTGCGTCGTACCGCCGCTGGCCCGGCGCGCGGTGGACCGGCTGGCGCCCGCCGCCGCGCTGTGGCTGCTCGTCGTCGGCGCGGTCGTCCTCGCGGGCTCCTCACTCGCCGCGCTGGGCGCCTTCGTGCTGGTCGGGCTGCTGAAGATGCCCTTCTTCGCCGCCCTCGGCGAGCTGATCCACCCGCTGCGCACCACCTGGGACGCCTTCGTCGTCCCCGCCGCCGCGACCTCCGTGGGAGCCCTCGCGGTGTGCGGCTGGGCCCTGGCGCGCTCGGTGCTGCGCCAGACCCGCGCCTTCCGCGCGGCCCGTACCGAGGCCGGGCACCGGCCCCCGGCGGGCGATCTGTGCGTCGTCGACTCGGCCCGTCCCGACGCCTACGCCCTGCCGGGACGTCCGCACCGCATCGTCGTCACCACCGCCATGCTGCGCAGCCTCGACCCCGGCGAGCGCGAGGCCCTGTTCGCCCACGAGCGCGCCCACAACGCGGGCGGCCACCACTACTTCCTCGCCGCCGCCGAGCTCGCCGCCCTCTGCCACCCGGCCCTGCGCCCCGTCCGGGAGGCCGTCCGGCTCGCCGCCGAGCGCGCCGCCGACGAGGCCGCCGCCACCGTGGTGGGCGACCGGCGGCTGACCGCCCGTGCCATCGCGCGTGCCGCGCTCGCCGGGCACGCGGCCGAGGGGGCGCGGCCGGGTTTCGTGGCCGCCGCGACCTCCGGGCCGGTGCCCCGGCGGGTCACCGCGCTGCTGGCCGCGCCGCGCGCCCCGCGGCGGGCCGTCCCCGGGATCGCCGTGCTGCTCGCCGCGTGCACGGTGCTGTCCTTCGGGGCGTCGGCGACCGGGATGATCGAGGTGCACCACCGCGTGGAGGTCGCCCAGGGCGACGAGCCCGGCTGACCCGTCGGCGGGACCACCCGCCCCCGCAGCCGCTTCCCGCCCCCGAAGGCCGCGGCCCCCGGTCGCGGCCGTCCCCCGACAGGCCGGGGACAGCTCCCCCGGCGCTTGAGGAGCGGGGACCCGGGCAGCGCCCCGCGACGGGGCGAACGTTGCCTGCCGCGGCACTAGGTGGCCGGGCGCCCCGCCAGGCCCTTCACGTAGGCGGCCTGCCCGATGTGCTGGAGGTCGTCGGAGAGAACGCTGACCAGCCGGACGCCCAGGGTGACCGGCGGGTCCCACCGCTCGTCCACGACGCGCTCCAGGTCCTCCGCCGCGAGACCGCCCAGGGCCTGGAGCGTCTGCTCGTGGACGGCGTCGTAGTACCCGGTCAGCAGGTCGGCGGAGCCGACGCGCACCTTCTCCACCTGCGCCGGGCCGTGGCCGTACCCGGTGTCGTGGGACGGCAGGGCGAGCCCGAAGTTCTTCTCCCAGCCCTGGGTGAGCCACACCTGGTCGAGGCCGAAGGCGTCGGCGACATGGTCGTCCTGGACCCGGGTGAGATGCCAGACGAGCCAGGCGATCGAGTTGGCGCCGGGACCCGGGCCGGTGTTGAGCACGTCGGGCGCCAGACCGCCGACGGTGGCATGGACTTCTTCCCTGACACGGCCGAAGCCGTCGATGAGGATCTCCTGCGCATGCATGGGTCCACCTTCGCGCATCCGCCCCACCGCTGTCGTCCGCACCGCGGACCCCGGCCGGCGGGCAGGGCCCGGCTCAGCGGCAGCGCGCCACGTCCCCGCTCTCCAGCAGCGCCATCAGCGCGCGGGCCGCCGGACTGGTGGCCTCCGGGGGCGGCAGCAGGGCCGCCGTCTCGTACACCGTCTCGTCGGTGCCCTTGACCGGGAGCGCGGTCAGCGACGGCCGCTTGTGCCGGAAGTGCGCCGGTACCACCGCCACCCCGAGGTTCTCGCCCACCAGGTCGAGCAGGCTGTGCACGTCGTTGACCTCGAGGGCGACCGTGCGCCGTATCCCGCACGCGCTGAACGCGGCGTCCGTGGCGCGGCGCGGGCCCCAGTCGGGGTGGAAGTCGACGAACACCTCGCCGTCCAGCTCCTCCGCGGTCACCGCGGCGGCACCGGCCAGCGGATGCCCCGGATGGCACAGCAGCGTCATCGGCTCACCGGCCAGCGCCACCGTGCGCAGCGGCCCGGTGCCCTCCTCGGTGCGGTAGGCGAACGCCAGGTCCAGCCGCCCGGCCGCGACCTCCTCCACCAGGGCGCCCGTGCCGGTCTGCCGCAGCCGGATCTCCACGTCGGGATGGCACCGCCGGAACGCGGCCAGCAGCCCCGCCACATGCACCCCGGCGATGCACTGCTCGGTGCCGAGGACCAAGGTGCCGCGCAGCACGCCCTGCACCGCCGCCACCGCCTCGTGCGCCGCTCTGACCTGGGCCAGGATCCGCTCCGCCTCGACGAGCAGGGCGCGCCCGGCCTCCGTGAGCGTCACCCGCCGGGTGGTCCGCACGAACAGCGGCGCGCGCAGCTCCCGCTCCAGCGCCCGCACCGACGCCGACAGACCGGACTGGGACACCATCAGCCGCTCCGCGGCCCGGGTGAAATGCTGGTCCTCGGCGACCGCGACGAAGTGCTGGAGGTGACGCAGTTCCATGATTGAGAAGCTTATCCGCTGAATTCCATCGGATTCTCCGGTTGGACCGCTGCCGCGTCCCTGGTGAAGAGTGGCACCGGTAGATCGTGTGCCAACCCCCTGGAGTCGCGTTGTACACCGCACACCCCGACCGTTACGCGGACATGCCCTACCGGCGCACCGGACGCAGCGGTCTGAAGCTTCCCGCGCTGTCGCTCGGACTGTGGCACAACTTCGGCCCCGACCGCCCGGTCGAGACCCAGCGCGCCATCCTGCGCCGCGCCTTCGACCTGGGTGTCACCCACTTCGACCTGGCCAACAACTACGGCCCGCCGCCCGGCGCCGCCGAGTCGGCCTTCGGCGAGGCCCTCAAGGCGGACTTCGCGCCCTACCGTGACGAGCTGGTCGTCTCCACCAAGGCCGGATACCTCATGTGGCCCGGCCCGTACGGCGAATGGGGCTCCCGCAAGTACGTCCTGTCGTCGCTCGACCAGAGCCTGAAGCGCATGGGCCTGGAGTACGTCGACATCTTCTACTCGCACCGCCCCGACCCGGAGACTCCGCTGGAGGAGACGATGGGCGCCCTGCACACGGCGGTGCAGCAGGGCAAGGCCCTCTACGTCGGCATCTCCAACTACTCGGCGGAGCAGACCCGGGAGGCCGCCCGCATCCTGGGCGAGCTGGGCACCCCCCTCCTCATCCACCAGCCGCGCTACTCCATGCTCGACCGGCGCCCGGAGCAGCTGGGCCTGCTGGACGCGCTGGACGAGCTCCAGGTCGGCTCCATCGTGTTCTCCCCGCTGGAGCAGGGGCTGCTGACCTCCCGCTACCTCGACGGCATCCCGGAGGACTCGCGCGCGGCGAGCGACAGCCCGTTCCTGAGCTCCGACGCGGTCACCAAGGACCTCGTCCGCAAGCTGCGCGCCCTCGACAAGATCGCCAAGTCCCGCGGCCAGAGCCTGGCGCAGCTGGCGCTCTCCTGGGTGCTGCGCGGCGGGCGGGTCACCTCGGCCCTGGTCGGCGCGAGCAGCCCGCGGCAGATCGAGGACAGCGTCGCCGCGATCGGCAACCTGGACTTCGACGCGGAGGAACTGGCGCGGATCGACGCGATCGTGGCGCCGTAGCGGCAGACCGTTCTCCGCACCCGCAAGGGGGCGCTTCCCGGGCCACCGGAAAGCGCCCCCTTTTTCGCGCGCCCGCGTGCGCCGTAGCGTTCCCCCGGCGCATCGGACCCTCTCGGGGACGGGGTGCGCATTCCGGCCAAGAACCACGCCGCATTGCCCGGGAGACTGGCCAAAATGAAGTGGTGACAGTGGTTCAGAAGTGAACATACTCGACTACCAGGGAACTTCACCTTGGATTTTACGGGCGCCCCACCCGGGACATTCCGAGCCGTACGGAAAGCGAGGGGCCGGCACACCGGCTGACGAGCCTGGCAGCGGGGGAGTGGATCGTGCACGACGAATTCCTGTGTCATGTCACCGCGTACGGCGTCTGCGACGGCATGCGCATCGGCGTACCGCTCGGCACCTACCGGGCGCCCACCCTGGCCCTGGCCCTGTGGTGGCTGCGCGACCGGGCCCTGTGGATCGCCGACCGGCTCGACCCGCAGCCCGACCGCCCCCAGTACCCGCCCAACTCCCTCGTCCCGGTGGGCCCCTCGGTGCCCGACGTGCCGGAGGTGCTGCGAGCCTGGTGCGGCGACGACGTACGGCAGGAACTCGTCGCCGAGATACTGGCCGCCGGACGCCTGGTGCGGGTCGCGGCCGCCGACGACACCACCGAGTACGAACTGCTCGCCGAGTCCGTGGACGCGCTCCGCATGCAGCGCACCCTGCCCACCCTGGTCGTCCCGGTCGCCTGACCCGCCGGGCCGGCCGCCCCGTACCCGGTCCGGCACCCGCGGGTGCCGCTACGCCGCAGTCCTCGCCGCCGGCCGGGCCTTCCCCGCCGCGCGGGCGAGCAGGGCACCCAGGAAACCGCAGACCAGCCCCCACAGCAGGGCCAGGCCGAGCGCCGGCCACACCTCGGGGTCCAGGAAGACGGTGCCCGACAGGTTGCCGCCGAGATCGCCGATGCCGAACAGGGACAGGCCGTAGTGCGCGTCGACACGGCAGGTCAGACAGATCATGAGCACCGTGAGGGCCAGTGCCACCGCCAGACGCACGGCGTGCCGCCAGGCCCGTGTCCCGGCCGGGGAGCGGACCGCCGCCAGGAACGCCACCCCCAGCAGCAGCACCCCCGCGACGACCGGCAGCCACCACACCCGGCCGTCGTGCGCGGCGAGCGTACGCAGATTCACGGTGGAGACGTCCCCGGTACGCAGCACCTCGTCGAGCAGCTGCGGCATCGGCAGCCCGAACGGGCCGTCCACCCTGCCGTGCCAGGTGGCGCCGAGACCGAGGGTGAGGGCGGGCCACACCAGGTTCGGCAACCCGAGCAGCAGCGTCGCGAACGTGGCCGGCGCGTGCCCGCGCGTGGCCGCCACCACCAGACCGGTCACGGCGCCGAGGACGACGTACGCGAACAACAGCACGACCATCGCGCGCGCCGCCGGGCGCGCGGAGGTCCGAAGGCGCAGCAGCCGGGCCGGCAGCGGTGCGTCCCGCGCCACCAGCAGCGCCACCACGAGGACCCCGGCCAGCCACAGCAGCCCGAACAGCACCGTCGGTACCACGGCCGCGGCGAAACCGACCTCGGGCGTCAGGCCCAGGAAGTCGCCGAGGTCGCCGAGCGTGCCGTTGCCGAGATCGACGGCGAAGGTCTGGCGGGCCCCCAGGGCGAGGCCGGTCAGCGCGAGCAGCCACAGCACCGCCAGCCGCGCCGCCCACCCCGTCAGTCCGCGGGGCCCGGCCACGGCCCGGTGCCGCAGCGGGCGCAGGAAACCCGCGGCGAGCACCACCGCCCCGGTGAGCGTCACCGACAGCGGCAGCACGGTCAGCCCGGCGTGCGTCTCGGCGAGTGAGCCGGCGTTGCCCGACAGCCGGACGGTGCCGCCGACCGCGGTCACGAGCGTCGCCGCGACGACCCGCGGGAAGGCCGCGTCCGGCAGGTCCGCCGCGCCCGCCGCCCACAGTCCTAGCGAGGCGACCAGCACCATGGCGGCCAGCCCGCTCAGCACCGCGGCCAGCGCCTGGGGCCAGCCGTGCCGGGCCCCGCGGGCCGCGGCCAGGTCGGCGGGGCCGGACGGGTTCGGCGGGCTCACCCTTGCCACGCTAAGCAGGACCCGGACGCCCCGCGCGCCGGGAGGGCCGCCCGCGTCCCCGCCGCCGCCCCGGTCGGCGACGGAACGTACGGCGGACGAAAGGGCCGGCCGACGAAAGGGACGTAACCGGGTGAACCGGCGGCCTGCCGCGGTGGCCCGCGGTCGTTGTGGATGAGGGGGACTGTCGCGCGCCGCTCGGGGTACGAGCAGTCGTGGGGTAAGAGTGCCGGTGCCGGTGGTGAGCCGCCTCCGGACCGGTTTCCGAGAGAGAAACGCATGACCGAAGACCTGGACGGGGCAGTGATACCGACTGGTTTCGACGTGCCCGTTGAACCGCTCCGGCGGGCGGCCCACTACACCGGCGAGCCGGGCTGCATAGCCGAGGCGCGGGCCTTCGCGGCGCGCTTCGTGGACCAGCTCCGGACCGAATGGTGCGCCGAGATCGACGAGCGGGCCTGCGGGGAACTGCTGCTGGTGGTCAGCGAACTCGTCACCAACGCGGACCGGCACAGCAACGGCCCGTACATCCTCGAGCTGGAGGGCACGGACAGCGCGGTCGCGGTGTCCGTGCTCGACAGCAGTGTCGCCCTGCCGCGGCGCTTCCCCCGGGACCCCGAGCGCATCGGACGGCACGGCCTGGAGATCGTCCACGCGCTGGCCGCCGACGTACGCGCCGAACGCGTCCCGGTCGGCAAGCGCGTCTCCGCCTTCGTCCTGCTCAGCCGCTGACCGTCCGCCGCCGTCCTGTTCGGCCGCCGACCGGACGACGGTCGGCGGCCGAACAGGACCGGTGCCCGGCGGGGCGCCGGGGGAGGACTACGCGCAGCCCAGTTCCCCGAGCATTCCCTGCCGCAGCCGGGTGATGATCCGCTTGATCAGGCGGGAGACGTGCATCTGCGAGCAGCCGAGCCGCTCCCCGATCTCCGCCTGGGTGGCCTCCTCCACGAACCGCATGTGCAGGATCTGCCGGTCGCGCTCGCCCAGGCCGGCCATCAGAGGGGCCAGCGCGTGGAAGTCCTCCACCAGCGCCATCCGCTCCTCCTCGACCCCGATGAAGTCCGCGAGCACCGCCTCGCCCTCCTCGGCGCCGTCGCCGGTGAGGGCGGCGTCCAGCGACGACGAGTTGTAGCCGTTGGCGGCCAGCTGCGCCTCGACCACCTCGCTCTCGGAGATGCTCATCAGCGTGGCGAGTTCGGCGACCGTCGGGTCCCGGTCCAGCCTGCTGGACAGCTCCTCGCGGGCCCTGGCCAGCTCCACCCGCAGTTCCTGGAGCCGGCGCGGCACGTGCACCGCCCAGGTGGTGTCCCGGAAGAACCGCTTCATCTCGCCGACGATGTACGGCAGCGCGAACGACGTGAACTCCACCTCGCGCGAGATCTCGAAGCGGTCGATGGCCTTGATCAGACCGATCATGCCGGTCTGGACGACGTCCTCCATGTCGTCCCCGCGGCTGCGGAAGCGGCCCGCCGCGAACCGCACCAGCGACATGTTCATCTCGATGAGCGTGTTGCGGGCGTACTGGTACTCCGGTGTGCCCTCCTCCAGCTCGGTGAGCCGGTGGAAGAACTGGCGCGACAGCGCCCGCGCGTCACGCGGTGCCACGGTCCGCGGTTCCGCCACCCCTGGCAGCCCGGCGTCGTCCGTGCCGACGGTCATCGTCTCGTACGTCCTGGTCACCGTGGTGGCGGTGGTGGCGGTGCCGGTGTTCATCTGCCTCTCCCACGAAGATCGCCTGTGACGTCCTCTGCCGTGCGGGCCCCGCGTCCTTGCGGGCCTTGGTCCGTGTGAAGAAATTCGTGAGGGTGCGGATACCCGGTACGCGGCATCCCATGCCTGCCGGTTTCGAACCGTATGCCCGCGGCACCGCTCCTCCAGCGGTCAGTGCACGGCGCGGGGGTTGTTCCGGTTTGTTCCGGTCCGCCACCCGCGGCCCGCCCGCCGCTTCTCTGAGGGCGCAACGCCGGTCCCTTCCGGCCGGGCGCCGGATTCCTAGGCTGGGACGGTGACCCATCAGGAGCCCGTCGAAGCCCGAGTCATCCCCCTCCGCCGTTCCGCGGCGCCGCCCGCGGGCCGGAGAGCGCCCGGACCCGCCGCACCCCCTGCCGTGCCGGGCGCACCCACCGCGCCCGCGCCCCGGGAACCCCTGTGGCGCGACCTCGTCGGCGAGGTGCTGCGGCGCCGGCGTCAGGCGCAGGAGCGGACACTGAAGGACGTCGCGGAGGAGGCGCGGATCTCCGTTCCGTATCTCTCGGAGATCGAGCGCGGCCGCAAGGAGGCCTCCTCGGAGGTCCTCGCGGCAGCCGCCCGGGCTCTCGGGCTCGGCCTGGGGGACCTGCTGACGCTGGCCTGCGGCGAGCTGACGCGGACCGGTGGCCGGCCGTCCCGGCCCGTCCGCCGCCCGTCCGCGTCGTCGCACGACGGGCTCTGCCTGGCAGCCTGACCGGCAGCCGCCGGGCCGCCCGGCCGCCGGACGGACACGACGCGCCGGAGTCGTGTCCGGTGCCGGGGGCCGGGCGTCACGCGTGCCGGTACGAGGATCCGGGCGGTCTTCGCCGGGCCGGCCGTGCACGAGGCGCCTGCCGGGGCGAGCCGACCGGTCGGCCGCGCCGCGACACCGCCGCCGACCGCGGGTTCCGGCAGCTCGATCCGTGACGTCACCGGCGGTCACCCGGCGGGGTGACCTCGGGGTCCGGCCGTCCGGCGCGGGGTCCCCGGCCACCGGCGTGGCCACCGGACCGGTCAGACCCGTACCAGGCGGCGGCTCAGCACCTCGTCGGCCAGGCCGTAGGCCACCGCCTCCCCGGCGGTGAACACCTTGTCGCGGTCCATGTCCGCGCGCAGCGTGGCGACGTCGTGACGGGTGTGCCGTGCCAGCACCTCCTCCACCTGCGCGCGGATGCGTACCATCTCCTGGGCCCGCAGGGCGAGGTCGGACACCGTGCCCTGGCTGCCGCCCGAGGCGGGCTGGCCGAGCAGCACGCGCGTGCTCCAGCACGAACCGCCGTCCCGGATCCCCGCCCGCCAGCAGCACGGCAGCCGTGGACGCCGCCTGACCCACGCAGAACGTGGAGACGGGTGCCTGTACGAAGGTCATCGTGTCGTAGATGGCCATGAGCGAGGTGAACGAGCCACCGGGGGAGTTGAGGTAGATCGCGATCTCCTGCTCCGGAGCCGCCGACTCCAGGTGGAGCAGCTGTGCGATGACGACATTGGCGACGCCGTCGTCGATCTCGGTGCCGAGGAAGATGATGCGCTCCGACAGCAGCCGGCTGAAGACGTCGTAGGACCGCTCGCCCTGCGGGGTGCGCTCGACGACGTTCGGAATGGTGTAGCTCCCCATGGTCACAGTCCCGTCCGTCGCCTCGAGGCGGCCGGGCGCACCTCGGCGAACGACTCGACCACCCGGTCCACGATCCCGTACTCCCGCGCCTGTTCCGCCGTGAACCAGCGGTCGCGGTCGCCGTCCCGGGAGATGGTCTCCGGGGACTGACCGGTGTGCTCGGCGGTGATCCGCTCGATGGTGCGCTTGGTGAACTCGAGGTTCTGCGCCTGGATCTCGATGTCCGCGGTGGTGCCGCCGATGCCCGCCGACGGCTGGTGCATCATGATCCGCGCGTTCGGCAGGGCGTACCGCTTGCCCGCGGCGCCGACGCCGAGCAGGAACTGGCCCATGCTGGCCGCGAAGCCCATGGCGAGCGTGGACACGTCGTTCGGGATCAGCCGCATCGTGTCGTAGACGGCGAGCCCCGCGTGCACCGAGCCGCCCGGGCTGTTGACGAACAGGGCGATGTCGGTGTGCGGGTCCTCCGCGGAGAGGATCAGCAGCTGGGCGCAGACCCGGTTGGCGGAGACCTCGTCGACCTGGGTGCCGAGCAGGACGATGCGCTGCGCGAGCAACTGGGCGGCCAGCTGCTCGTCGAAGCGCGTCACGGGGGTGTCGCCGTCCTCCGCGCGCGGGGCGGACAGGGCGAGCGGGGGCAGGGGTGTCATCGGTTCTCCTCGTCGTGGACCGGCCGTGCGCCGACGACTCCACCTTCGACCGGGCGCGGGCGGTGCGGCCGGTTTCTCTGCCCGTGGCAGATTCGCCACGGGCAGAGCGGCCCGCGGGCAGCGGCGGCCGGTCCGCCACGGGCGACCGCCGCCGGGACCGGCCCGGCCGGACGGGCCGCGGGATCCCCGCGGGCCGCCGACCGGAACCGGTGGCGCGCGGCCCTCCGGCGCAGCGGTGCCCCACCGCCTCGGCCCCGGCCGGTGCCGGCCCGCGGCTTTCACCCGTACGGCCGATGAGTTCCGGGCCCGGGAACGGTCAGTACACGCAGTACACGTGATGTCGTCGTGCACGTGACGTCGTCCACGACAGGCCGCCTGCCGACCCACGGAGGAACCCATGACCACCGACGGATTCACCACCTGCCTCTGGTTCGACGGCCGGGCCGAGGAGGCCGCGCTGTTCTACGTCTCCGTCTTCAAGAACTCCGGCATCGGGCGCATCGGCCGCTACTCCGAGGCCGGACCCGGCCCGGCGGGCTCGGTGCTCGTCGTGGAGTTCACCGCCAACGGGCAGAAGTTCGTCGCCCTGAACGGAGGCCCGCAGTTCACCTTCAACGAGGCGATCTCCTTCCAGCTCTACTGCGACGACCAGGAGGAGGTCGACCACTACTGGTCCGTCCTCACCGAGAACGGCGGCTCGCCGGGCCCCTGCGGCTGGCTCAAGGACAGGTACGGCGTGTCCTGGCAGATCATCCCCGAGGGGATGATCGAGCTGATCTCCGACCCCGACCCGCGGAAGGCCGCCCGCGCCACCGAGGCGATGCTCGCCATGGGGAAACTCGACCTCGCCGCGGTACGCAGGGCCCACGCCGGGGAGTGAGCGGCGGCCCGCCGTTGCGGGCCGGGGGGAGCCGGGCGAGGATCAAGGCGTGGGCACATCCAGGGATCCCTTTCCCGGACCGCAGGCACCAGGCGGTGACCCGCTGCTGGCCACGCGGTTCAGCCTGCCCGTGGTGCCCGGCACCTACGTACGGCGGCCCCGGCTGACCGAGCGGCTCGCCCAGGGCGTACGGGGGCCGCTGACGCTGGTCGCCGGGGCGGCCGGGGCGGGCAAGACGCTGCTGGTCGCCGACTGGGCGCGGACGGCGGGCGCCGCGGACCGTACCGCCTGGCTCACCGTGGAACCCGAGGACCACGCGCCCGGCGTGTTCTGGACCTACGTCCTGGCCGCCCTGCGCGCCCACGGACTCACCGCTCCCGCCGGCCCCGGGAACCCCGGCGGGACCGGCCGTCCCGGGGCGTCCGGCGGTCCCGGCGACCCGCGCGGCCACGACGGCATCGGCACCCCCGTCCGCCCCGGCGAGGTCGACCGCTCGCTGCTCGCCCGGCTCGCCGCCCGCCTCAGCGACGGCGCCGGACCGCTGGTCCTGGTGCTCGACGAGTTCGACCGCGTCGCCGGCTGCGCCGAGCTCGCCGACGAGCTCCAGTTCGTGCTCCGGCACTCCGGCGGCGGACTGCGCCTGATCGTCGTCAGCCGCACCGAACCCCTCCTGCCGCTGCACCGCTACCGCGCCGCGGGCGAGGTCACCGACATCCGCGGCGCGGACCTGGCCTTCCGCCCCGACGAGACCGCCGCCCTGCTGGACCGGCACGGCATGACCCTGTCCGGCGCCGGGATCCACGCCCTCACCGAGCGCACCGGGGGCTGGGCCGCCGGGCTGCGCCTGTGCGTCCTGGCCGCCCAGCGGGCCGAGGACCCGGAGACCTTCCTCAAGGAGTTCGAGGCGGGCCGCAGCACGCTCGCCGACTACCTGCTGGCCGAGGTCCTCGACGCCCAGCCCCGCGCCACCCAGGAACTGCTGCTGCGCTGCAGCGTCCTCGAACGCATCCACCCCGACCTCGCCGACGCGCTCACCGGCCGCCGGGACGCCGCGACCGTGCTCGCCGGGCTGCAGCGCGCCAACGCCTTCCTCGACGCCACGGGACACTCCTGGTACCGGCTCCACCCGCTGTTCGCCGAGATCCTCCGTGTCCATCTGCGCGTCCGCGAACCCGGCCGCGAGCCCGAGCTGCACCGCACCGCCGCCCACCGGCTCGCCGAGGCCGGCCTGCTCGCCGAGGCCCTCCCGCACGCCGCCGCCGCCGGCGACTGGGCGTTCGCCGCCGGCCTCCTCGTCGAGGACCTCGGCATCGCACGGCTGCTGACCGGCCTCGACGCCGAACGCCTCGACACCCTGTTCGCCCGGATGCCGCCCGACGTCCCCGGACCCGCCGCGGACCTGGTGCGCGCCGCCCGCGACCTGGGCCGCCACGACGCCGACCGCGGTCTCGCCGAGCTGTACCGGGCCGCCGCCGCACTGCACCGCGAGGGCGCCCCCGCCTCCGACGCGCTACGGCTGAGCTGCGCCCTGCTGCGGGTCCTCGCCGCCCGCACCACCGGCGCCGCCGACCTGGCCGAGACCGCCGCCCTGGAGGCGGAGGCGGCCCGGCTGGCGCTGGCCCCCGAACGGCTCGCCGCGCATCCGGAACTGCCCGCGCTGATCCTCGGGAACCTCGGCTCCGCCCAGCTCTGGGCAGGCCGCCTCGACGCGGCCCGGGCCACGCTGACGGCCGCGGCCGAGGCCGACGACACGCCGTCCACCGCGTACCTGCGGCACGACTGCCTGGGCAGGCTGGCCTTCGCCGACATCCTGCGCGGCCGCCCCGGACCTGCCCGGGCCCACGCCCGCCGCGCACTCGACGAGGCGGAGGGCGCCGGACTGCCGCCCGGCTCCTGCGCCCCGGCGCCCCGCCTGGTGCTCGCCGCCGTCGCCGTCGAACGCGACGAACTCGGCGTGGCGCACGGGCACCTCGAACAGGCCGCCGCCTCCGCCTCCACCACGCCCCACGATCCTGTCGTGGCCGCCGGACTCGTCCTGCTGCGCGCCAGGCTCCGGCTCGCCGAGGGCGCGCCGGAGGCCGCCCTCGCCGAACTCGAGGGCCTGGAGAAGCCGTCCCCGGCGCTCGAGCCCTCACCGTGGGTGCGCGAGCACGCCGCCCTCACCGGCTGCGCCGCGCACCTCGCCGCGGGCCGCCCGGAGGCCGCGCTGCGCGTCTTCGAGGAGCGGCCCCCCGGCACCGTCGCGAGCCGGACCGCCCTGGCCCGCGCCCACCTGGCCTGCGGCTCGCCCCGGGCCGCCCTCGACCTGCTCGACGAACTGCCCGGGGTCGGCGGGGAGGGCCCCGCGATCACGGTACGGACGCTGCTGACCCGCGCCGCCGCCGCCGACGCGCTCGGCGACACCGTCACGGCCCAGCGCCTCGTCTCCCGGGCCCTGCGGCTGGCCCGCCCCGACCGGCTGCGCCGCCCCCTGCTGGAGGCGGGCCCCTGGCTGCGGCGGCTGCTGCGCGCGGCGCCGCACCTCACCCGCGGCCACACCTGGCTGCCCGCCGCCTTCGCCGCCCGCCCCGCGCCGGCGGCGCCGGCCGGCGGGGCGCCCCCGACGGTCGTCGAAGCACTCAGCGAACGTGAGCGGGAGGTCCTCCAGCGGCTCGCGCAACTGCTGTCGACGGAGGAGATCGCGGCCGATCTCTATCTGTCGGTCAACACCGTCAAGACCCACCTCAAGAGCGTCTACCGCAAACTCGGCGCCAGCCGCCGCGGAGAGGCCGTCCGCCGGGCCAGGGACCTCCACCTGCTGTGACCCCGACGGGCCCCTCCGGCGGCCCGCCCGGCTGATCCGCCCTGCTGAGCTGCCCGGTGGCCCGCCTTGACGGCTCACTCCTGGTGGCTTGCCCCTGGGTGGTCTGCTGCGGGTGGCTTGCCCTGGCGGCTCGTTCCGGGGGCTCGCGTGGGGCGTCGACACCCGGGTGGCCCGCTTTCGCCGGCTGGGCCCCGGGTGGTCTGTTCCAGGCGGCTCCTCGGCCCCAGGCGGCCCGCTCCCGTCGGCTCGCGCCGGGCGGCCCGCTCCCGGTGGCACGCTGTGGTGGGTCACGCTCAGTCGGGAAGTTGCCGCATCTCCACCACGTGCAGGCCCAGCGACTGGCAGCGGGCCAGCAGCCCGTACAGCTGGGCCTCGTCGGTCACCGAGCCGAACAGCACCGTCTGATGGGGCACCACGAAACTGTCCAGCTCCGGAAACGCCTGGGTCATCGTCTCCGACATCTGTCCGTCCACACGGATCTCGTACTGCATGCCGACGCCTCACCCCCGGTCGTAAGGAATCCGGTCCGGTCCCCCGGTCGCCGGCCCGCCGCGGCGCTGCCCCGGCGGGGAGCGGCCCCGACGTGTCCCACCCTGCCCGGTCCCGCACCGCCCGGGATCACCCCGCACGGGTGGCCCTGCCCACGGTGTCTACGGTTCACCCGGCTTCCGGTCCCGGCCCGTCCCGGCGTCCGGCCCGTCCGCCGCGGCCGCCCCGGTGACCCTGCCGGACGCGGCGAGCAGCGCCAGCAGCGCGAGGAGCACGAGCAGCACCAGCACCAGCACGACGACCGTCGCCACCGTGGGGTGGTTCCACAGCGCGAACACCAGCGACACGACGAGCAGCGCGCCGAGCGCGATCCAGTGGCGGTTGCGCTCGGTCCACACCCCGGCCCGCCCGGTGCGGATCTCGTGGGCGTACGCCCAGGACGCCGCCGAGTCCGCGGTGCGCTCGCTCAGGCCGCGCGCGGCGACCGGCAGCCTGCCCGGCCCGATCAGATACGCACCGAGCGCGACGATCACCCCCAGCACGATCGCCGTGCGCAGCGCGGACCGCAGGAACCGGACCAGCGTGTCGAAGATCACCGCCGCGGCCGCCGGGGACTGCACCTGCGGCGGCAGATGGTCGAGGAGGTAGCGGCGCGCCACGACCAGGGCGATCGCGACGACCAGGCAGGCGAACGCCGCTCCCAGGGCGGTGCGGGCCAGCGCCCGGCGCCGCCGCCGGGCCAGCAGGACGCCCCCGGCGCCGATCAGCACGACCACCACGGGCAGCCAGTTGCCGAGCACGTCGAGCAGATGCGCGAGCGAGCGGGCCTTCTTCAGCTGATCGGACTGGAACAGCACCAGTTGCTTGTTCACCGAGGGGATCTTCGAGGCCGGGGACAGCCCCGCGTCGACCAGCCGCTGCTTGGCCTCGTCGACGACGGTCCCGACATCGAGGGTGACCGTGCCCCCGCTCACCCCGACCGCCCCGCGCCCCTCTCCGGTGAGGGCGTGCACGACTCCCTGGTGACCGGTGCGGTTGGCCTGTGTCCAGAGCCGGGCGAAGGCCTCGCTGCGCACGAACCGCTGGGCGATCCTGGTGACCGCGCTGTTCACGGCGGCGTCGAGCTGCGGCCCCAGCAGCCGCACCGCGCCCGCGGCCCTGGGCGGCAGGCCCTGGGACCTGAGCCAGTCCGAGATGTCCGCGGCGGCCTGCTTGCCGTCCACCCGTACGTCCACCGCCTCGGTGACGCGGTGGACGACCGCGTCCTGGACAGCGGCGTCCCGGGCCAGCGGGGCGACCGTGCTGACGTAGCGGTCGGTGTCCAGGACGATGTCGTGCACCCACACGGTCAGCAGTGCGACCGGCACCAGCAGACAGGTCAGCACGATCAGCACCGCCGACGCGGCACTCCGGGCCGGCCGCCGGGCCGCACCGTGACCGTCGCCGCCCCCGTCGCCCGCGCCGATGCTGTCGGGGTGTGCTGGCTGCTTCGGGGCGCGCATGAGGTCTCCGGCTCTCTCGGGTGTCCGCTGCCCCCATTCCCGCCGCGCACCGGGGCGGCGGCACGCCGAGAGAGCCGTACGGGCGAATCCGGCACCCGGCCGGACGAACCCGTTCCCCCGTGGGGCCGGTACCGGAGCCCCCGTCCGCATTCACCCGGTACCGCCGTCCATCCCGAGACTCGCGCGCCGACGGGCCGGTGTCCTCACCCCCCGCGGGTGACACCGGCCGGACCCCGCGTGCCGGTCGGGAGAAGCCGCCGGGGCCGCCGGCGCTCGGCGCGCGTGCCCCGAGGCGGATGACTAGCGTGAGGACGGGGACAGTCCGCCGAACCGGAGAGGGCCGCAGCCATGGCGGTACGACCAGAGGGAACCCCCTGTTGGGCCGATGCGATGTTCACCGATGTCGAGGCGGCGAAGAGCTTCTACGGCGAGGTCCTGGGCTGGACCTTCGGCAACGCGTCGTCCGAGTACGGCAGTTACACCCAGGCCTACGCGGACGGCAAGGCGGTCGCGGCGGTCGTCCCGCCCGTGCCCGGCCAGGAGGGCGAGTCGCAGTGGTGCCTCTACCTCGCCGCCACCGACGCCGCCGCGACCGCCGCGCGGATCAGGGCCAACGGCGGTGACGTGCTCCTGGAGCCCCTACAGGTCGGCGACTTCGGCACCATGTGCCTGGCCCGCGACCCGGGCGGGGTCGTCTTCGGCGTCTGGCAGGCCGGCGTCCATGAGGGCTTCGAGGCCGTCGGCGTGCCCGGTGCCTACAGCTGGGCCGAGATCTACACCCGGGAGCCGGAGAAGTCGGACGCCTTCTTCCCCGCCGTCTTCCCCTACGGCGTCAAGCAGATCCAGGACGACACCATCGACTTCCGGGCCTACGACATCGGCGGCGACTCCCTTCTCGGCCGGATGACGATGACCGACGAGTTCCCCGCCGAGGTGCCGCCCTACATCAACGTCTACTTCGACGTGCCCGACGTCGACGCCGCCGTCGCCAGGGCGGTCGAGCTGGGCGGGACGCTCAAGTTCGGCCCGATGGACAGCCCGTTCGGCAGGTTCGCCGCGCTCGCCGATCCGCAGGGCGCGGTCTTCTCGGTGATCGACGTCGCCACGACCGAGGGCGAGGTGCCGGAGATCACCGGCGTGCCCTGAACCGGCGAGCCCCGGACCGGCGAGCTCCGCGGCACGGCGCACCCCGGACCGGGAAAGGGGCCCCGGCCGTACCGTGGCATGATCGGGCGCATGGGTGAACGACTGGTGGCCGCGTGCGACGGGGCTTCGAAGGGAAACCCGGGCCCGGCGGCCTGGGCCTGGGTGGTGGCCGGCGCAGCGCGGACCCCGGACCGCTGGGAGGCGGGGCCGCTGGGCACGGCGACCAACAACGTGGCCGAACTGACCGCGCTGGAAAGGCTGCTGTCGGCGACCGACCCCCATGTGCCGCTCGAGATCCGGATGGACTCGCAGTACGCGATGAAGGCCGTGACCACCTGGCTGCCCGGCTGGAAGCGCAACGGCTGGCGCACGGCGGCGGGCAAACCGGTCGCCAACCAGGAACTCGTCGTCCGTATCGACGAGTTGCTCGCGGGCCGCTCGGTCGACTTCCGCTACGTTCCCGCGCACCAGGTCGACGGCGACCCCCTCAACGACTTCGCCGACCGTGCCGCCAGCCAGGCGGCCGTCGTCCAGCGGGCCGCGGGCAGCGCGCTGGGCTCGCCCGAACCCCCGGCCGCCCCGGACACCCCGGCGGGCGCGGCGCCGCGCCGCAAGGCGTCCGGCGGCCGCAAGAGCGGCGGCGGTGGTGGTGGCGCGGCGGCGCGCTCCGGAGGCTCCTCCTCCCGCACCCTCAAGGCGAAGTTCCCCGGCCGCTGCGCGTGCGGTCGCCCCTACGCGGCCGGTGAGCCCATCGCCAAGAACACCCAGGGCTGGGGCCACCCGGAGTGCCGCACGGCCGCAGCCGGCTGACGGCCGTCCGACGGCCGGCCGGCCAGGGGCGCCCGGCCGGGACGTCCGCGCCGCGCCGCGCCGGCAGACGCCCCGGTACGCCCGCATCCTGCCGCCCTCCGGGCTCGTTGGGACACCGTGAGTGACGTCTCGGACGATGTCCCGAGCGAGACCCAGGGGGGCGCGTGAAGGTAGTGTGCGTCGGCGGCGGGCCCGCCGGACTGTATCTGTCCGTCCTGCTGAAGCGGCAGGACCCCTCCCACGACGTCACCGTCCACGAACGCGACCCGGAAGGGTCGACCTACGGCTGGGGCGTCACCTACTGGCAGGGCCTGCTCGACCGGCTCCGTTCCCACGACCCGGAGTCGGCGCGCGCGATCGAGCGGGACTCGGTGTCCTGGAACCGGGGGGTCGCCCGGGTGGGGGACGTGACGGTGTGCCGGCCGGGTGACACCGGCTTCGGGATCGGCCGTCACCGGCTGCTCGGCATCCTCGCCGCGCGGGCCCGCTCCCTCGGTGTGCGGCTGGAGTTCGAGCACGGTGTCACCCCGCGCAGTCTGCCGGCCGCCGACCTCGTGGTGGCCGCCGACGGAGTGCACAGCGCTCTGCGCGGCCAGTACCCCGGGCACTTCGGGTCCGAGCTGACGCCGGGGCGCAACCGCTACATCTGGCTCGGCACCACCAAGGTCCTGGACTCCTTCACCTTCGCCTTCGTCCGCACCGCGCAAGGCTGGATCTGGTGCTACGGCTACCCCTACAGCGCGCGGCGCAGCACCGTCGTCGTCGAATGCGCCCCCGGGACCTGGCACGGCCTCGGCCTCGGCCGTACCGGCGCGGGCGGGAGCCTCCCCCTGCTGGAGGAACTCTTCGCCGGTGTCCTCGACGGCCACCGTCTCCTCGGTGACACCACCGGCGGCGCCCAGTGGCTCACCTTCCGCACCCTCACCAACCGCACCTGGCACCACGGCGGCCTGGTCCTGCTCGGCGACGCCGCCCACACCACCCACTACTCGATCGGCGCGGGCACCACCCTCGCCCTGGAGGACGCCATCGCCCTCGCCGGCGCCCTCGGCGGGCACGCCGCGCTCCCGCAGGCCCTCGCCGCCTACGAACGGGAGCGCAGGGCCGCGCTGCTGCCCGCGCAGAGCGCCGCCCGGCACAGCGCGCAGTGGTACGAGAACCTGCCGCGCTACATCGGCCTGCCCCCGCACCGCATGTTCGCCCTCCTCGGCCAGCGCCACTCGCCCCTGCTGCCGTACGTCCCGCCGCGGCTCTACTACGGCATCGACCAGGCCGTGGACCGGCTGGAGACCCTGCGCAGACTCAAGCGGTGGCTGGGTCCGAAGGTGGCCCGGACGGTGCAGGAGCGGGCCTCGGCGGGCGGCCGGTAGCCGGAACCGGCTTGGGTGAATGCCTATTCACCGATAAGGTGAATTTCTATTCACCCGCTTTCCTGCCCACCCTGCCTGCCTGCCTGCCCTGCCACGGAGTGCCGATGGATCAGCCCGCGCCGATATCCCCCGCCCGCCCCGGCCCGACACCCGGCCCGGTCGGCACCCGACCCGGGAACCGGCCGACCGTTCCGGTGCTGGCGTTCGGCGGCATCCTCATGGCCGTCATGCAGACCGTGGTCGTACCGCTGCTGCCCGACCTGCCCCGGCTGACCGGGTCCTCGCCGGGCGCGGTCTCCTGGATGGTCACCGCGACCCTGCTGGCCGGGGCCGTCCTCACACCGGTGCTCGGCCGGGCCGGGGACATGTACGGCAAGCGACGGGTCCTCACGGGCGCCCTCGCCCTGATGACCGTCGGCTCGGTGATGTGCGCCCTGTCCTCCGACATCGGCGTCCTCATCGCGGCCCGCGCCCTGCAGGGCGCCGCCGCCTCCGTCGTACCGCTGTCGATCAGCATCCTGCGCGACGAACTGCCGCCCGAGCGGCGCGGCTCGGCCGTCGCCCTGATGAGCTCCACCGTCGGCATCGGTGCCGCCCTCGGCCTGCCGCTCGCCGCGACAGTCGTGCAGTACGCCGACTGGCACACCATGTTCTGGCTGACCAGCGTCCTCGGCGCGGCGGGCGTCACCGCCGTGTGGTGGGCCGTCGACGAGTCACCGGTGCGCGAGCCCGGCCGCTTCGACGTGCTCGGCGCGCTGGGCATCGCCGCCGGTCTCACCTGCCTGCTGCTCGGCGTGTCCCAGGGCGGCACATGGGGCTGGGGCAGTCCCCGGGTCCTCGGACTGTTCCTCGCCGCGGTCGTCGTCCTCGCCCTGTGGTGGTGGCAGCAGCGGCACGCCCGCAGCCCGCTCGTCGACCTGAAGCTGGTCACCCGGCCCCGGGTCGGCCTCTCCCACGTCGCCGCCCTGCTGACCGGGTTCGCCTTCTACGCCAACTCCCTGGTGACCGCGCAACTGGTACAGGCCCCGAAGGCCACCGGCTACGGCCTCGGCCTGTCCATCGTCGCCACCGGCCTGTGCCTGCTGCCCGGCGGCATCACCATGCTGCTCTTCTCACCCATGTCGGCCCGTATCTCGGCCTCCCGCGGCCCCCGCGTCACCCTCGCGCTCGGCGCGGCCGTCATCGCCTGCGGCTACGCCCTGCGCATCGCCGACAGCCGCGACCTGTGGATGATCATCGTCGGCGCCACCGTCGTCGCGACCGGCACCACCCTGGCCTACTCCGCCCTGCCGACCCTCATCCTGCGCGCCGTACCCGCCGGGCAGACCGCGTCGGCCAACGGCGTCAACGTGCTGATGCGCACCATCGGCCAGGCCACCTCCAGCGCCGCCGTCGCCGCCGTCCTCGTCCACCACAGCGCTCCGCTGGGCAGCGCCCTGGTGCCCACGCTGCACGGATATCTGCTGGCCTTCGCGATGGCGGGCGCCGTCGCCCTCGCCGCCTGCGCGGCCGCCCTGACCATCCCGGGCGACCCGGGCGACCCGGGCGGCGGCAGCCGGTTCGTCCGTACCAAGGGGGCCCGCGTCAAGGGGGCTCCCGACGAGGCCGGGGCGCTGGAGGGAGCATGAGGGGCGTGAGCACCCCACCCCGCACGCCCGGCACCCAGGAGCCCACCGGCCCGGCGACGACCGGCCCGGCGACGACCGGCCCGGACTCCGCCGCACCGAGCTCCACCGCGCCCCCGACCGGCGGCCCCGCCGCCGGGAAGGCCGAGGAGAACGGGGAGGCCGGGGGAGTCCGGCCCGCCCCGGGGCGCAGGGACGCCGAGGCGACCAAGGCCGCCATCCTCCGGGCCGCCCGGCACTTCCTGGCCCGGCACCCGCACGCCGACATCACCCTCAAGGCCGTCGCCGAACGCGCCGGGGTCAGCCCGCCGCTGGTCCTGAAGTACTTCGGCAACAAGGACGCCCTGCTGGCCCGGGTGATGTCCTTCGAGACCGACGCCGCCGGCCTGCTCGCCGCACCGCTCGCCGATCTCGGCCCGCACATGGTGCGCCAGGTGCTGGTCGGCCAGCGCGAGCGCGGCGCCGACCCCGTCGTACGGATCGTGTTCGCCCCGTTGCAGGGCGAGCACGGCGACGTGCTGCGCGCCAACTTCCGGGCCCAGGTGACCGAACGCCTTGCCGCGCGTCTCACCGGACCCGACGCCGCACTGCGCGCGGAACTCGCCGTCGGCGCCCTGGTCGGGCTCGGCGTGATGTACGGCATCGCCCGCGGTGAGCGGCTGCGCGCCGGCACGATCGACGACATCACGGCCCGCTACGGCCCCGTCGTCCAGGCCCTGCTGACTCCTTGACCGCCCCGCTTTGCCCGGCCCCGCCCGGCCCCTGCCCCCGGGCCCGCCCGGCCCCGGGCCGGATGACAGACTGACGCCATGGACGAGCGCGAATTCGACAGGTCCGGTCAGCACGCATCCGTGGTGGGCCTCGGCACATGGCAGCTGGGCGCCGACTGGGGCGACGTGGACGAGAAGGACGCCCTGGCGGTGCTGGAGGCGGCGGCCGAGTCGGGGGTGACCTTCTTCGACACCGCCGACGTCTACGGCGACGGACGCAGCGAGCAGACCATCGCCACCTTCCTGCGCGGCAGGCCCGATCTCGACGTGTTCGTGGCCACCAAGATGGGCCGCCGCCTGGAACAGCTCCCGGAGAACTACGTCCTGGACAACTTCCGCGCCTGGAACGACCGTTCCCGCCGCAACCTCCAGGTCGACCGGATCGACCTGGTGCAGCTGCACTGCCCGCCCACGCCCGTCTACTCCTCCGACGAGGTCTACGACGCCCTCGACACCCTGGTCGAGGAGGGCCGCATCGCCCGTTACGGCGTCAGCGTGGAGACCTGCGCCGAGGCGCTCGCCGCGATCGCCCGGCCGAACGTGACCAGTGTGCAGATCATCCTCAACCCGTTCCGCATGAAGCCCCTCGCCGAGGTGCTCCCCGCGGCCCGGGCGGCGGGCGTCGGCATCATCGCGCGCGTGCCGCTGGCCTCCGGACTGCTGTCCGGCCGGTACACCGAGGACACCGTCTTCGCGGCGAACGACCACCGCACCTACAACCGGCACGGCGAGGCCTTCGACCAGGGCGAGACCTTCTCCGGCGTCGACTACGCGACCGGCGTCAGGGCCGCCGCCGAGTTCACCGGACTCGCCCCCGGCGGATACACCCCCGCCCAGCTCGCCCTGCGCTGGATCATCGACCAGCCGGGCGTCACCACCGTCATCCCCGGCGCCCGTACACCCGAGCAGGCCCGCGCCAACGCGGCCGCCGCCGAGCTGCCCGCGCTGGACACGCCGACGCTCACCGCGATCCGCGAGCTCTACGACCGCCGGATCAAGGAGCAGGTCGAGAACCGCTGGTAGGCGCCCGGTGAGCGGGTCGCCGCCCGGCGCCGCCCGGTTTGGGGGGCGGGCCGGGCGGTAACCCGCGTCCCATGACCCAGACAGCGGGACGGGACCCCGGTCGCGACGAGACCGAGGAGGAACGGGCCGACCGGATGTGGGGCGAGCTCCTCCAGGAGCTCCGTATCGCCCAGACCGGTGTGCAGATCCTGTTCGGTTTCCTGCTCACCGTCGTCTTCACGCCCAAGTACGGCAAGCTGCCCGATACGGACCAGGTCATCTACCTCACCACCGTCGTGCTCGGCGCCTGCACGACGGGGGCTCTGGTCGGCCCCGTGTCCCTGCACCGTATGACGGCCGGGCACCGGATCAAACCGCAGGCCGTGCGCTGGGCGTCCCGGATGACGGTGACCGGGCTGATCCTGCTGCTCGCCACGATGACCTCGTCGCTGCTGCTGATCCTGCGGGTGGCGTCCGGCGACAGCGCGATCGCCTGGCTGGTCGCCCCGGTGGCGGGCTGGTACCTGCTGTGCTGGTTCGTCCTGCCGATGTGGGCACGGCACCGTGCCGGACGCTGACCCGGGCCACCACGCCCGTGGCCGCCCCGCCCCCACGCAGCAGCCGTAGTAGGCGCAGCAGCCGCAGCAGGCGCGGCAGTTGACGCCGTAGCCGGGCAGTCGGCCGGTCGTCAGCGCGGCGCGGCCTCCAGCGCCGCCATCCGCCGGTCGTGCAGACGGCCGAGGACCAGTACCGAGACGGTGGCCCCGATCAGCGCGCAGAACATGTCCCACTGGGTGTCCCACACATCGCCCTGGGTGGCCAGGAAGGCGTCCGCGCCGTGCCCGCCGATCACGGCCGCCGCCCACTCGAACAGCTCGAAGAGCGCGCTGAACGCGAGACACGCGCTCACCGTGAGCGGTGCCAGCCAGCGGCTGCCGCGCAACGGGGAGGTCCGGCTCAGTACCTCCCGGACGAGCACCGCGGGCACGAAACCCTGCATCAGATGGCCGATCCGGTCGTAGGGGTTGCGGTCGAGGCCGAAGGTGTCCCTGATCCAGTCGCCCAGCGGCACCTGCGCGTAGGTGTAGTGGCCGCCGACGGCCAGGACCAGCGCGTGCACGGCGAGCAGACAGCACAGCAGGTCGGTGAGGGGGAAGCGCCGCCGGGCCAGGACGACCAGCGGCAGCCCGATGACGACCCAGAACGTCTCCAGCAGCCAGGTGACGCGGTCGTGCGGGGCCCAGCCCGACACGAGCATCCCGGCCACCACGATCCCGGCGAGCAGGGCGGGCGGGACCCGCCACGCCGCCCCGGGTGCCGGGGCGGACGGGGCCGGGGAGGGCAGGGACGGGGCGGACATGGGCGGACTCCTCGCCGTAGGGACGCTCCCTGCCGTGGGAGCGTGACCGGAGCCCTCATCGTGGCGGCGGCGCCGGTACGGCGGCATGAGTACCGCTACTCATCCCGGAGGGGGTACGGCACCGGGGTCCCCCGCTGTCAGCCCCTGGCGAGCACCTCGGCCAGGAAGCCGTCGACGTGGACCTCCTCGCTGCCCGGCGGTACGGCGTTGCGGGTCTGCCGCAGGAAGGCCGCCATGGCCGGAGCCCAGGCGAACACCACCGCGTGCCGCCGGCCGCCGCCGGGCTGGGGATCGCCGAGGAACTCCATGCGCAGCTCCTCCCACATCCCGGTCGTCGACGGCCGGAAGCGCACGTCGCCCACGCCCACCGGCCCGCGCAGCCCCTCGGTGAGCATGTCCCGGTCCAGCCGCCAGCGCGCGAGGACCCGGCCGTCGTGGCTGAACACCGCGGTGACGGCGAACGGGTCGCGGACGTCGTACGACAGATGGGCGAGCACGGGGCAGCGTTCCGTGCCGTCAGCCTGGAGCTGCACCACCAGGGTGCTGTGGACGAGGGGGTTCACGGGCGGGCCTCCGGGGGGAACGGACATCGTGGCCTCTGGTACCCCCGCTGGGCGAGTCATGCCCTGCGGGGTGAGGCGTTTCCTGTCGGGCGGGGAGACGGGTGACACGTGTCGGGCGGTGTCCGGCGCCGCTGTCAGCCGGGTGCCGGGCGGAACGTGGCGAGGAAGGTGCGCAGCGCGAGTCCGTCGGCCGCGGTACGGGTGCCGTCTGCGGCGGGTGTCGTCCAGCGCAGGGAGAAGCCGTGGCCGCCGCCGAGCAGGAAACCCCGGCCGAAGGTGCGCGTACGGTCCTTGCCCCGCCCCGCGAACCACTCGATGTCGGCGGCCCGGCTGTCCCGGTACGCGGTGGCCCGGACGCGGCCGATCAGCCGGAAGCCGTCGAGCCGCAGCAGTCCCGGCAGGACGTCCTCCAGCCACACGGCGACGGGGTCGGGGCCGACGCGCTCGCTGTAGGTGACGGCGAGCGTGCGCGGGTCGCCGCTCGCGCCGAACGTGACCCGGTAGGCGCCGTCGGCGGCGCGGACGGTGTCCAGACGCCGCCAGCCGTCGGGCAGGGCCACGGAGAAGCCCTCCGGAGCGGTGTAGCGGCGGAACCCGGCCGGCAGTGCCGAGGCGCCCGGCGCGGTGCGGGACGGCGCGGGGGAGGGGGCGGAGGGCGACGCGGCGGCGGACCGGGCCGCCGACGGCGATACGGAGGAGCCGGACGCGCCCGGCACCCCGGACGTGCCGGACGAGCCGTCGGGGCCCGGGCCGTGGGCGTTCGTACGGTCGCCCGACGGGCCACCCGGCGTGGCTCCGGGCCGGGGCGCGGTGGCGGCCCCGGCGGACGTGGCGGCGGTCGTCCCGGGGAGCCGGCCGGACGTGGCCAGCAGGGCGACCGCGACGGAGACGGCGGCGAGCGCCGTACCCGCGGTCATGGCGCGGCCGCCCCACGAGCCGCGCCGCCGGACGGGGCCGCCGCTCCCGGACGGCCGGTGCGCCGCCTCCCCGCCCCGGCCCGCGCCCTCCGTACGACCCGCGCCGGTGCCGTTGCCGTCGGCGGTGTCGTCGTCCGTGCGGATGCGGGAGAGGGCCTCGTGGACCACCGGGTGCGTCAGCCGTTCGAGCGAGTCCTTGCGCAGCAGCCCCTGCACGGTCCGCGCGAGCGGCCCGGCCCGCAGCGGGGGACGCAGCGGGAGCCGGTCCACCGCTCTGAGGGTGGCCTCGGGTCTGCCCCGGTCCCGGAACGGCGGGCGCCCCTCGGTCATCGTGTAGAGGACCGCGCCGAGCGCCCACAGATCGGCGGCCGGCCCGACGCGCTCGTCGCGTGCCTGCTCGGGGGAGGCGTACGACGGCGCGGTCACCCGGGGCGACAGGGTGGCCCCCGCGAGCCCGAAGCCGGTGACGACGACCGGGCCCCGCTCGGGGACGAAGACCTGGCCGGGACTGAGTTCGCCGTGCGTGATGCCCTCGCCGTGCGCGGCCCGCAGCACGTCGAGCAGTTCGAGACCGATCCGCGCGGCCCGCCCGGGGTTCATCGGGCCGTGGCGGGCGAGGAGTTCACCGAGCGGGATGCCGTCGATCCATTCGGTCACCGTCCACAGGACGCCGTTCTCCTCGACGGCGTCGACGACGGTGGCGACCCGGCCGGGCCGCAGCACCCCCATGATCTCGTGGGTGCGCACCACATGGGTGGTCGAACGGCGCGCGGTGTTCTGCCCCGAGCCGTCCGGCAGACCGACCCGGGTCAGCAGGCGGGGGCGGCCGGTGACGGCGTCGTCGGCGTACCAGACGACCCGGTTGGTCTCACGGTGCACCACCTCGAGGGGCAGGTATCTCCCGGCGACCAGCTCGCGTGCCGACACGTGCGCCTTGACCATGGTCATCCCTCGCTGAGATCCCGCGCCCTACGCCTTTCCCGTAAGTACGGTGGGTGACCGCATGGTTGTTCAACGCGAAGGGATCAGGAATCGAACGGGCGGTGCCGCGACCCGTGCCCCGGCCGGCGCGCCGGCCGGTTCGTCAGCGCAGTCCGAAGCCCTCCGCCCAGGCCGTCACCTCGCCCGTCGTGGCGTTGCCCCCGCACACCACCAGACCCAGCCGGATCTCCTCACCGGCCCGCTCCACCACCTGCCGGGCCGCGGGCAGCAGACAGCCGGCGGCCGGTTCGGCCCACACCTTCGCGTGGTCGGCGAGCTCGAGGCAGCCCCGTACGGCCTCCCGGTCCGGGACCGTGATCACCTCGGTGACCAGCCCGGCCACATGCTCGTAGGTCAGCCGGGACACCGAGGGCGCGCTCAGCGTGGTCACCAGCGACGACAGCGCGACCGGCACCGGACCGCCCGCCGCCAGCGCCTCCGACATGGACCGGGCGCCCTCCGGCTCCACGCCCCAGACCCGCACGTCGGGCCGCAGCGCCCGCAGGGCCGCCGCCACCCCCGAGATCAGGCCGCCCCCGCCGATGCTGACCAGCACGTCGGTCAGCTCCCCGGCGTCCTCGGCCAGTTCGAGGCCCACGGTCCCCTGCCCGGCGACGACCAGCGGATCGTCGAACGGATGGACCAGGGTGAGCCCCTCGTCGCGCAGGACACCGACCAGTTCGAAGGCGCTGCCCATGCCGTCGGTCAGCCGGACGTTCGCCCCGGCGTCGCGCGCGATCTCGATCGACCGTGCGGGAGCGGTACGCGGCATGACCACCGTCGCCTTGACGTCGAGCGCCGCCGCCATCACCGCGAGGGCGATCCCGTGGTTGCCGCCGCTGACCGCCACCACGCCCGCCGCACGCTCCGCCTCGCTCAGCGACAGCAGCTTCGCCGTCGCCCCGCGCGCCTTGAACGAGCCGGTGCGCTGCAGCAGTTCCAGCTTGGCGGTGACCGGCACCCCGAGCAGTCCGGACAGCCCCGGGCTCGGCACGGTGGGGGTGCGCACCACATGCCCGGCGATGAGCCCGGCGGCTGCCTCGATCTCCGCGATGCCGATCACGACGTCCGTCCTTCCGGCGCGGCGGTCGGGGGCAGGGAGCCGCACCGCTCCGCACCCTGACCCCATGACGCCGCGCCGGTCAAATCCGCACCCTGGGGCCTCAGTGCTGCTGGGCCTGCGGGGTCGCCTCGCTCGGCCGTACCACGACGAAGCCCTCGCCCTGCAGCATCAGCTGCACCGCTTCCCCGGAACCGCCGCGCAGCATCGAGCCGATGGACTGCGAACGGTGCAGCGAGGTCTGGAGATGGGCGCTCCAGCCGACCACCGCGTCCGTGTCGACGTACACCGGGTACTGCGACGAGACCGGTATGACGAGCGGATTGCCCTCACACATCAGGCCCAGCTTGCCCTGCCCGGTGAACACGCTGTTGAACAGGCCCCCGCCCGCGATGCCGGAACCCTTCACCGTCTTGATCTGGTACGACAGCGACGAGTCGAAGCACAGCACATTGCGGCCGTTGACGGTGAACTCGTCACCGGGATCCACCTCGACGACGAAACAGTTCTGCGCCTCGTGCGCGAACCACGCCTCGCCCTGACCGCGCACCGCCATCAGCGGCAGGCCCTCGCCGGTGACCGCGCGCTTGAGCATGCCGCCCACGCCCTGGCCCTTGCGCTCGAACTGCAGATTCCCCCGGAAGGCGATCATGGCACCCTGCCGGGCCATCATCTCCCCGTTCACCGCGTACCGGATGCACTTGGCGTTCTCGACGGTCATTCCCGGCGCGGTGGCGGGCTGGACCATGTGCTGACTGGAAAAGAGATCACCCTTCATGCGGGCATCCTGTCCCGGAGCGGGTCGTTCCGCCAAGATCGAACGCACGGTCCGGCGACTCCGGTTCAGAAAGCCGGGCAGAGGTTGGTGTGCACGGCGTCGACGATACGGGCGCCCTTGGCCGTCCCGAAGCCCTGCGGATGCCCCGGTGAGGTGAAACGCCTTACGGCGGCGGCGATCTGTCCCTCGCGGTCGCCGCGCAGGTCGTGGATCGTACGGCACTGGTCGCGGCCGCGGGCGACGGCACCGTCCTCGTCGTCGTGGACGATGTCCGGGTCGATCGCCGTCAGCGCGCGGACGTAGGCGGCCTCACCGGAGGCATCGGGCCGAGGAGGCAGTCCGGACCCGGCGGCGCGGGGCCGCCCGCCGCCGGTGCCCGCGGACGCGGAACCGCCGGCCCGCGGGCCCGGTTTCCCGGACGGCGCCGAAGATGCTGATGACGCCGGTGACGCCGATGACGGATGGGACGAGGACGAAGAGGACGGCGAGGACGCCGACCCGGCCTCGGGCCGCTTCGCCGGGTCCGGGTGCGCACCGCATCCGGCGAGCACGGCGGTGAGGACGAGCGCGCAGGACGCCAGAACGCCTGCGGTGGTGCGGTGGTTCACGGAACTCCTAGGACCTGACGGCACGTTCGGTCAAGACCCGTAACCGTAGGAGACCCCACCCCACCCCCGCACCGACTCCCGACCACCCCCGGGGGCGCAAAGAAGCCCCCGACAGCGCCCACGCCACCACGCGCCCCCACACCACGCACCCGCAGCCGAAACACCACCCCGGCCCCCGCCCGGGGCGCGGGGAACCGCGCGAGAAACCCCGACGCACCCGCAGCCGAAACACCACCCCAGCCCCCCCCAGGGGCGCGGGGAACTGCGCGACCGGCCACCACGCACCCGCAGCCGAAGAGCGCCCCCAGCCCCCGCAGGGGCCGCGAGGAACCACGCGAGAAACCCCGACGCACCCCCGGAGGGACACCGCCCCTCTCAGCGAAGCGACTCCGCCCAGTCCTCCGGCACCCGCCCCGCCGGCCCCGGCACCGGCTGGTCCACCGGATGGGACTCCGGCGGCGCGAGCCGCGGCCCCGAGGTGCGGACCTCCTCCGTGTCGTAGTCCCAGAACCACTCCTCGCCCGGCTCGTAGCTGCGGATCACGGGATGCCCGGTGGCCCGGTGGTGCGCGGTGGCATGCCCGGCGGGGGAGTCGTCGCAGCAGCCGATGTGACCGCACAGGGCGCAGCGCCGCAGATGGAACCACCAGCCGCCCGCCGCCTCGCACTCCACACAGCCGGGACCGCTCGGCGGGACGGCCGGATCGATACCGGTGCCGAAGCCGTCGCCGCTGCCGCCCGCGTCGTCTCCGGTCATTCGGGCTCCTCGGTGGGGACGGGCGCGGGCGCGGCGGTGCTGAGCGGGAGCAGGACCTGGAAGCGGGTGTCGCCCGGCTCCGACTCGACCCGGAGGGTGCCGTGGTGCTTGTCGACCACGATCCGCCAGGAGATGTCGAGTCCGAGCCCGGTGCCCTCGCCGACCGGTTTGGTGGTGAAGAACGGGTCGAAGATCCTGTCACGGATCTCCGGCGGCACCCCGGGACCGGTGTCGCGGAACTCCACCAGCAGCCGCTCCCCGTGGTCGCGCGCCGTCCGTACGGTCAGCGTGCCCTCCCCGCCGGCACCGCTGATGGCGGAGACCGCGTTGTCGACGAGGTTGGTCCACACCTGGTTGAGCTCGGCCGGGTAGCCGGGGACCCTCGGGAGGGAACGGTCGTAGTCCTTCACGACCTTGATCCGGCCGCCGATCTTCCCGGACAGCATCAGCAGCGTGCTGTCGAGGAGTTGGTGCACATCGGCGACCTGGTAGGGGGCCCGGTCGAGCTGCGAGTACTGCTTGGCGGCGTCGACGAGGTGCGAGACGCGGGCGGTGGCGTCCTCGATCTCGCTCATCAGCAGCTCTGTCTCGACGGTGTAGTTGAGCCAGCCGACGGCACCCGGCAGGATCCCGTCGCCGACCGCCGCCGCGACCTGCTCGAGCCAGTCGATGTCGAGTCCGGCCTGGACGAAGGTCGGTGCCAGCCGCCAGCCCTGCTCGACACCGTGGTCGTCGAGCCAGTCGGTGAGCGCGTCCTCCCGGTCGCTGGCCTCCAGCGGGCTGAGCACCGGTGCCTTGGCGACGCGTTCGGCGGTGCGCTCCTGGATCTCGATGAGCTGTGCCAGTGCCGCGGGGGAGAAGGGGCCTTCGGCGATCACGGCGAGCTTGTGCCGCATCTTCGCCACCCGTTCCCGCAGGCTCGCCGTGGCCCGGACGGCCGCCGCGGCCGGGTTGTTGAGCTCGTGGGTGAGCCCGGCCGACAACGAGCCCAGCGCCAGGAGCCGTTCACGCTGCCCTATCGCGGCGTGCGTGTTCTTCGAACCGAAGAACAGCCCCTCCAGCAGATGCACCGCCATCGGGAACCACTCGGTCATCACCGCGGCGAAGGTGGCCGCGGGCAGTACGAAGAACCGTGTCGGTTCGGTCACCCGCATCGAGTTGTTGTAGACCTGCCGCACCCGGTCGCCGAGGTACGCCTGCATGGCGCCCGCGTAGACCCCCGGCTGGGAGGTGCGGTTGACCTCCACGTCGTCGGCGCCGACCCGGCGCGACAGCACGACGGCGCCCTCGATCATCACGTAGAAACAGGTGGCCGGATCGCCCTCCGTGTACACCGGACCGGGGTCGAACCCCTCCACCCGGCCCTCGCTGCACAGCCTGCCGAGCTGCTCGGCGGTGAGCTTCTCGAACAGGAACAGCGAGCCGATCTCCCGGGGGCTGCACGGCAGCGGACGGCCGCTCACGACTGCTCCAGATAACGGTGGACGAGCATGACGGCCATCGCCCCCTCGCCCACGGCGGACGCGACGCGCTTGGCGGACTCCGCCCGCGCGTCACCGGCCACGAACACCCCGGGCACGCTGGTCTCCAGATGGTAGGGCGCCCGGTCCGGCTCCCAGCCCGCCGGCGGCCGCCCGTCCGCGGTGAGGTCGGGCCCGGCCAGGATGAACCCGCGCTCGTCGCGCAGTACCGTGCCGTCCAGCCAGCCGGTCAGCGGGGCCGCGCCGATGAACACGAACATCCACTGGGCGTCGACCAGTTCGGTCCCGCCGCTCTCCGTGTGACGCAGGGTCAGCTGCTCCAGGCGGTCCGTGCCGTGCGCGGCCTCGACAGCCGTGCGGCAGCGCACCGAGATGTTCGGCGCCTCCTCGATCTGCCGGATCAGGTAGTACGACATCGATGCCGACAGATCGGGCCCGCGCACCAGCAGCGTCACCGACTTGGCGTGCCGGGACAGATACATCGCCGCCTGCCCCGCCGAGTTGGCGCCGCCCACGATGTACACGTCGTGCCCCTGGCAGGAGGTGGCCTCGGTGAGCGCCGAGCCGTAGAACACCCCGCGGCCCTGCAACCCGTCGGCGCCGACCGCCGTCAGCTGCCGGTACTGCACACCGGTCGCGAGGATCACGGCGTGCGCGGCGATCGCCGAACCGTCCGCGAACCGTACGACGCGCGCGGCGCCGCGCGCCTCGAGGCCCGTCACCTCGCACGCGGTGAGGATCTCCGCGCCGAACCGCGTCGCCTGCCGCCGCGCCCGGTCGGTGAGCTGGGCGCCCGAGACCCCGTCGGGAAAGCCCAGGTAGTTCTCGATGCGGGAGCTCTGCCCGGCCTGCCCGCCGGTCGCCGACCGCTCCACGAGCACGGTCCGCAGCCCCTCCGACGCCCCGTAGACCGCCGCGCCGAGCCCCGCCGGGCCGCCGCCGACCACCACGAGGTCGTAGAAGTCCGCCGCCGGTGTGGTCGCGAGCCCCACCCGGGCCGCGAGATCGGGCGCCTCGGGCTCGACCAGCGGCTCCCCGTCCGGAGTGATCACCACCGGCAGCCGCCGGCCGTCCTGCCCGGCGGCGGCGAGCAGCCGCCGGCCCTCCGGCTCGTCCGCGGTGTACCAGCGGTAGGGCACCTGGTTGCGGGCCAGGAACTCCCGGACCTCCGACGACCGCGGCGACCAGCGGTGCCCGACCACCTTGGTGCTGGGCACCGGCCGGTGGTCGCTGCGCCGCCAGGCCTCCAGCAGGTCGTCCAGCACCGGATAGAGCTTCTCCTCCGGCGGGTCCCACGGCTTGAGCAGATAGTGGTCGAGATCGACGACGTTGATCGCGTCGATCGCCGCGTCGGTGTCCGCGTACGCGGTCAGCAGCACGCGGCGTGCCCCCGGATACACGTCCAGGGCCTGCTCCAGGAACTCGATGCCGTTCATCCGCGGCATCCGGTAGTCGGCGAGGACCACCGCCACCAGGTCACCGCGCAGCTTCAGCTCACGCAGCGCCTCCAGCGCGGACTCACCGGACTCCGCGCGCACGATCCGGTACGACTCGCCGTAGCGCCGCCGCAGGTCACGGGCGACGGCACGGGACACTCCCGGGTCGTCGTCCACGGTCATGATGACGGTCCGCGCGGTCTCGGCGGCCAGTGTCATGCGTCTTCCACCCCGAGTGGTCGGCAGAGCCGCGGCGCACCCCCGGGTGAGCCCGGTCGCCGCGGCGGTCCCGCCCATCGTATGGCCCGGTCCCCGGCGGCGCCCGGGGACCGGCTACGCGGAGAGTGGACATCCCCGTCCGCTCGGCGGTCTCAGTCCTTCCGGGAACTCGGCACAGGGAACTCGTTGCCTTCCGGATCCGCCAGGACCGCCCAGCTCTCCTCGCCCTGTCCCACGTCGACGTCGACGATCACTTGCTCCCCTTCCAAGGTCGTACCGGGCAGCGTGGTGAAGACTGTCGCGGGCAGGACACCGACTTTCTCCCGAGGAGGCAGGACCCATGAGCCGCCCGATCACGGCAGGCATCGACGGATCGGACGAGAGCCTCGCCGCCCTCGCCTGGGCGGCCCGCGAGGCGGTCCGGCGCGACCGCGCGCTGCGCGTGGTGCACGCCTGGCAGGACGAGCCGCGCGAGGGCCTCGGCGCGGCCGGTGACCGGGACACCCGGGCCGGCCGGGTCCGCCAGGGCGTCGCCGACGCGGTACGGGCCGTGACCGGCCGGCATCCCGGGCTCGAGGTGTCCACCGAGGTGACGGAGGGCGCCCCCGCCGAGACACTGGTCGCCGCCGCGGCCGGCGCGGAGCTGCTGGCGCTCGGCTCGCGCGGGCACGGGGCCGTCGTCGGGTTCCTCCTCGGTTCCGTCGGCCAGCAGGTCGTCGCCGGGGCCCGGCGGCCCGTCGTGCTGGTGCGCTCCGGTGACCGGGCGTCCGCCGAGGCCGCGGGCCGGGAGGTCGTCGTCGGCCAGCAGGGCACGTTGGAGGACAGCGCGGACGTCCTCGGGTTCGCGTTCGTGACGGCCGCCGCCCGCCGCACCGCCCTCCGCGCGGTACGGGCCTGGACGCTGCCCCCGGTGTTCGCCTACAGCCCCGGGTCGCTGCAACTGCTCGACGAGACCGGCGGGCTCGAACCCTTCGAGAAGAACGCGCTGAGCGAGGCGCTCGAACCGTGGCGGGAGCGCTTCCCGGACGTGCCGGTGGTGGAGCACGTCGAGATGGGCAGTGCCGGACAGGTGCTCCTCGACGCCGCCGCGCGGGCGCAGCTGCTCGTCGTCGGGCGCCGTGCCCACCGCACCGCCGTGGGCACCCGCATCGGATCGGTGGCCCACGGCGTGCTGCACCACGCGCACTGCCCGGTCGCGGTCGTCCCGCACGACTGAGACGGCGGGACGCCCGCGTCACCGGGCCCGCGCGTCACCCGGGTACGGAGGCTCCAGGCCCTCGTCGGACGCTGCGGGTGTCTCGCGCGCCCTGGGCAGGATGTTCGCGATGTAGTCCGCGACGGCCGTGTCGAGCCCGATGTCGTGCTGCGCCCGCTCCGACAGGTACCAGCGGTGCTCCAGCAGCTGGTGGTAGATCTCCGCCGGGTCCATCGGGCCGCGCAGCTCGGGTGGTACGGCACGGACGGTGGGCCGGAACACGTCCCGCACCCAGCGGTGCGCCAGCACCTCCGGACGGGCCGCGTGGTCGTCCTGGGTGGCCATCCAGCTCTCCAGGTCGTTCAGCAGCCGCCGCGCCTGGTTCTCCTCGGTGTCGAGACCGGTCAGCCGCAGCAGCTGCCGCTGGTGGTGCCCGGCGTCGACGACCTTCGGCACGAAGGTGACCGTGTCGCCGTGGGAGGAGCTCTCGATCTGCATCTCGGCCACGTCGAAGCCGAGGTCGTTGAGGCGGCGTATCCGGCGTTCTATGTAGTGGTACTTGCCCGCCGGATACACGGAGACGCGGGTCAGTTCCTGCCAGAGTCCGCGGTAGCGGGCGCAGATCTCCATGCCGAACCCGACGGCGTCCACGGACGGGTGCAGCGCGCCGGAGGCCTCCAGGTCGAGCAGCTCACCGCTGATGTTGACGCGGGCGAGATCGAGGTCGTACTCCCGCTGTCCGTCGCTCAGCCGGGGATGCAGGTCCCCGGTCTCGGCGTCCACGAGATAGGCGGCGAAGGCTCCCGCGTCGCGCCGGAACAGGGTGTTGGACAGCGAGCAGTCGCCCCAGGCGAACCCCGCGAGATGCAGCCGCACCAGCAGCACGGCCAGGGCGTCCATCAGCCGGTGCATGGTCGCCGGGCGCATCGTCGTCTCGAACATCGAGCGGTACGGCATCGAGCCGCCCAGATGCCGGGTGACCAGCACCGGCTCCAGCGGCTCACCGGCGGTGCCGGTACGCCCGGTCACCACGGCCAGGGCGTCCACCGCGGGGATGCCGAGCCGGTCCAGGTCCCGCAGCAGCCCGTACTCGCGCACCGCGGGCCGCTCGGCGAGCTCCTTGACGGCGATCACCTCGTCGCCGGCGCGGGCGTAGCGCACGACGTGCCGGGAGATGCCGCGGGGCAGCGGCACGAGGTGCTCCCCGGGCCATTGCTCCAGCGGCACGTCCCACGGCAGTTCGAGCAGGAGTGCCGGGTGCTCGGGGTTCGTCGCGCTGATCTGCAGGGCCATGGACCGAAGCGTAGATCCCGCGGTGCCCCGGGAGGGACGCCCTGCCCGTCGCTACACCGCCCGTTCACGGGCCTGCCGGGCCGCCGCGGCGACGGGACCGCGGTGGACCTGTCCGTGGCCGGGCAGCAGGACGTCCGCGTCGAGGCCCTCGATGATGTCCAACGAGGCCAGGGCGCGGGCCTGTTCGTGGTGGAACATGCCGGGCAGCAGCTGCGGTCCCGCGATGCGTGAGGTGGCGTGTCCGCTGACCAGCGCGTCGCCGGAGATCACGATGCCGGCCTTCGGCAGATGGAAGACCGCGTGGCCGTCCGTGTGGCCCGGGGTGTGCACGGGGACGGGGGCGCCCGGCAGGTCGAGCGGGCCCTCGGCGGGGAACGCCTCGGGGGAGGCCACCGGGTGCTGTTCGGTGCCGCCGACCCGCAGGACGTGCACCGTCCAGGACAGCACACCCGGCCGCCAGGCGTTCCGCAGCACCTCCCCGACGCTCACCTGCTGGAGGAACTCCCTCCGGGCGTGCGGGACTTCGGCGGCGTGCAGATAGACGGGCGTGCCGTACGCGGCACGGAGACGCTCCGCCGAGCCGAGGTGGTCGTTGTGGGCGTGGGTGAGCAGAACCGCCGCGAGCGACTCGGGTGATCCGCCGACCTCGGTCAGCGAGGCGAGGACCTGCTCGCGGTCGCCCGGGTACCCGGTGTCGACGAGGGTGAGGGCGTCCCCGTCCTTCAGGATGACCCAGTTGGTGTGGCTGCCGTGCACCAGGTAGGTGCCGTCGGCGACTTGGTGTACATCTGCCCGCATGATCTCCCCGCACGGCGAAGTGGTCCGACGGGGGACAGCCAATCAGACGTGCGTCCCGTCCCGTTGACCGGGACACGCGTCCATGAGGTTCCCGGGCGGACGTCGTGAGGGGCGGCGCGGGAGTCTTTCGATACATGCGTGTATCGGATACATTCCCGTATCCGACGGCGGCCGAGGGGGACGGAGGGACCGGACATGGCACCGGGCATCACCGGCCGCGAGGCCGGGGCCGGGACGGGAGCCGGAACGGGGACGGGGGACGGGGCCGGGCGGGTGACCGGGCGCCGGGGCCGTACCCGGGCCAGGCTGCTCGACGCCGCGTTCGCGGTGTTCGCCGCCAAGGGGTACGGCCGGGTCTCCATCGAGGAGGTCTGCGAGGCGGCCGGCTACAGCCGGGGCGCCTTCTACTCCAACTTCGCCACCCTCGACGAGCTGTTCTTCGCCCTCTACCGGCAGCGCGCCGACGTCATCGCCGACCAGGTCGCCGGCGCCCTGGCCCTCGACGGCCCCGGCCTCGACGTACCGGCCGCGGTGGACCGGGTCACCGAGGTGCTGCTGCTCGACCGGGACTGGCTCCTGGTCAAGACGGACTTCCTGGTGCACGCCGCCCGCCACCCGGCCGTCGCCCGCACCCTGCTGGAACACCGGGCACGGCTGCGCTCGGCGATCGCCGGACGGCTGGCCCGGGCCCAGGGGCACACCGCGCTGCCCGCCGCGTTCGGCGGCACCGAGGAGGCCGCCGCCGCGGTGGTCGCCGCCTACGACGGGGTCACCGTGCAACTGCTGCTCGACCAGGACACCGGTGCCGCCCGCGCCTGGCTCGGACGGCTGCTGACCGCCCTGCTCACCGACGGCGGCCCCGCCCCCACCGACCGGCCCGCCTGACGCCGGCACCGGCCCCGGCACCGGCCTGATCCAGGCACCGACACCGATCAGCATCGAGGAAGGACACGGACGCCATGGACGCGGACGTCATCGTCGTCGGAGCGGGCCTCGCGGGCCTGGTCGCGGCACACGAACTCACCAGCCGGGGCAGGCGCGTCGCCCTGGTCGAGCAGGAGAACGCCGCCGACCTCGGCGGCCAGGCGTACTGGTCCTTCGGCGGGCTGTTCCTCGTCGACTCCCCGGAACAGCGCCGCCTCGGCATCAAGGACTCCTTCGACCTGGCCTGGACCGACTGGCAGGGCAGCGCGCAGTTCGACCGGCTCGCCGACGAGGACTCCTGGGCGGTGCGCTGGGCGCGCGCCTACGTCGAGTTCGCGGCGGGGGAGAAGCGCTCCTGGCTCGCCGGGCACGGGATCACGCTGCTGCCCACCGTCGGCTGGGCCGAGCGCGGCGACCTGCGCGCCGACGGGCACGGCAACTCCGTACCCCGCTTCCACATCGCCTGGGGCACCGGCACCGGTGTCGTCGAACCCTTCGTCGACCATGCCCGGCAGGCCGCCCGTGAGGGGCTGCTCACCTTCCACCACCGCCACCGCGTCGACGAACTGGTCGTCGAGGGCGGGGCCGCCACCGGCGTACGCGGCACGGTCCTCGCCCCCGACGACACGCCGCGCGGCGTGGCCTCCGGCCGGGAGGCGGTGGGCGGGTTCGAGCTCACCGCCCAGGCGGTGATCGTCACCAGCGGCGGCATCGGCGCGAACCACGACCTGGTGCGCCGGCACTGGCCCGAGCGGCTCGGCACCCCGCCCGCCGAGATGGTCACCGGCGTCCCGGCCTACGTGGACGGGCGGATGCTCGGCATCAGCGCCGCGGCCGGTGCCCGCCTCGTCAACCGCGACCGTATGTGGCACTACACCGAGGGCCTCCGGAACTGGGACCCGATCTGGCCGGGCCACGGCATCCGCATCCTGCCGGGCCCCTCCTCGATGTGGTTCGACGCCCTCGGCCGCCGCCTCCCCGACCCCTGCCTGCCCGGCTACGACACCCTCGGCACCCTCCGCCATCTGCGCACCACCGACGACATCGCGGCCCACGACCACTCCTGGTTCGTCCTCACCCGGAAGATCGTCGAGAAGGAGTTCGCGCTCTCGGGCTCCGAGCAGAACCCGGACATCACCGCCAAGGACAGGCGTGCCGTGCTGCGCGACCGGCTGCTCGGCAGGGGCGCCCCCGGACCCGTGCGGGCGTTCCTGCGCCACGGGGCCGACTTCGTGATCGCGGACACCCTGGAGCGCCTCGTCGAGAAGATGAACGCGACGACGGACGAACCGCTGCTCGACGCCGCGGGACTGCGCCGGCAGATCGAGGCGCGCGACCTCCAGATCACCAACCCGTACAGCAAGGACTCCCAGGTTCAGGGCATCCGCAACGCCCGCCGCTACATCGGCGACCGCCTCGGCCGGGTCGCCACCCCGCACCGCATCCTCGACCCGGAGGCCGGTCCGCTGATCGGCGTGAAGCTGCACGTCCTCACCCGCAAGACCCTCGGCGGCATCCAGACCGACCTCGACTCGCGGGCCCTGGGCGCGGACGGCGCGCCCGTCGAGGGCCTGTACGCCGCGGGTGAGGTCGCCGGGTTCGGCGGCGGCGGGGTCCACGGGTACAACGCGCTCGAGGGGACCTTCCTCGGCGGCTGCCTCTTCTCCGGCCGCGCCGCCGGACGGGCGGCGGCGCGGCAGACGGCCTGAGCGGCCACCGCGCCCGACGGCCCGTCTCCCGGCGGCTTCACCGGCCTCGGCGGCCTCACCGGCCTCACCGGCCTCACCGGCCTCACCGGCCTCACCGGCCTCACCGGCCTCACCGGCCTCGGCGGCCTCGGAGACCGCCGGGGCGGACTCGGCCGACCGTAGTCCGCTCCATCCGCTCCGCCCGCTCAGTCCGCCAGGAGACGGGCCAGCACCGCCGTGTGGCTCTCGCCGGGCTTCTTGGCGGCGGTCAGCAGGGTCACCGGCCCGGTCTGCGCCATCTCCCGCACCCGGGCCAGGAGTTCCGCGGCCTCGGGCGCGGCGAGCTCCGCCTCGTAGCGGCGCGCGAACTCCTCGTACGGGCCCTCGCCCGCGTGGTACCAGCGGCGCAGCTCGGCCGACGGCGTGAGACCCTTCGGCCACTCGTCCACCCGGGCCGCGTCCTTGGCGAGACCGCGTGGCCACAGCCGGTCGACGAGGACACGCACCCCGTCCTCCGGCTCGGGCGGTTCGTAGACACGGCGCACACGGACGGACACGATCGGGCCTCCTGCGGGAGAGCGGACGCGGCTGTCCCTGGACCGTACTGCGCCGACGCCCGCGTACCGCCGCCCGCGATCGCCGACGCGGCGTGACATGACCTGAAGGAGAACGATGTCGCGCGACTCGGCGGCCTAATCTGTGGGACGTGTGATCGATCCGGCCCCCGAGTCAAGGAGCGCATGTGAAGTCGCCCCGCACGTCTGCCGCCAGACGCACCGTCACCCTCGCCACCGTCCCCGTCACGGTGGCGGCACTGCTGCTGGCCGCCGGACCCGCCTCCGCCGGTACGACGACGGGCGGCGCCGGGGTGGGGGACCCGTACTTCCCGCTGGCCGGCAACGGCGGCTACCACGTCCGCCACTACGGCCTGACCCTCCGTTACGATCCCGCCTCGCACCGGCTCGACGGGCAGGCCGTCCTCACCGCCCGCGCCACCCGGAACCTCAGCCGCTTCGACCTGGACCTCAAGGGCCTGACGATCACCGCCCTCACCGTCGACCGCGCGGCCGCCGCCTACCGCCGCGAGGGACAGGAACTGATCGTCACCCCGCGCCGGGCCCTCGCGCAGGGCCGGGACTTCCGCGTCGCCGTCACCTACCACGGCACCCCGAAGCAGGTCACCGACCCGGACGGCTCGCCCGACGGCTGGATCCGCACCGACGACGGAGCGTTCGTCGCCGGGGAGCCGCAGGGCGCCATGACCTGGTTCCCGGCCAATAACCATCCCCTGGACAAGTCCTCGTACGACTTCGCCCTCACCGTCCCCGCCGACCGCGCCGCCGTCGCCAACGGCGTCTACCTCGGCAAGCACACCGCGGCCGGCCGCACCACCTACCGCTGGCGGCAGTCCGAGCCGATGGCCGCCTACCTCGCCACCGCCACGATCGGGAAGTTCGAGATCGAGCGGTACACGACGGACGACGGCATCCAGGTCTACAACGCCGTCGATCCGCGGGAGGCGAGCGCCGCCGCGCCGGTCCTCAAGAAGCTGCCGTCCGTCCTGAAATGGGAGAGCCGGGTCTTCGGCCCCTACCCGTTCCGCGCCGCCGGATCGATCGTCGACCACGCCGACGCCGGCTACGCCCTGGAGACCCAGACCCGCCCCCTCTACGACGCCGCGCCCGACCTCTCCACCCTGGTCCACGAGAACGCCCACCAGTGGTTCGGCGACTCGGTCTCCCTGACCACCTGGAAGGACATCTGGCTCAACGAGGGCTTCGCCACCTACGCCGAATGGCTCTACAACGAGCAGCACGGCGGCGACAGCGCCCAGCAGACCTTCGACGCGCTCTACGCCCGCCCCGCGAGCGACGGCCTGTGGGCGTTCCCGCCCGGCGACCCCGGCAGCGGCGCGAACATCTTCGGCACACCTGTCTACGCGCGCGGCGCGATGACCCTGCACGAACTGCGCAGGGCCGTCGGCGACCGGGTGTTCCTGCGGATCCTGCGGACCTGGGCGACCGCGCACCGCGGCGGCCACGGCACGACCGCCGCCTTCGTGAGGCTCGCCGAGCACGAGTCCGGCAAGGACCTGGCCGCGCTGTTCCGCACCTGGCTGTACACCGCGGGCAGGCCCGCGCACGCATAGCCGCGGCGCACCGGCCGTGCGCACGGCCGGTGCGGACCGGGGCCGGGAGCGTCAGGACGGCCGTCGCCGGGTCCGGGCCCGGCCGAGGTCCCGGCGTTCGTCCTCCGTCGCGCCGCCCCAGACCCCGGCCGGCTGGGCCGTCGTCAGGGCGAAGTCGAGGCACTGCCCCCGCACCCGGCAGCGCCCGCAGACCGCCCGCGCGCGCCGCGTCTGCAGCAGCGCGGGGCCGCTCGTGCCGATCGGGAAGAAGAGATCGGGGTCCTCGTAGCGGCATTCGGCCAGCTCTCGCCAGTTGCTCATCACGTCACCTGCGCTCGATGTCGTTCACGCCCTTGCATCTGTGTACTCGCGTCCGGGGCGCCGGTCGACCCCCGGACCGAACGAACATTTCGAGCCGACGGCCGGCCGGGCGCCGGAGCGGAGCACCTGACCGGAACGCGGCGGACCCCCGCGTGATCCGAGCTGCGATAGTGAACCCTGGTTCGAAAGTTGTAACGAGCAACCAGGAAGAGTGTGGACACCAGCGAGAGCAGTACCCAGCACGACCCCGCCGACGGGACGCGTCCGGAGCCCCCGGCGAGCCCGGCCGCCGCCCCCGCCCCTGCCGCCGAGGTCGCGCCGCGGACCGGCTGGCGCCGCTGGGCGATGGACACCCGCCCGCTGCGCCGCCCCGCCTACCGGCGGCTGTGGTCCTCGACCATCGTCACCGCCGTGGGCAGCCAGCTCACCGCCGTGGCCGTCCCGAAGCAGATCTACGACATCACCGGCTCCTCCGCCTGGGTCGGTTACGCCAGCCTGGCCGGCCTCGTGCCGATGGTGGTGTTCGCGCTGTGGGGCGGAGCCGTCGCGGACAGTGTGGACCGTCGCAAGCTGCTGCTGGTCACCAACACCGGTATCGCGGTGACCTCGCTGCTCTTCTGGGTCCAGGCCGCCGCCGGGCTCGGCTCGGTGGCCGTCCTGATGCTGCTGCTCGCCCTCCAGCAGGCGTTCTTCGGCCTCAACTCACCGGCCCGCAACGCCTCCATAGCCCGTCTCGTCCCGGCCCACGAGCTGCCCGCGGCCAACGCGCTCGGCTCGACGGTCATGCAGACCGGTCTGGTCGTCGGCCCGATGCTGGCGGGCGTCCTGATCCCGGTGACCGGACTGCCCGTGCTGTATCTCGTCGACGCGGTGGCCCTGTGCGTCACCGTGTGGGCCGTCGTACGGCTGCCCGCGCTGCCCCCGGCCGAGGGCACCGCCGCCCGCCGCGCCGGAGTGCGGGAGATCGCGGCCGGGTTCCGCTACATCTCCCTGCACAAGGTGCTGCTGCTGTCCTTCCTCGCCGACATCGTCGCCATGGTCCTCGGCATGCCCCGCGCCCTGTTCCCGGAACTGGCCGCGCAGACCTACGGCTCCTACGGCGAGGGCTTCGCGCTCGGCCTGCTGTTCGCGGGCGTCCCGATCGGTGCCGTCGTCGGCGGGCTGTTCTCCGGCACGTTCTCACGGGCCCGGCGGCACGGCTGGATGGTGATCGCCGCGGTGACGGGCTGGGGCGCGGCCGTCGCGGCGTTCGGGCTGAGCCGCAATCTGTGGGTCGCGGTGGCGTTCCTGGCCGCCGCCGGAGTCGCCGACATGGTGTCCATGGTCTTCCGCGGCGCGATCCTGCTGTCCGCGGCGACCGACGAGATGCGCGGCCGGATGCAGGGCGTCTTCACGGTCGTCGTCGCGGGCGGCCCCCGCCTGGCCGACGTGCTGCACGGCACCGCGGGCTCGGTCCTCGGCACCCGCGCGGCCGTCACGGGCGGCGGCCTGCTGGTCGTCGTCGTCATGCTCGGCCTGGCCGCGGCGGTACCGGCGCTGCGCCGCTACCGCGTCTGAGGAGCCGCTGCCGCGTCCGAGGACCCGGGCCGACCGCCGCGGCGTCAGGGGATGCTGCGGCGGCGGGACGCGTAGCTGTCCAGCAGCTTGACGCGGGTGGCCTCCAGACGGTGGGCGAGGATCTCGGCGACCGTGCGCACCAGGGACAGCCCGAGCAGCGGGTCCTCCACGGACAGGGCGAGCACCGCCGTCGCGTCGAACTCGTAGGCGCGTACGGGGCTGAACGCCACCGCGCCGAAGTCCCACTCGTACGGCGGGAACAGCCATGACCAGCCGAGCAGATCGCCCGCGCCGAGGCCGGCCACGGTCACCCGCTGGATCGGTGTCACCTGCTGGTCGAGGGAGACGGCGCCCGAGCGGATCACCCAGAAGCGGTCGGCGTTGCCCCCGGCCTCGAAGATCCGGGTGTCCTCCGGGAAGGAGACCTCCTTGGCCAGCTCCATCAGGCGTTCGCGCTGCACCTGGGGGAGGGCGGTCAGCAGCTTTATCGCTTTGGTCATGGGGCGGGGCTCCTCGCCGGCGGTCGGTCCGGGTGCGGTGGTGTGTTTTCCCTACGCCCATTTCAGCGGCTGGCGGCGTGCCGGGCATGTCGGGAGGCTCCGGGCACGTGTCCGGGCATGGAAAAAGCCCTGGCTGGACGGGGGAGACCAGCCAGGGCCGTACGCCGTGGCCTGCGGGGGACGGTTCCGGTCGACCCCGTGACCACGTATGCGTGAACGATAAACCACTTGCGGTCATGGTGTGAAACCGTGGGCACCCCGAGTGAGCGGTTTCACGTCAAAGGTGGTCAAATATTGTCGCACGGCAACGTTTGGCCCCCAGGGGGCCGGGCAGACGCCAGCAGGCCGGGCGTGCAGGCGCTCCCGCCACCGCGCCAGTGACCGAGGAGAAGCACATGCCGATGCCGATGCTGATGCCCCATCCCGAATTCCTGCGCAAGCTCGTGGCCGAGTACGAGGCGCTGCAGGCGGGCGGCGGCGCCGAGCCGGGCGGCACCACGGCGGAGCGGGCCGCGCGACTGCGCGACCTCGCGTACACGCTGTGCGTGTCGACCGGGACCCGCGACGTGGCCGGTGCCCTGGAGACCGCGCGCCTGCGGCTCGCAGCGGCGGCGGCGGTGTGACGGCGGGACGATGAGCGTGCCGGACGGTGCCGCCGCCGGGACGCCCGGCAGGGCGGAACACCGGCGGGGGCCGCAGGAGGCCGGGGCCGGACAGGCCGCGGGAACGGGGGAGGGACACGGCGGGGCGGACCGGGGCCGGACCCCGCCGGACGCCCGGGAACCGGGCCGGCAGGCAGGGGAGCGGTACCGGCCGACGGACGAGCGGGACACCGCCGGGGCGCGGGACGCACCCGAGGCCGCGGACGGCCGCGCCGCGCGGGAGGAACTGGAGCGGCTGCGTGCCGAGGTGCACGATCTGCGGGCCCGGGCCCGTGTGTACCCGCTGATCTCGCAGGCCCAGGGCATCCTCCGGGAGCGGTACGCCCTCCCCGACGCGGAGAGCGCCTTCGCACTGCTGCAGCGCGCCTCCCAGCGCTACAACGTCAAGCTGCGGACCCTGGCCGGCGTCCTCGTGACGGTCCCCGGCCCCGAGCCGGGCAGCGGACTGTGGTTCCCGCGCCGCGTCCGGGCCGCGGAACCGGCCCTCGGCTTCGCCCGTCCCGAGCCCGGCAATCGCAGCGCCGTGCTGTCTGCCGTGCTGAGCCGGACCCTGGCCGTGGTGGACGCGGAGATGGGCAACGTCCAGCTCGCCGACCGGGCCGCCGGCGGGCTGCGCATGGAGCGCCACACCGGCCTCACCGCCGACTTCGTCGACTTCTTCGGCCATGTCGGGAGGGAGGGCACGTCGTGCGCGCTCGCGGCACGCGACGTCGCGCAGGTGACGGTGCGGGACGTGGAGTCCGACCCGGTGTTCACCGAGCCGGCCCGCGCGGCCATCCTGGCCGCGGGCAGCCGGTCCTGCCACAGCGTCCCGCTGACCGTCCGGACCGGCCTGTGCGTCGGCATGGTCTCCGCCCACGCCGGCCACCGTCTGAAGCCCCTGACGAAGGCCCGGACCGAGGCTCTGGACGCCCTGGGCGCGGAGGCGGGCCGCTGGCTCACCTGGTACGACCGCACGGTGGTCCGCGACGCGCTGGAGTACCTGCACGTACTGGGCCAGGTCGGCCGGGGGCGCAGCTTCCGGCGGGGGTGACCGGGGCCCCGCGACCGCACCACCGCGCGGGTGCGGAGCGTCCCCGTCCCGCGGGCGGCGGACCGCGGTGCCGCGCGCCGGCCGGCCGCCGCGGGCCCCGGGCAGGGCATGGCTCCGGGGCCACGGGGCATCCGGAGGCGCAGGAGGTCGGAATGGACATGAGTACGACGGTCGGGGAGGGCCGGCAGCGGGCCCGGGAGGCCGCCCGGGGACCGGTGACCGAGGGGGCGGCACGGGCCGGGCTCGCCGCCCGGGGCGTGATCTATCTGCTGGTCGGGCTGCTCGCCCTGCGCATCGCCCTGGGCGACCACAGCAAGCAGGCCGACCGCAGCGGCGCGGTCCAGGAGATCGCGCACCACCCGTTCGGAGCGGTGCTGCTCTGGGCCCTCGGCGCCGGACTGGCCGGTATGGCCCTGTGGCGGCTGTCCGAGGCGTTCTTCGGTTCCGCGGGCCCCGACGGCGGGAAGGCGGGCAAACGGCTCCTGGCCCTGGCCCGGTGCGTGGTCTACGTCTTCGCCACGTACTCCGTGCTGGCGTTCGCCGCCGGTTCGGGCGGCGGGAACCGGTCGAGCGACCAGCAGTCGCGCGACGTCACCGCGCGTGCCCTGGGCCTGCCCGCCGGTCAGTGGCTCGTGGGCGCGGCCGGGATCGGTGTCGTGATCGCCGGTGTCTGGATCGGCGTCCGTGCCGTGCGCCGGGACCACCACGACGACCTGCGCCTCGGCGAGATGTCCCGCCGGGTGCGCCGCCTGGTCGACGTGACGGGCGTCGGGGGCGGCGTCGCACGCGGACTGGTCTTCGCCGCCGTGGGCTGCTTCGCGGTCCGCGCGGCGGTCGACTACGAGCCCGGCAAGGCGAAGGGCCTCGACGACACGCTCCGCTCCTTCGCCGCCCTGCCGATGGGGCCCTGGGCACTGGGCTGCGTCGCGGCCGGCCTGATGCTGTTCGGGCTGTTCTCCTTCGCCCTGTCCCGCTGGCGCCGGGTGTGAGACCGCCGGCGGGGGAATCGCCGGGCCGAACCGGCGAAGCCGTTCGCGGTCACAGGTGCACGACGCGCCGATCGGGGAACGCGACCGGGATGAGCGACCACGAGATGAGCATGCCTCCGAACGACGATGAAGTGCGGGCCCACCTCGACCAGCTGCGGCTGCGGATGGACCCGGACGACTACGCGCTGCTGCTCGAGCTCCTCGGTCCGGCGCTGCGGGCCGTGTGGGAGCAGCGCTTCGACGACGCCGGGTTCGGACTGGACGACGACGAGCGCTCCGACGGTGTCCCCCAGGAGGTCCGGGACGCCGCCGCCCTGGTCGTCGCCACCGCGATCACCGGGCGCCGCGACAACGAGGTCATCGAGATCCACACCGAGGAGACCGGCCTGGTCCGGGTCGTCACCGACGTGACCAGCGCACACGACCCGGAACGGCGCGACGCGATCGCCGAGTGCCTGCGCCGCCGGCACCGGGACGACGCCGAGCTGCGGGGCATAGCCGCGGCGAGCGGCATGCCGACGGACTTCTGAACCCGGGCGGGGGACGGACGTCCGGTCCCCGCCCGGATCGGCGCCCCGCGCCCCTCACCCCTCCCGCGTCCGCACCGTCGCGCCCAGCGGACGCGCCAGGCCGGTCACCGCCTCGTCCAGGCGCTGGAGATGCCGCAGGACGCGGTCGGTGACCCTGCCGTAGCGCGGGGAGCGGTACGAACCCGCGCCCAGCAGCGACGCGATGCTCGGGCCGGTCTCCACCACCGCCGGGGTGCGTCCGTCCGTGACCTGGGCCGTGACCGCCGCGATGTTCCCGCGGATACGGCGGCCCGCCTCACCGAGCCGGGGGTCGGCGGCGACGGAGGTGCTGCCGGGCAGCAGCTCGGCGGTCGCGGCCAGCGAGCGGGCGTGGTAGGCGCAGGTGTCCAGGAGCGCCACGACGTAGCGCGCGGTGTCGCGGCGGGCCCGCAGCGGGGTGATCGGGTGGGTCAGGGGCTGGGTGGAGGCCCGCAGCTCGGCCAGCGCCTGGTCCAGCTCACGGGCGAGGTCCAGCAGGTCCCGGTGCGGGCCCCCGCTCAGCTGGTCGAGCGCCGCGTCCGTGACGTCGGCGAGCCGGGCGAGGACCTCGGCGAGCAGCTCGTCGGTACGGCGGTCGGTGCGCACCGGAAGGATCACCGCCGCCGCGAGCACCCCGCAGGCCGCGCCCAGCGCCGTCTCCTCGATCCGCAGCACCAGCACGGACATGCTGTAGGTGTTGAGGAGCGTGTAGAGCAGACCGAGCGCCGCCGTGACGAAGAACGACATCAGCGTGTACGACAGCGGCGCCGTGTAGAACATCGCGAACACGAACACCAGCATCAGCGCGAACGCCGTCACCGTGTGATGGCCGACCAGCCCGGCCAGCCCGAGGCCCGCCACCACCCCTAGCACGGTCCCCAGCAGCCGCCGGTAGCCCTTGACCAGGATCTCCCCGGTGGACGAGGTGTTGATGAAGACGATCCAGCAGGTCAGCACCGCCCAGTACCAGCGCTGCGAGGACAGCAGCTCACCGCCCGCGATGGCGAGCGCCGAACCCGCGGCCACCTGCACGGCGGCCCGTGTGGTGGGGCGCTCGAGCCCGCGCGGCCCGGATTCCTCCGGCTCGCTCTCCGGCGCGCCCGCGATGGCGGCGTCCTCCGCGTCGAGCTCCTCGCGGGAACGCGCCGTCGCCGGCGTGTCGTCGGACTCGTCCTGCGGGCCGTCCAGGGCGATCCGCAGGCCGAGGACGGCGCGCGCGGTCTCGCCGACGCCGCGGAAGACGTCCTGCACGGCGGGCGGGGCGTCGGGCAGGTTCTCGTCGTCGCGGTAGCCGAGCAGCCGGTTGCGCACCCGGGCGAGGCCCGTGCCCAGCTCCGCGGACACCGGCCGCAGCACCAGCAGCCGCAGCGCGGCCAGGTCCCGGCGCAGCACGGCGACGGCCTCCACGGTCCCGCCCGCCTCCCCGGCGGACGGCAGCGCGCCCCCGACGGGCACCGCGGCGCCCGGCAGATGCAGGGTGAGCGTGTCGGTGCGTTCCGCGCTGCGGGACCTCAGCAGCAGGAGACCCAGACGCTCCGCCGCGATCTCCGCGTCCGCCACCCGGCGCTGCACCAGCCGGGCCACCGCCTCGTCCGACGTACCGTCCTCCAGACGTCCCTGGATCATCAGCGCGCTCTCGTGCAGCCGTGCGGTCCTGGTCTGCACGTCCGCCAGAGCCTTCTCCGCGCTCCTGGCGTCCTCCGGCCCCGCGTCGAGAAGCGCCGACTGGGCGGCCAGCAACTGGGCGAACCGGGCCCGGAAGGCGCGGCGCAGCCGGCCGAGCGTGGCCGTGGGCGACTGGGGGACGAGCACGAACCGCGCCACCGCGCTGCACGCGAACGCGACCGCGATCGCCCCGTACAGCCGGGGCAGCGCGGACACGCTCGCGCCGACGAACAGCGACAGGAAGTACACCTGGAAGCCGATCAGACCCAGCGCGGTGCCCCGGTCGCCGAACCGGCGGCCGTAGACCGCGCCGAAGATCAGCGCGACGAAGAAGACGTCACCGGCGAGCACATGCGGACGCAGCAGCGCGCCGAGGGTGACCGACGCCAGTGCCACCGGCAGACCCAGGGCCAGCGTGACGGCCTGCCGGGACCGTTCCTTCTCCCGGATCGCGAAGGTGGCCACCATGGCGGCCATCGCCCCGGCCACCAGATGCGGTACGTCGGCCCCGGCGAGACTGAGCACCAGCAGGGCGAGCGCGATGGCGGACACCGTGCGCAGTCCCGCCGCGAGCCGCAGCAGACCCGGGTCGGACGCCGCGATCCGGTCCGGCAGATCCGCCCGGACGGGCCGTCGTGCCGCCGCCGCTTCTCCCACTCGCCGTACTCTCTCCCGCCGTCCGTCATGATCCCCGCCAGCATGGCACGCCCCGCCCCGGTCCCGGAGCGCCGGGTCCGTGCGGACCGGCCTCCGGCCCGCCGGCTAGGGATTCCCCTGCTCGGTGGCGGCCAGGTGCTCCCGTACCTGTTCGGGGGACATGTACGCGTCGGTGAACTCGAAGTCCCTGAGCCGGGCCGACTTGCGGGCCTGGAAGCCGGTGCGGACGAAGTCGTCCCCGGCGATCGCGTTGAGCGTCCAGTTCGTCGCGACGCGGATCTTGGCGACGTTGGTGCGCATCGCCGCCCAGTGGTAGCCGCGGGCCGCGAACTGGGCGGGCAGGCCGTGCAGTTCGACGCCGAGCGGTTTGGCCACGGCGTCGTGGCCGCCGAGGTCGACGACCAGACCCAGGTCGGCGTGGAAGTAGCCGCGCAGGGGCTCGCCGCGCAGGGTCGCGATGACGTTGTCGGCGGCCCTGCGGCCCTGCCGCATGGCGTGCTGCGCGGTGGGCGGGCAGATCACGCCCGGCTCGTCCTTGGACTCGTCGGGCACGGCGGCCGCGTCGCCGAGCGCGAACACGCCGTCGTGGCCCGGCAGCCGCATCTCGGCGTCCACCGCGAGCCGGCCGCGCACCGTCTCCGCGCCGAGCGTCGCGACCAGCGGGCTCGCCGCCACTCCGGCCGTCCAGATCAGGGTGTGGGTGGGGATCACCCGGCCGTCCGTGAAGGTGACCTCCTCCCGCCCGGCCTTGGCGACGGAGACCCCGAGCGAGATGTCCACACCGCGCCGCCGCAGGATCTGCGACGCGCTGCGGCCCAGCTTCTCGCCCAGCTCGGGCATCAGCTTGGGCGCGATGTCGATCAGATGCCACTTGATGAGCGCCGGGTCGAGCCGCGGATAACGCCTGACCGCCGCATGCGTCAGTTTCTGCAGGCACGCGGCCGTCTCGGTGCCCGCGTACCCGGCGCCGACCACCACGAACTGCAGACGCGCGGCACGCTCGGCCGGGTCGTCGCTGGCGTCGGCCAGGTCGAGCTGGGAGATCACGTGGTCGCGGATGTACGCGGCCTCGGCGAGCGTCTTCAGGCCGAAGGCGTGCTCGGTCAGACCCGGGATGTCGAAGGTGCGGGTCACGCTGCCCGGGGCCAGCACGAGGTAGTCGTAGCGCTCGTTCACCACCTCGTCGGTGATCGTACGGATCACACAGACCTTCGACTTCAGGTCCACGCCGATGGCGCCGCCCGGCAGGATCCGGGTCCGGTAGCGCCTGCTGCGGCGCAGCGACACGGCGATCGACTGCGGGGTCAGGACACCGGAGGCGACCTGGGGCAGCAACGGCAGATAGAGCTGATAGGCGACGGGTGTCACCAGGGTGACGTCGGCTTCGTCCGGGGTGAGTCTGCGTTCCAGCCGGCGCACGCACTCGACTCCCGCGAAGCCCGCGCCGACCACCAGGATCCTCGGTCGTGTCACGGTGTCCATCCTTCCTGCGGCTCCGGGCGGTCTGGTCCGACGCCGTTCGCATGCCCCGCGATCGCCCGCTCGCACCTCTTCGATCCCACCGTGCCGCGCTCCGTCGCGCCAGCCGGGAGGGTCGGGAGGGCCGGGCGGACGCACGCCTGAGCCCAGGATGCCCCCTGCCGGCCGGAACGGCCCGGGCAGACGGGACGGCCCCCGGCGGGCCGGACGCTCCGGGCAGACGGGACTCCTCGGGTGGACCGGATGCTTCGGGGCAGGCCGGATGCCCCGGGCGGACGGGGCGCTCCGGGCGGACCGGACGGCCCGGACAGGCGGGGCGGGCGGGGGACGGGGCGGGTGGGCGCGACGGGGGCGGAAAACCCCGCCCGGAGAGCGCTACGGGGCGCGCACCGGGGAGCGCGCGTCGTAAAGTGCGCGCCATGGCGCACACCGAGCCCCTGACGGGCTTCCAGAAGCGGAACATCGACCCCGAGACCGTGCCGCGGCTGGTCGCCGCCCTCGACCTGCAGGAAGCGAACGACGGAGTGAGGCGGCTGCGCGACTGGTCCTACGAGGCCCTCGCGCCGGGCCTGGGGGAACGGGCCCTCGACATCGGGTCCGGCACCGGCTCGCAGACCCGGATGCTCGCGGCGGCCGTGGGGAGCACCGGGGCGGCCCTCGGGGTGGAACCCAACCCCGGGCTCAGGGCCGTGGCCGAGGAGCGGGCCGCCGCCGTCGGCAGCACCGCCCGCTTCGCCGACGGCGACGCGCTCGCCCTGCCGGCCGCCGACGGCACGGTGGACGTCGTGTGGTGCGAGCGGCTGTTGCAGCACCTCACCGAGCCGGAACGGGCGGTCGCCGAGATGGCCCGTGTGCTGCGGCCCGGCGGACGGGTGGCGCTGATCGACACGGACTGGGCGACCACCGTCCTGCACCCCGGCGACCCCGGCCTCATGGCCGCCCTCGCCTCCGGCGCCCTCACCGGGGCCGCCAACCCCTACTCCGGGCGCCGGCTGGTCGGCCTGCTGTCGGCCGCCGGGTTCGTGATCGACGACCGCGGTTCGCAGTCCCTGCTCCAGGACCACACCTCGGTGGCGTGGCCCCTGATCCGCATGCTCGGCGACTCCGCGGTACGCCGCGGCAGCCTGACCGAGCCGCAGCGTGACACGGCGTACGCCGAGCTGTCCCAGGCCGCCGACCGCGGCGCGCTGCACATGTCGGTGACGATGTTCGGGGTGGTGGCCCACCGCCCGCAGTGACAGGCCCCGCCGGAGCACCGGCAGGGCATGGGCAGGTCACCGGCAGGGCCGGAGCGTCAGGCCGGTGACTCCGTGCGGGCCTCCCGCTGCTCCGCCACGAGGGCCATCGCCTCGTCGAGGGTCTCGGACACCGGCACCGTCAGACTGACGCCGGTCAGCTCCAGCACCCGGCGCACCGCCGGGGTGGGGGCCACCGCGTGGACACCGCCCCCGAGGCCGCGCACCTGCTGGTACGCCCACAGCAGGACGTTCATCCCGGACGAGTCCATGAAGGGGACCGCCGAGAGGTCGAGCAGGAAGTACCGCCTGCCGTGGTCGAGCTGAACGGCCAGGTGGTGCCTGAGCGCGGTCCCGGTGTCGATGTCCAGATACCCGCCGACCTCGAGAAGAGCGACGTCCTCCCCGGGCAGCGTCACTTCCACGGTCAACGGATTCGGGGCATGGGCCACGGACGATCACCCTCTCCTTCGGTACGACGGGCGGTGCGCTCACCGCCCGGGCCCGATTACCCCCTCGCCGCCGTTCCATGCGCACCCGTTCCGGGGAACTTCCCGGGAACGGCTTCCGCGACCCGGATGCCCACGATGCACGTGTCGTCGTCGGTGTCCGACCTGCTGTAGGTGAGCAGCCGGTCCAGCTGCTGGTCCAGGGTGCGCGGGGCGGACCGGGCGGCGGAGAGCAGATGGGCCAGGGACTCCTCGACCGACCGGTCCCGGCGCTCGATCAGCCCGTCGGTGTACATCAGCAGCGTGTCGTCCACCGCCAGCCGGACCTCGCCCTCCTCGTACTGCGCCTGCGGCAGCGCACCGAGCAGCAGACCCTTGACCAGCGGCAGCGCGGTCGCCTCCGGCCCGCGGACCAGCACCGGCGGCAGATGTCCCGCCCTCGCCCAGCGCAGCGTCCGCCCGGCGGGCTCGTACAGCCCGCAGACGGCGGTCGCGGTGACCTCGCCCGTCAGATGGTGCGCCACCAGGTTCAGCCAGGACAGCAGCTGCCCCGGCCCCGCGAGGAGTTGCCGCAGCTCCGGGTCACCCGGAACCGCGTCGGTGACTTCCGCCGTGTCGCTGGTCATGCGCACCCTTTTCCTGCTCCCCAGGAATGTCCGCACCGTGGGCGCACGACGCGCGGATCACGGTCCGGTCGGACGAGAAAATACGTGGCAGGCTAACCGATCCGTTGATCCGTGAACAAAGGGATCTCTCCGGCCCGATGACCGCCGTGACAGTGCCGCGGACCGGCCGGGTTTTCCCTCGGAATACCCCTTGTGATCCGGGGTACTCGTGCATATTTCGCCGCCGTTCCCGGCCGCCTGGCCAGGGAAGGGGCGGCCGGGAACGGCCGTGACCGTGTCTGCCTGCAAAGCTTGCGGCGGACCCACCGGACGGGAGATGGTTGGCCGAGGAAACGATTTCCCCGCATTCCGGAAAGGTGGTGGGCGCGGTACGCCGCGTCCGTGTTCGTGGACACACCCCAGAAAGCTCCCGTCCCACCGTACGGCGTGGCCATGGAGGCCGCGTGGCGAGACGCGCCCTGCCCCGTGCTGATCGCCGGCCCGGGCGGGGAGCTGACCGGGCTCAACGCGCGGGCCGCCGCCCTGCTGTCCGGCGCGGGCGACGGCGCACGGCTCGGCGACGTGGCCCCGGCCTGGATCACCCGGGCCCACCGCCGGCTCGTGGCACGCCCCGGTGACGGCCCGCGGGCGGCGGAGACCGACCGGGCCGTCCACGGACCGGTGGGCGAGCGCATGTTCGCGGCGCACCCCACGCCGATCGCCGACGGCACGGTGATGTGGTGGCTGGTCGACGAGACCGACCGCCGGACCGCGGAGGCGGCGCTGGCCGGTCAGCGGCAGCACGCCGCCTTCCTGTCGCTCGTCTCCGGTGTCCTGCTCTCCTCGCTCAACGTGGAACGCTGCATGGACGAGACCGCCCGGCTGGCCGCCACCCACCTCGCGCGGGCCGCGGTCGTCGTCGCGCCGGCCCGCGGGCCCGGCCTTCCCCTCACCTTCTGCGGCGCGGACGGCGCCCCCGCGCACCGCCAGGTCCGGGCGCGCCCGGAGGACGTACCGGGCCTGGCCGACGCCCTGCGCGGCTATCCGCCCGTGCCGTCCCGCTGGATCGACCCGGCCGGCATGCCCTCCTGGATCGTCCCCGAGGACTTCCCCGGTGAGGTCGGTTCGGTGGTGGTCACCCCGCTGCCCGGACACGGTGTGCCGGCCGGCGCCCTCATCCTGCTGCGGCCGGAGGAGCAGCGCTGCTTCACCGAGGACGAGGAGACCCTGGTACGGCAGTTCGCGCTCCGGGCGGGAGCCGCCATGTCGGCGGCCCGCATGTACGCCGACCAGACCGCCATCACCGGCACCCTGATGCGGGAGCTGCTGCCCCCGGACCTGCACACCGTGCACGGCGTCGAGTTCGCGGGCTCCTACCGGCCCTCGGGCGAGAGCGACCGCGTGGGCGGCGACTTCTACGACGTGCATCCCGGTGCCGACGAGGGGCAGGAGACCCTGGCCGTCCTCGGCGACGTCTGCGGCAAGGGTCTCGAAGCCGCCGTGCTCACCGGGAAGATCCGCAACACGCTGCAGGCCGTGCTGCCGATGGCCGACGACCACCAGCGGCTCCTCGGTCTGCTCAACGGCGCCCTGATGAACTCCCGGCACACCCGCTTCGTGACCCTCGTCCTGGCGTCGGTGACCCGCCGCGGCGGCACCGTGGGGCTGCGCCTCACCAGCGCGGGGCATCCCGCGCCGCTGATCCTGCGGTCCGACGGGACCGTCGAGAGGGCGCGCACCCGCGGTTCCCTGGTGGGCGTCTTCGAGGACATCACCTCGACGACCGCCCACGTCGAACTCGCCCCGGGCGAACTGTGCCTGCTCTACACGGACGGCGTCACCGAGGCGCGGGGCGGCCCGCTGGGCGGTGAGCTGTTCGGGCAGCGGAGGCTGGAGGAGGCTCTCGCGCAGTGCGCCGGGATGCCGGCCGAGGCGGTGGTGGAACACATCCGGATGCTCGCCGAGCAGTGGGCCGAACGCGGCAGGCACGACGACATGGCCCTGCTCGCGATCACCGCGCCCCGCCACGCCCATCTGAGCGCCGTGGACGGCCGCACCGCGGGCAGGTACACGGCATGACCGCGAACCCCGCCGCCCCCTCGCCTGCCGTGTCCGCCTCCGTCTCCGCGTCCGCCGGGGCGGAACTCGCCCGCGAGCGGCTGTGGGCCGCCGTGCGCGACGCCGACGAGTACGCCGCCGTCCGGGCCGCCTTCGACGCCGTGGACGCGGGCCTGGACACCGAGGCGCTGCTGCTCGACGTCGTCGCTCCCCTGCAGGCCCGGATCGGCGCCGAATGGGCCGCCGCCCGGATCACGGTCGCCCAGGAACACGCCGCCACGGCGATCCAGGAGCGGGTGCTGGCCGCCCTGGCCCACCGCCGTGCCCCACGGCGCCCCGACGCGCGGGCGCCGCGCGTCACCGTGGTCTGCGTCGACGGCGAATGGCACGCACTGCCCGCCCGGCTGCTGGCGGAGGTGCTGCGCGGCCGGGGCTGGGCGGTCGACTACCTGGGCGCGCACGTCCCCACCCCCCACCTGATAGCGCATCTGCACCGGACGGGCCCCGGGCTGGTCGCGCTGTCCTGTTCGTTCGCGCCCCACCTGCCCCTCGCGCACGCGGCCGTCACGGCCTGCCAGGCGGCCGGTGTCCCGGTGATCACGGGTGGCGCCGCGTTCGGGCCGGACGGCCGGTACGCCCGTGCCTTCGGCGCCGACGGCTGGGCCGCCCAGGCCCGGCAGGCCGCCGTGGTGGCGCAGGGCGTGCGCCGGCCCGATCCGCTGACCCTCCGCGAGACCGTCGACGACCTGCCGCACCTGGCCGACCAGGAGTACACGCTGGTCGCCGGCACCCGGCAGCAACTCGTCAGGGACACGCTCACCCAGCTGGCGGATCTCTTCCCCCCGGTACGGGCCTACACCGACCGGCAGCGGGACCGTACCGCCGAGGACCTCGCCCATGTCGTCGACCACCTGGCCACCGCGCTGTACGTCGACGACGCGGATCTGTTCCGCGGCTTCCTGGAATGGACCGCGGTCGTCCTGACCGCCCGCGGGGTCCCCGCGAGAGCCCTGGACCCGGCACTCGACCTGCTGGGCCGGCAGCTGCAGGACTTCCCCCGGGCCGGACGCATCCTGCGCCTGGGCCGGGAGACGCTCGGACACGTCGACGAAGCGCCGCACGAGGGCGGCCCCGGAGAGACCGTATGACCGCATGGCATCCGTCGCCGCTGACCCTGACCGTCGAGGCCGCTCCCGCGTCCGCGGTGGTGCGTGTCGCCGGCGACCTCGACTACGACACCTGTGCCGAGCTGCTGGCCGCCGTCGCCCCGCTCATCGACCGGTGGCTCGCGGCACCGTCCGCCGCCGCCGAGCTCCGGCTGGACCTCGGCCGGCTCGGCAGTGTCGACTCCTCCGGGCTCTCCGTCCTGCTGCTCATCCGGCGGCGCACCGACGAGGCGCGGGTCCGGCTGCACCTGGACGAACGGCCCGACGCGCTGAACCGTCTCCTGGACGTGACAGGTACCGTCAAGTTCCTCACCGCCGACCGGGACCGCTCCGGTGACCGGCGGGGCCCGCGCACGGGATGAACGCCGGCGTCGGTGTCCCGGGCGTGGCGGACCGGTGCGCGGAGAGCGCCTCCGGGGTGCTCTCCGCCCGGTGGGAGTGGAGAGGGGACGGCGGGGCATCAGATGTACCGCCCGCGGTTCCCGGGTCGTCGAACAAGGAGAGAACGCCGATGCCCGACGAGCGGGAAGCCGCCGTCACCTGGTCGGAGCGCCCGCACGGGTATCTGGTGCGGGTGGCGGGTGACGTGGACGCCGAGAGCGCGCCACGGCTGAGGACGGTGCTGGACGCGGCCGCACGTGCCGCGCGGCCGCGTACCGTCGTCGACCTGTCCCGCGTGCCGTTCGCCGACTCGGCCATCCTGCACGTCCTGCTGGGTGCCCAGCAGGCGCACCGCGACCTCGGTGCGCTGCTGGTGCTGGCGGGGCCGCTCCAGGACGGCGTGGCACGACTGCTCGACGTGACCGGGACCGCCGGTTTCTTCGTCCTCGCCGCCGACGTGGCGTCCGCCATGGAGGTGCCTGCGGCAATGACCGACCGGTGAGGCAGGACGAACGAGGGGACCGGGGCGCCGGGCCGGAGCGGCAGGAACGGCAGGAGCTCGCCGGGCGGCCGGAACCGCTGACCGTGGCCACCGCCGCCCTCGCCCGGGAGTACGCGCGCGACCTGGTGCGGGAACGCTGGGGCCCGGTCCTGGACAGGGCCGGGCAGGAGGATCTCATCGATCTCCAGCTGGTCGTCTCCGAGCTGGTCACCAACGCGGTCCGGCACGGCGCGGGGCTCGCCGGCTTCGAGGCCTGGGCCGTGCCCGGCGGTGTGCGGCTGGCCGTGCACGACAACAGCGACGTCGTCCCCGAGGCGGCCTACGGATCCGGGGCGCTGCCCCTGGAGCACCGCGGCAACGGCTACGGCTGGCCCCTGGTCATCCGGCTGGCCCGGGAGATCAGCGTGGTCCGGCGCCCCGACGGCGGCAAGACCGTCAGCGTGCTCGTGCCCTTCCGCGGTGCCCCGCGACCGTCCGGAGGAGCCGGCCCGGCCCGCTGAGAGCGGCACGGGCCGGAAGGCTCTCACCACGGCAGGAAGACGTGGATGTCCTTGCCGCCGGTGTCGGTGACCACGCTGACCTGGTCGCACAGGGTCTGGATCAGATGCCAGCCGATCCCGCCGCCGCCCCTGCTGGGGTGGAAGGGACGGGGCGCGGGAGGCGCGGTGCTGGTGTCGCGCAGGACGACGTGCACTCCGTCGAAGGTGCGGCGCAGCCGCAGCACGAAGGGACCCGGAGCGTACTGCACGGCGTTGGCCGCGAGTTCCGTCACCACCAGCAGGATGTCGTCCCAGTGCTCGGGCGCCGCCGGCGGGGCGAGGGGCGCCAGTTCACGCAGGAACGCCTCCGCCGCGAGCCGCGCACCCGTCACGTCGTGCAACTCGCCCGCGAAGTCCGCGCTGCGGCTCGGAATGCCGTCGGAAGCCAGTGTGTTCCGTCCCGTGGGGGCTCGCGTGCCATGACGTCCGCCCGGCAGGGCCGGGCATGCCGCCGTCCTTGACCTTCCGCGCCGGAACGTCCGCCGCTCCGCCGCGCTCTCCCCGGCCCCGGTCCTCCGCCGGTGCTCCTCGCCGCCGGTTGTTCCACCGGCACCTGAGCAGGTTCCCAGCAGCGCGCGAGCTACGCGTACCGGCCCGCCCCGTCGTGAGCCGCCCGCCGCCGGCGCCGCGCAGGGGCGCCGGCCGGTACGGACGCCGCTAGCGGAACACGTTGTCGGAGTCGTCCCAGTCGGCCCACTCGCCGGACTCGTCCACCGCCGGCCGGGAGCCGCGGGCCCGGGTCTGGTACATCGCGTCGATCTCGGCGGCGAAGTGCCTCACCACGGCGTCCCTGCGGAGTTTCAGCGACGGCGTCAGCAGCCCGTTCGAGGGGGCGAACGGCTCCGTGAGCACCCGGAACACCCGGATCGACTCGGCCCGCGACACCACGCTGTTCGCCGCCGTCACCGCCCGCGCGATCTCCTCCCGCAGCGCGTTCTCCTCCCGGGCCTCCCGCAGCGGCGTGTCGCCCTGCATCGCCAGCGTCGCCCGCCAGTCCGCGAGGAAGTCTGGGTCCAGTGCGATCAGGGCGCCCACACAGGGCCGGTCGTCACCGACGACGACCGCCTGATGGACCAGCGGATGCATCCGCAGCCGCTGCTCCAGCGCCGCCGGAGCCACACTCGTACCGGTGCTGGTGATGATCACGTCCTTCTTGCGGCCGGTGATGGTCAGATACCCGTCGGTGTCGAGACGCCCCAGGTCACCGGTGGCCAGCCAGCCGCCGTGCAGCACGGCCCTGGTCGCGGCCTCGTCGTTGACGTACCCCTGGAACACCGACGGGCCGCGCACCAGGATCTCCCCGTCCCCGGCGACCTGGATCTCGGTGCCCGGCAGCGCCCGGCCCACGGTCCCCGACTTCTCCCGCCCGACCGGCTGCGCGGTGATGCCGCCGGCGGTTTCGGTGAGCCCGTAGCCGTCGTGCACGAAGATGCCGATGCCCTCGTAGAAGAGGGACAGCTCACGGCTGAGCGGGGAGCCGCCGGACGTGGCGCGGACCACCCTGCCGCCCAGCGCCGCGCGCAGCTTCCGGTAGACCGTCCGCTCGTACAGCGCGTGCTGCAGCCGCAGATCGAGGGCGGGACCGGACCCGCGGCCCAGCCGCTGCCGCTCCAGCGCGGCGGCGAAGTCCCGGGCGGTCTCCGCGGCCCGCTCGAACAGGGGGCCGCGGCCCGACCGGTGGGCGGCGCGCAGATACGTCTTGTAGACCCGCTCGAACAGCGACGGCACTCCGTAGACACAGGTGGGCCGGAAGGACCGCAGCGCCGACGACAGCGCTTCCTCGGTCGTCTCCGGCTCATGGGCCATCAGCAGCCCGCCGCGCACGCACAGCTCCTGGATCATCAGGCCGTACACATGGGAGAACGGCAGGAACGCCAGCACGGACGGCTGCTCGCCCGGCTGTGCGGCGGTGTGCGCCCAGCCCGCGATCAGTGTGTCGCAGGATCCGGCCAGATTGCGGTGGCTGAGCGCGCAGCCCATGGCGCGCCCCGAGGTGCCGGAGGTGTAGGCGACGGCGGCCGTGGCGTCCGGCAGCACGATCCGGCGCAGCGATTCGACGGTGGTGAGCGGTATGTACCTGCCCCGCTCCACGAGCCGCTCCAGCGCCCCGTCGTCCAGCTGCCACACATGCCGCAGCCGCGGCAGCCGGGCGCACACCGTGCCGATGGTCATGGCGCCCTGCTCGTCCTCGACCACCACCGCGACGCAGCAGGCGTCCCGCAGGATCCACTCGACCTGGTCGCGCGCGGCCGAGGGGTGGATCGGGACGAGCTCGGCGCCCACCGCCCACAGCGCGTGGCTGAGCACCGTCCACTCGTAGCGGGTGCGGGCCATGATCGCCACGCGGCTGCCGGGTGTGACCCCGCAGGCGACCAGTCCCTTGGCCACCTCGGCGACCTCGTCCCGCAGCTGCGCGGCGGTCACCTTCTCCCACCCGGTCGCGTCGCCGGTGCGGCGCGCGACCAGCGGCAGCCCGGGCTCACGGGCCGCCCGGTCGAAGAGGCCGTCGGCGAGCCCGCCGGTCAGGGCGGGGATGCCCACAGGGGCGCCTGCCGGAGCGAGGGCGAAGTCGCGCATGCACTGCTCCCGTGGTGTACGGAGTGTGACTCCGCCGAACGTTACCGTGTCGGCAGTGCTCGAATGTAGCCCGGGGGGCGGCAGTTGGGGCCGTGAACGGGTGATCCGGGAGCGTTCCGTGATCTCCTTCCGTCGCTGCGGGGCGGCCGCCGTCACCGTACGTCGGGCGTCAGCCACACCGTGGCGAGCGGCGGCAGGGTGAGACGGATGCCGCCGTTCTCCGTCTTGACCGGGTCCGGGTTGAGGACGTCGCCGCCGCCGTAGCGGGCGGCGTCGGTGTTGAGGATCTCGTTCCAGGCGGGGATGTCGCCGGGGAGCTCCAGCCGGTAGTCGTGGCGGACCGCGGGGGAGAAGTGGGACACCGCGAGCAGCGGGTTGCCGGCGGCGTCGTGGCGCAGGAAGGCGAAGACGTTGTCGTCGGCGGAGTGGCACGCCACCCAGCGGAAGCCGTCCGGGTCGCTGTCCCGCTGCCACAGACAGGGGTGCGCGCGGTAGAGGGAGTTGAGGTCGCGGACCAGGTCGCGCACGCCGCGGTGGTCGCTCTCGGCGCCGTAGGCCGCCTCCAGCAGCCACCAGTCCGGGCCGTGCGCCTCGGACCACTCGGCGCCCTGGGCGAACTCCTGTCCCATGAAGAGGAGTTGCTTGCCGGGGTGGGCCCACATGAAGCCGAGGTAGGCGCGGTGGTCCGCACGCCGCTGCCACCAGTCGCCGGGCATCTTGGAGACCAGCGCCTGCTTGCCGTGCACGACCTCGTCGTGGGAGACGGGCAGCACGTAGTTCTCGCTGTACGCGTACACCATGGCGAAGGTCATCTCATGGTGGTGGTACTTGCGGTGCACCGGCTCGTGGGTCATGTACTGCAACGTGTCGTGCATCCAGCCCATGTTCCACTTCAGCCCGAAGCCCAGGCCCCCGCTGTCCGTCGGCCGGGTCACCCCCTCCCAGGCGGTGGACTCCTCGGCGATGGTGATCACGCCCGGCGCCCTGCGGTACACGGTCGCGTTCATCTCCTGCAGGAACGCCACCGCGTCCAGGTCCTCCCGCCCGCCGAACGCGTTCGGGCTCCACCGGTCCGCCTCGCGCGAGTAGTCGAGGTAGAGCATCGAGGCGACGGCGTCCACCCGCAGCCCGTCGATGTGGAACTCCTCGCACCAGTACACGGCGTTGGCCACCAGGAAGTTGCGCACCTCGGTACGCCCCAGGTCGAACTCGTAGGTCCCCCAGTCGGGATGCTCGGCCCGCCGGTCGTCGCCCGGCTCGTAGAGCGGCTCCCCGTCGAAGCGGGCCAGGGCCCAGTCGTCCTTGGGGAAGTGCGCGGGCACCCAGTCCATGATCACGCCGATGCCCGCCCGGTGCAGGGCGTCGACCAGGTACCGGAAGTCGTCCGGCGGGCCGAGCCGGGAGGTCGGCGCGTAGAAGCCGGTGACCTGGTAACCCCAGGAGCCGCCGAAGGGGTGTTCGGCGACCGGCATCAGCTCGACATGGGTGAAGCCCAGGTCCCTGACGTACGGGGGCAGTTCCTCGGCCAGCTGACGATACGTCAGCCCTGGCCGCCAGGAGGGGAGGTGGACCTCGTAGACCGAGAACGGCGCCTCGTGCACCGGGACGTCCCCGCGGTGCGCGAGCCATTCCGCGTCACCCCACTCGTGGTGCGGGGCGGTCACCACGGACGCCGTGTCCGGGGGGACCTCGGTGCGGCGGGCCATCGGGTCGGCCTTGAGGAAGCGGTCGCCGTGCCGGGAGACGATCTCGAACTTGTAGCGGGTGCCCTCGCCGATGCCGGGCAGGAACAGCTCCCACACCCCGGACGCGCCCATCGACCGCATCGGGAACGCCGTGCCGTCCCAGCAGGTGAAGTCCCCGGCCACCCGCACGCCCCGGGCGTTGGGCGCCCACACGGTGAACCGGGTGCCGGACACGCCCTGATGGGTCATCGGCTCGGCACCCAGCGCCCGCCACAGCTGCTCGTGGCGTCCCTCGCGGATCAGATGCAGATCCAGTTCCCCGAGGGCGGGCAGGAAGCCGTACGGGTCGTGCGTCTCCTGCGGGGCGCCCTCGTCGTACGCGACGCGCAGGGTGTAGGACGGCGGGACCGCGGCGAGCGGCAGGACCACCGAGAACAGGCCGTCGCCCTCGGAGACCAGCGGCGTGGGGCCGCCGTCGACGACGACGTCCACCGCGCGGGCGAAGGGGCGCAGCGTCCGGAAGGCGATGCCGCCGGGCACCGGGTGCGCGCCGAGCAGGGCGTGCGGATCGTGGTGGGCGCCCGACAGCAGCCGCGCGCGGTCGTCGGCGGTGAGCGGCGGGGCGGCGGCCGGGACGGGCCCGGCCGCCTCGGGCGGCGACGTGTCACGCAGGGCCATGGGTTCAGCCTCCTCGGGCGGCGAGGCGTTCGATCGCCGCCATCGGTACGGGAAGCCAGTCGGGGCGGTTCCTGGCCTCGTAGACGACCTCGTAGACCGCCCGGTCGGTCTCATGGGCACGCAGCAGGGCGTGTGTCTCGCGCGGGTCCCAGCCGGCCCGCTCCGCGTAGCCCGCGCAGTACGCCTCCCGGCAGCCGGCCGCCCATTCGGGGTGCCACGGGCGGCGGTGCCGGGCCGCGTAGTCGAAGGAGCGCAGCATTCCCGCGACGTCCCGCACCGGGGACTGGGGCGTGCGCCGTTCGGTGAGCGGGCGGGAGGGTTCGCCCTCGAAGTCGATGACGAACCAGTCGCGCCCGGCCCGCAGCGCCTGCCCGAGGTGCAGGTCGCCGTGGATCCGCTGTGCGGGCGGTCCGCTCGGGCAGCCGGCGAGCGCGGCGAAGGCGGTGTGCAGCCGGGGCACGAACGGCCGCAGTGCCGGTACGGCGTGGGCGGCGGCGTCCAGCCGGGCGGCCATCGCCACCGCCGTGTGCCCGTTCTCCGCGGCGCCGCCGGACGGGAACGCCGTGGCCAGTGCGAGGTGCACGTCGGCGGTGGCCTCGCCGAGCTCGCGTGCGGCGCCGGTGAAGCCGTCGGCGGCGGTCAGCGCCTCCAGGGCGAGGGTCCACCCGTCGAAGGCGCCGGGCAGGAAGGGCTGGAGGACGCCCAGGGTGCCGCCGTGCGGTCCCGTGGTGCTGAACCAGGCGACCGGGGCGGGCACCCGGCCGCAGCCCTGGGCGGCCAGTGCGCCGGGGACCTCGAGGTCCGGGTTGACGCCGGGCTGGATGCGGCGGAACAGCTTGAGGATGAAGGCGTCGCCGTACACCAGCGAGGTGTTGGACTGTTCGGCGGCCAGCAGCCGCGGGGCGAGCCGGCCGGGGATCCGGGCCGCCGGGTCCGCCTCGAAGCGCAGCGGGCCGATCTGGCCGGGACGGCGCAGCCGTTCCAGGAGCAGGGTGGCCGAGCGCGGGTCCTGAAGGGCGTCGTAGACCACCTTGCCGGCCAGCGGTCCCCGGGTGGCGCGGCCGATGAGGGAGCGGGCCAGGCGCGGCGTGAGGTGGTCGCCGACCCCGAGCAGCAGCTGGTAGCAGTCGCCGTTCGGGGGAGCGCCGCCGGGGGCCGGGACCGCGGGCTGCCCGGTGTGGACGAGCAGGTGCAGACAGCCCGGGAACAGCTCGGTCGCCGACAGCACGCCCAGCTCGGTGACGGGCCGGTCCTTGCCGGCGAACCAGCGCTGCCGGGGCAGCCACTCGCGCAGCAGTCCCGCCAGCGAGGTCAGGGGCCCGTCCAGGCCGTGGTTCCTCGGGGCGAGGGTGACGGTCTTCGGCATGGTCACGCGTCCTTTCCTCGGGGCGCGGTCAACGGCGCCGGCCGATGCGGGAGGCGACTCGGGAGAGCCGGAACCAGTAGAAGCCGTGTCCTGCCAGGGTCAGCAGGTACGGCAGCTCTCCGATCGCCGGGAACCGCACCCCGCCGATCAGTTCGACGGGGTGCCGCCCCTCGTAGGCCCGCAGGTCCAGTTCGGTGGGCTGTGCGAACCGGGAGAAGTTGTTGACGCACAGGACGAGGTCGTCCCCGTGTTCGCGGAGGAAGGCGATCAC
>NZ_JBEYWE010000029.1:0-106650 GCF_040644295.1 Streptomyces sp. NPDC047000
CGACGGGACAACGGAGCTCCTTCGGGACAAGCTGTCTCGGTCGACTGCCTGTACCCGCGGAGCGGGTCCCATCGCGCTGCGCGCGATGCAAGCGAACCCGGGCGCTGCGCGCCCGGGTTGTGCTCACGCTCCGCGTGAGCGCTGGCGGTTCGCTGCGCTCACCGCCTGGTTCGCTTGCTTCGCAAGTGAACTGACACTTCCTCCGCTGCGCTCCGGGAGTGAGTCGGACTGTGTTGCAGTCCGGTGCCGGCCTCCGTCCGGCCGGAGGCTTCCGCTGCGCTCCAGCCTCTACTGCGCTACGCGCGGCAAATGGGCCTCCGGCCCGTGCGGCAGCAGGGGGTGGGGGTGTCGGGCGGGTGGAAGGGTGAGGTCATCCCTGGTTCCGGGGATGACCTCGTCGAGAGTGACTGCCTGTCAGGAAGAGGTCGGGCGGGCGCCTCCCTGATGTGCTTCAAAATGAAGTTCGGATCCGGACTGGAATCAGCATGCCCCGCCCGTGACCGGCGCGCCGCGTCACCGGAGCGTCATCGTGATCGCGTCATCGGAATGTCAGTACACGCCCCAGGGCAGAACGCCTGTGTGATCAACCGTATGTGATTGAAGGTGTGCTGAATGGGAGTCACCGGGTGGCTCCTCGGATGAAACTTTCACGATCGGCATCCGCCAGGCGCGGTACACGCGGAACCCTGACGAGGTGATGCCCTCTCCGGTCCTGCTGCGGATTGCGCCTGTCAGCGGTGAGACGACCTGGTCCCTGCTGCGCCGAGTGGCTGCCGCGTACGGCATGCACCCCGACCAGATACTCGGGCACTTCGCGGTCACCGGCTCCCGCCCCCGGCACAAAGGCGGCACGGTACGGTCCGATGCGGAGCTGCTCCTCAACGGAGGCGGACGGCGGATGCTCGCCAAGCTGAGCGGGGCCGATCAGGACGTGCTGGACCGGGCACTGCCGGCCTCCCCGTATGACCAGGCAAAACAACACTGACCAGCAAAAACACCAACCGAGTCTTTACACACCAGGACTACCTACAACCCGCCCCACCACACACAACACACAACACACAAGCCCAGCACACACACCCCGCCCACCCCGCCTCTCAACACACCCACAACACCCCAGGCCAGCACACACTCGATACACCAACAAACCCCCCACCCAGCATTAGCCGACCTCCGGGAGCGGCCGCGCCTCGGGTACATCGAGCAGCGCGGCATCGAGCCGGTTCCGACCGCCGAGCGCAACGGCCGTCCGCTGCAGCTGTTCTGGGCCTGGTTCGCGGCCAACATCTCGATCCTGGGCCTGCCGCTCGGCATCGCCCTGATCCAGAGCGGCCTCAACCTCTGGCAGGCGATCGCCGCGGCCGCGATCGGGTCGTTCGGCTCGTTCGCGCTCGTCGGCGTCATCTCGATCGCCGGCCGCCGCGGTCACGTCCCCAGCCTGACGCTCTCCCGTGCCGTCTTCGGCGTACGCGGGAACATCGGCCCCACGCTCGTGTCGCTGCTGTCCCGGCTCGGCTGGGAGACCGTCAACACGTCGACGGCGGCGTTCGCGCTCATCGCGCTGTGCGGGATCTTCTTCAACACCAGCAGCAACGCCAAGGACGTACCCGTCATCGCGGTGGTGAGCATCCTGTTCTTCGTCGCCTGTACCGTCACCGTCTCCGGCCTCGGCCACGCCACGCTCCTGGTCATCCAGAAGTGGGCCACCTGGATCTTCGGCGCACTGAACATCGTGGTCGCCGCGTACCTGCTCACCCACGTGGACTGGACCGCGGTCACCTCCACGAAGGCAGGCTCGACAGCCGCGCTCATCGCCGCTGTCGGCACCATCGCCGGCGGCACCGGCATCGGGTGGGCCAACGCTGGCGCCGGGGTCCCGCTCGTCCTGCTCATCTCCCTCGGCGGCGTGCTCGGGTCCGGCGACCCCAAGCTCGCGGCGGCCGCCAACGGCCCCGTCGCGGCACTGACCGATGTCATGTCGGCCTGGATGTCGGTCATCCACCTCGTGACCGCTTTCGGCGGGCTGCTCGTTTCCCACCACATGTCGGTGTACTCGGCCAGCCTGACCACCCTGACCCTCGCCGTCCCGATCACCGCCTGGGTCGGCGTCTTCGTCACCGACCTGATCCGCCGCCGGGACTACGGCGACGACGACCTCCTCGACCTCACTCCCCGGTCCCGGTACTGGTACCGCACCGGAGCCGAGTGGCGTGCCGTCGTGTGCTGGGCCGTGGCGATCCTCATCGGCTACCTCTTCACCCAGGCCGGTCCCGCCGACCGGCCGGAACGGGCTCGGCTGGCTCGTCACGTTCACCGTCGCGTTCCTCGGCTACCTCGCCCTCGGCGGGGCCCGCACCGCACAGCGGACGGAGCAGCGCTGATGGGCCGCGTCCTGCACACCGGGCAGGCCGTCGTCGACCTCGTCCTGCGCGTACCCGCCGTGCCCCCGTCGGCGGCGACGTCTACGCCCACCGGTTCGACCTCACCGCCGGCGGCGGCTTCAACGTCATGGCCACCGCCGCACACGACAACGCCGACGTCGTCTACCTCGGCACCGTCGGCACCGGATCTTTCGGCGACAAGGTCCGTGCGGCCCTCCGGGCCGAACACGTCACCACCCCCAACCCGCCGGTCACCGGCCTCGACACCGGCGGGAGCATCGCGATCGTCGACGACGACGCCGAACGCACCTTCCTCTCCACGCTGGGCGCCGAGGGACACGTCACACCCGAACACCTGAACGCCGTCACCGTGCGGCCCGACGACGTCGTCTACGTCACGGGTACTCCCTGCGGCATCCGGTCAACAGCGCCTCACTGACCCGCAGGCGGCCGTCGTCTTCGATCCCGCCCCCCTCCTCACCGAGATCCCCGAAGCGGCCTGGACGGCCATCGCAGCCCGAGCCACCGTCTGGACGCGACCCACCGCGCGAACGTCGCCGCAGCCATCGCCGTCACCCGCCACCGCACCCACCGCGAAAGAGACCGACACGGCCATCGCCCACGCCGGCAGGAGATAGGAAACCGGTGAAGGGACGTCCCACCCACCGCCCCACCGGTACCAGGACGTCCCTTCACCGGCACCTCACCCGCCTCGGGACAGCCCCTGCCCGGCTCGTCCATTGGCCTGCGCCCCGCCTTCCACGGCGAAGCGCGCACCGGTGACGGATCTCCGCCGGGGCTGTCAGGGAAGATCACCCGCAAGAGCCGGGGCCGTGCCGCCGCCTTCTCGCCGGTGCGTTCCCCGGGCGCGGGGACCTGGTCCCCCGAGCATCGGTGGTGAGAAATCCGTTGGGCGGAACCCTCACCTTCTGATCACAAAGTCTCGTATAGTGACGCGCGGTTGATCCCTGCCTACAGATCACTGTGCACTTTTTTCTCCTGGACCACACGAGGGCCGCGCCCGCAGCGGCCGCCCGAGGAACTCATTGATGACCGCGCCCGTCGCCTCGCGCGACCGATCACTCATACGCACCGTCCTTCCTGCCACCCTGCTCACCGCTGTTGTGGCCGCCGCCGCCGTCGGCTGGGCCGTGGCCGCGGCGCCGGACTCCGTACGGGGGCCGCTCGGCCTCGGGGGTGCCGTGGGCGCCCTGGCGCTGTGCGCGGCCGTTGCCGCCGCCGCGCACGGACGGGCCGTCGCCAAGGCTGCCCGGGGCAGGCTAAAGGCGGTGAGCTCCGAGGCCGAGCGTGCCGTTCTGGAGCAGGAACGTCTCGCCGGGCAGTGGCGGCAGGAGCAGCAGCGGATCGCCGACGCCGCCGCCTATGAACGCACCCGTCTGCTGGAGGACTTCGCCCGGGAGCGGGCGCGGCTCGCCCAGGAGGGCGGGTCCGAGCAGGCCCGGCTGGCGGAGAGCGTGCGGCAGTTGTCGGCGCGGCTGGACCGTGCCGTCAGCGATCGTGCCGCGGCGATCTCCGCCACCGCCAACGCGGCGGCCCGGATGCAGGCGCTGGCGACCGGCATGCTCGCCGACCTGCGGGCCATGGAGGAGCGGCACAGCGACGAGGACGTGCTCGCCGACCTGCTGCATCTGGACCACCGTACGGCGCAGGCGGGACGGCTCGCCGACTCGATCGCCGTGCTCACCGGGGCCCGGTCGGGACGGCGTTGGGCGCGGCCCATCCAGATGGAGTCCATCCTGCGGGGCGCCATGGGGCGGATCAGCGGCTATCAGCGGGTGCGGCTGCACTCGGTGAGCGATGTGGCCGTCGCCGGGCACGCCGCCGAGGGGGTCATGCACGCGCTGGCCGAACTGCTCGACAACGCCGCCAACTTCTCGCCGCCCAGCGCCGAGGTCCATGTCTACGTCGAGGAGGTCCCCGCGGGGGTCATCGTCTCCGTGGAGGACAGCGGGCTCGTCATGGGCGATGTGCAGCTGCGGCGGGCCGAGCGGGCCGTGTCGGGGCAGGGCGCCGAACTCGGGGGGCTCACGGGTACCCGGCTCGGGCTCGCCGTGGTCGGGCGGCTGTCGCACAAGTACGGTCTCACGGTCTCCTTCCGGCCCTCGGCCCGGGGCGGCACCGGTGTGCTGATGCTCGTGCCGCAGGAGATCCTCACCAATGCGCCCGCCTCCGGGGCGGTTCCGGCTCCGGCTCCCGCCGCGGTGAGCGTACGGCCGCAGGCCGCCGGTCCCGCGGGTGGCGGCGGGTCCGTGTCCGGGGCGTCCGGGCGGGGGGCCGCCCGGCAGCATCCCGAGTACTCCCCCCGTTCCTCCGCTCCGGTGTCCGGCGCGGCCGGTACCGGCGGTGCCGAAGGGACGGACGAGGTCATCGGTGGCGGGCTGCCCAAGCGGAGCCGCGGGCGTACGCTCGCCGCCGCCGAGCGGGCACGGTCGGCGGCGCGTTCCGCCGAGCGGCCCTCGGAGGCCACCGACGGCATCCAGGCCCGCGCCGCCCGGTTCGGCAGTTTCCGGCAGGCCGTGCGCGGGACCGGGGCCGGGACCGATTCCGGCGGCGGTCCGCCGTCCCCGGCCGGCCCGCAGGGCTCCTCGCCCGTCCCGGACGGGACGGACTCCGACAGATCACTCCACTCCCACGCGTACCCGGAAGGCGACACCACCTCATGACCGGCACGACCACAGCGGACGAGAAGCTCACCTGGCTCATCGAGGGTCTCCTGGAGCGCACCCCCGGCGCCCGGCACGCGCTCGTGCTGTCCCGTGACGGGCTGAAGCTGTGCCGCACACCGGAGCTGACGGTCGACCAGGCCGACCAGCTGGCCGCGATCGCGGCCGGGATCCAGTCCCTGTCCCACGGTGCGTCGGTGGAGTTCGGCGACGGCAGCGGCGGTGTGCGCTCCTCGATGACCGAGTTCTACGGCGGCACCCTGTTCATCGTGGAGGCCGGTGAGGGTGCGCATCTCGCCGTCGTCACGACGGAGGACGCCGATTCCGGGCTGGTCGGGCACAACATGAGCGAGCTGGTGGAGCAGCTCGGCGAGCACCTGACGGCTCAGCCCCGGACGTCATGAGCCGCCCCGGCAGGGACGACGCCCCGGACCGGCTGTACACCCTCACGGGTGGGCGCAGCCGGTCCGGCCCGGACAGTCCCTTCGACCTGGTGACCCTGGTGCTGGCCGAGTGCGAACCGGCCCCCGGGATGCCGTCCGAGCACATGGCCATCCTGCGGATGGCGCAGGCTCCCATCGCCGTGGTGGAGGTCTCCGCGGAGCTGAGGCTCCCGGTGAGCATCACCAAGATCCTGCTGTCCGACCTGCTCGCGGCGGGCCGTGTCAGTGCCCGTCATCCCCGCAGGTCGGCGCTTCCCGACCCCGACACTCTGGAACAGGTGCTCGTTGGCCTCCGCAATCTCTGACGCGCGCACCCCCCTGGGTGCCACCGCCGACAACGGTCTGAAGATCGTGGTCGTGGGCGGTTTCGGCGTCGGCAAGACGACCATGGTCCGTTCGGTCAGCGAGATCCGTCCTCTCAACACGGAGGAGACGATGACGCGGGCCGGTGAGTCGGTGGACGACATCAGCGAGGTGCAGGGGAAGACCTCGACCACCGTCGCCTTCGACTTCGGGCGTATCACTCTCGACGCGCGCAACGTGCTGTACATGTTCGGCGCGCCCGGGCAGGAACGGTTCTGGTTCCTGTGGGACCGGCTGTTCTCCGGCACGCTCGGCGCGGTGGTGCTGGTCGACACCCGGCGTATCGGCGACTCCTGGTACGCGATCGACCGGCTCGAGGCGCACGGTACGCCGTTCATCGTGGCCTGCAACAACTTCGGCGGCCCGGGACACAGTCACGCGGACGTCCGGGAGGCGCTGGATCTCGATCCGGACGTGCCGCTGGTCGACTGCGACGCGCGGTCCCGTGAGTCCAGCAAGGAGGTCCTCATCACCCTGGTCCAGCACATCAAGAACCGGTACGCCGGACCGGCGGGCCGGCCGGCCGAGTCCCCGCGGGAGTTCGCGTGACCCACGACGACGCCGTCCGCCTCGGCGATCCCCGTTTCCAGACCGACCCCGCCCGGATGTACCGGGAGATGCGGCGCGACAACGGTGCCGTCACCCCCGTACTGCTGGACGGTGACGTACCGGCGTGGCTGGTGCTCGGTTACCGGGAGCTGCATCAGGTGACCGGGGATCCGGTGCTGTTCAGCCGTGACTCCGAGCTGTGGAACCAGTGGGACGTCATTCCGGGTGACTGGCCCCTGCTGCCGATGATCGGCCGCAAGCAGCCGTCGATCCTCTACACGGTCGGTGAGCGGCACCGGGAGCGCGCCGCCATGATCAGCAATGCGCTGGAGGCGGCCGATCCGTTCGAACTGCGCCGCCACGCGGAGCGGTTCGCGGACGAGCTGATCGACACCGTCTGCTTCCGGGGCGAGGCGGATCTGATCGGGCAGTACGCCATGCTGCTGCCGGTGCGGGTGCTGGCTCGGCTGTACGGCTTCTCCGACGAGGAGGGGCCGGGTCTGGTCACCGCGCTCAACGACATGATCAACGGCACCGAGCGGGCCCTCGCCGGACAGGGTCATCTCGGCTCGTCCATGGCACGGCTGCTGGCCGAGCGCACCGCGGCGCCCGCCGACGACGTCGTGTCGCGCATGCTGGCCGACCGCAGCGGCTTCACCGACGAGGAGATCGTCCAGGACCTGATGGTGATGCTGGCGGCCGGTCACCAACCGACCGCCGACTGGATCGGCAACTCGCTGCGGCTGATGCTCACCGACAGCCGTTTCGCGGCGTCCCTGTTCGGCGGCCGCAACAGTGTCGCCGAGGCGATGAACGAGGTGCTGTGGGAGGACACGCCGTCCCAGAACATCGCCGGCCGCTGGGCGTCCCGCGACACCCGGCTGGGCGGGCAGCACATCCGCGCCGGTGACATGCTGCTGCTGGGGCTGCAGGCCGCGAACTCCGATCCTCAGGTGCGTACCGACGGCGCCTCGCTGACCGGCGGCAACAACGCGCACTTCTCCTTCGGGCACGGTGAGCACCGCTGTCCGTTCCCCGCCCAGGAGATCGCCGAGGTGATCGCCCGGACCAGCATCGAGGTCGTGCTGGACCGGCTGCCCGACATCGATCTGGCGGTGCCGGCCGAAGCGCTGGAGCGCCGTCCGTCGCCCTGGCTGCGCGGGCTGACCGAGCTGCCCGTGCGGTTCACCCCCACCCCTGCCCTGGGAGGCAACTGACCGTGACGACCGACACCGAGACTTTACGGATCCCGCTGGACCCGTTCGTCAGTGACCTGGACGGCGAGAGCGCGAAGCTGCGTGCGGCCGGGCCGCTGGCGGCGGTCGAGCTGCCCGGCGGTGTTCCCGTCTGGGCGGTGACGCACCACGCGGAGGCCAAGGCGCTGCTGACGGATCCGCGGGTGGTCAAGGACATCGAGGTGTGGGGGGCCTGGCAGCGCGGGGAGATCCCGCCGGACTGGCCGCTGATCGGTCTGGCCAATCCTGGCCGTTCGATGCTGACCGTGGACGGCGACGACCACCGGCGGCTGCGCACGCTGGTGGCACAGGCCCTCACCCCGCGCCGGGTGGAGGCCATGCGGGCCCGTGTCACGGAGCTCACCGAGGGGCTGCTGGACCGGCTGTCGGAGGGCGGGGAGGACGTCGTCGATCTGAAGGCCGGGTTCGCCTACCCGCTGCCGATGTACGTCGTCGCGGATCTCATGGGGCTCGACGAGGCCGTGCTGCCGCGGCTGAAGGTGCTGTTCGAGAAGTTCTTCTCCACGCAGACCCCGCCGGAGGAGGTCGTCTCCACCCTCGTCGAGCTGGCCGGGCTGATGGGCGAGACGGTCGCGGCGAAGCGGGAGCAGCCGGGTGACGATCTGACCAGCGCGCTGATCCTCGCCTCCGAGAACGGTGACCGGCTGACCGACCAGGAGATCGTCTCCACCCTGCAGCTGATGGTCGCCGCGGGACACGAGACGACCATCACCCTGATCGTCAACGCGGTGGTGAATCTCTCGCTCCATCCCGAGCAGCGGGCCAAGGTGCTGTCCGGGGAGGTGGACTGGTCGGCGGTGGTGGAGGAGACGCTGCGCTTCTCCGCGCCGACCTCGCACGTGCTGATCCGGTTCGCCACCGAGGACGTGCCCGTCGGGGACAAGGTGATCCCGGCGGGGGACGCGCTCATCGTGTCGTACGGCGCGATCGGGCGCGACGAGCGGGCGCACGGGGAGACGGCCGGCGAGTTCGACGTCACCCGGGAGACGGCGAGGCGGCACATCTCCTTCGGGCACGGGCCGCACGTGTGTCCCGGCGCGGCGCTGTCGCGGCTCGAGGCGGGGGTCGCGCTGCCCGCGCTGTACGCCCGGTTCCCCCGGCTGGATCTCGCGGTGCCGGCGTCGGCGCTGCGGAACAAGCCGGTGGTGACGCAGAACGATCTGTTCGAGCTGCCGGTCCGGCTGGGTGGCTGATCCGGCCGGTCGTCTTCTCCTTCCCTCCGGTCCGTGGTCGTGCGGGCCGGGGGGCGGCGGCAGGCAGGCGCGGACGCAGGTTTCCGGGCTCCTGGGGGACGCGGCGTCCCGCGCGGCCGTGCCGATCGTCGGGAGAGTGCGTGAACCGGTCTTCCGGCGTGGGTGACGGGTGCTCTCCTTCCGGTGCGGCGTTCTCCTCACGGGGAAGGATGGTGGCATGAGCACTACACAGAACGCGCGTATCCGGGCGAGGGGCGAGGTCACCGCCGCCATCAAGGACGAGGCACGGAGGCAGCTCGCGGCCGAGGGGGCGGCGAGGCTCTCCTTACGGGCCGTGGCGCGGGAGCTCGGGATGGTGTCGTCCGCGCTCTACCGGTACTTCCCCAGCCGTGACGCGTTGCTGACCGCCCTCATCGCGGACGCCCACGACTCCCTCGGCGAGGCAGCCGAGGCCGCACAGGACGCGGTGGCCGGTGAGGCGCCGCTGCGGCGGTGGACGGCGGTGTGCGAGGCGGTGCGCGGCTGGGGGCTCGCCCGGCCGCACGAGTACGCCCTCGTCCACGGCTCCCCCGTTCCCGGGTACACCGCCCCGCGGTCGACCGCTCCGGCGGCGGCCCGGGCCCCGCTCGTACTCATCGGCGTGGTGCGTGACGCCCACCGGCAGGGCGCGCTGGTCTCTCCCCCGCTGCCCGCCGGGCTGCGGGCCGGGGGCGGGCGGCTGGCCGCCGGTCTCGCGCCCGACCTGCCGCCCGAGACGGTGGTGGCGCTCGTGGCGGCCTGGGCGCAGCTCTGCGGCCTGGTGGGCTTCGAACTGTCCGGGCAGTTCGGGCAGTTCGGGCAGTTCCAGCAGGTCGCCGAGGACCGCGCGCCGTTCTTCCGGCACGCGGTCACGGGACTTGCGGCAGGGGTGGGGCTGCTCCGGGAGAGCGGCCGGCCGGCGGGGACACGCGCCTTGGGCGGGGCAGGGGCGCAGGCGGGGTCCCCGGCCCGCCGACCGACCTGAGCGGAGGTCCGCCGGCCGTCGGGGCCGGTTCCCGGGGCGGACCCCCGGTCACTTGCGGTGCGCGAAGCGGGCCGCCAGGGCGGCGCCGCTGGGGGTGCCGTCCAGCATCTGGCGCAGGCCGCGCGTCATGATCTCCTGCTCCTCGCGGGTGAGGTGGCCGGTGACCATGGCGTCGGTCTGGGCGTCGATGTCCCGCAGCGCGGGCAGGAGCGCCTCCCCGCGCGGTGTCAGCCGCAGATAGACGACCCGGCGGTCGACCTGGCCGGGCTCCCGGTCGACCAGGCTGCGCTTGGTGAGGGTGTCCACGATGCGGCTGGGGCTGCCGCTCTCGCACACGATCAGCCGGCCCACCTCGGCGAGGGTGAGCGGGGCGCGCTCGGCGAGCACCAGCAGGATCTCCGCCTGGGCCGGTGTCAGGTTGAGGGGCCTGAGCTGACCGGTCATCTGCCGGGCTCCCTCGCGCTGGGCGGCGAGCAGGAGGTAGCGCAGCTCGGAGTCGGTCGGGTCGTGCCCGGTCGCCGTACGGGCCGCGCTCGGCGGAAGTTCCGTGGTGACGGAAGAGTGGGTCATGACGGCTCCAGTGGGGACGTGGTCTCGGTCCGGTGGGCGGGGTGCTCGCCGGCGGGTCTGCATGACGGCATGACGGGATGATTTCTCAGTGATGCGTCATCCATGCCGCATCATTCGATGATACGTCATCGACATACAGCCTGCACCTGTTCTTCAGCAGCTCACAGGGCTTCTTCAAGCCGTTACGGAACGCCTTTAGCGGAATCCTGTCTCCCACTTCTCCCCGATCCATCGAATGGTGTTGCAACAACGATGGTGCGACATGCATGATGAAGCATCGGTGTTGAGACATCGATCGCAAGACATCGATGTTGAGTCATTGATGGCTTGTCATCGATGAACCTTCATCGGAGCACGCCCTGCACGCCCTTCACAACAACCCATGTCGAGCCATGCCAAGCGAAGGAAGCGAAATGACCGCGCAGACCCTGGAATTCGCCACTGCCGTCCTCGACGAGCCGATCGTCCTCGACGACGCCGCTGCGGCCGTGGCCGCCATCGCACGCGGTGAGCTCATCATCGTGGTGGACGACGAGGACAGGGAGAACGAGGGAGACCTCATCGTCGCGGCCGAGCACGCCGACGCCGCCGCCATCAACTACATGATCACCCACGGCCGCGGCCTGGTCTGCGTCTCCGTCACCGAGGAGCGCGCCGCCGCGCTGAACCTTCCCCCGATGGTCCAGTACAACGAGGACCACCACGGCACCGCGTTCACCGTCAGCGTCGACGGTGGCCCGGAGCACGGTGTGACCACCGGTATCTCCGCTCCCGACCGTGCCAAGACCATCGACCTCATCCTCAACGGCAAGGGCGAGGACCTGCGCCGCCCCGGCCACATCTTCCCCCTGATCGCCCGCCCGGGCGGCGTCCTGGAGCGCCCCGGCCACACCGAGGCCGCGGTCGACCTGGCCCGCTTCGCGGGACTCCGGCCGGCCGGTGTGATCGTCGAGATCATCAACCCCGACGGCACGATGGCCCGCCTCCCCCAGCTCGCCGAGTTCGCCCGCCGTGAGGGCCTGGTCCTCACCAGCATCGAGAAGCTCCGCGAGTACGCCGCCGCCCAGACTGCGCGGGAGCAGTGAGCCGTACTTCCCGGTGGATGGCCGGTGCGTCGACCACGCTGACACGTCCCGCGGTCACGCACCGGTTCCTCACCGGAACCGAAGGAGTGGGCCATGTGCCGGTCGACGGACCGTTCGTCCTGGTCCCGAACCACAGCAGCTTCGCCGACCATCTCGTCCTCGACGCGGTGCTCGCGGTGCTGCGGGACACCCCGACCAGGTACCTGACCAAGGCGGAGGCCTTCGTCCACCCGGTGCGCCGGCGCTGGACCGAGGGCATGGGCGGGATCCCGGTGGACCGGGACCGGCCCGGCAAGGAACTGCTCGCCGCCGTGGACGCCGTCTTCGCCGACCGCGGCGCCCTGGTGATCTACCCCGAGGGGACGCGCGGGCCGGGCTGGCCCCTGCTGCCCTTCAAGGACGGGGCGTTCCGCTTCGCGGTACGGGCCGGTGTGCCGGTCATACCCGTGGCCATGTGGGGCGCCCAGCACATCCTGCCCAAGGGGGCGTCACTGCCCCGCCGGGCAGGGGTGCGCGTCGTCTTCGGCGCCCCCCTGCCCGACGACACCTCCCTGTCCCGCCCCCAGCGGGTCAGCGCACTGACGGAGAGCGCGTACACGGCTCTCGGGTCGCTGGTGGAGACCGCGCGCACCGAACCCGGCCCCGAGCGGGCCGGACAGGCCGCCCGGGAACTCGTCCGGCGGGCCGAGGACACCGTGGAGACCATGCTCAGCCGCACCGACCACCTGCCCGCCGCCCACCGGATGCGGCAGGCGCGCCGGCTGCTCGAGCTGGCCCGTCTGACCGCCTCCGACAACCCGAACGACCCGGTCCGGGCGGACGCCCGGGTGCTCACGGCCCGGCTCACCGGACTGCGCGCCCTGGACGCCCCCGCCCCGCTGCGGCCGGTCCTCCTCAGCAGCGTCCGCAAGGACTCCGAGGCGGTGCTGCGGCACCATCCCGACCATCTGATGGCCCGTTACCTGCTGGGCCGCTGGCATCTGCTGATGCCGCGGGTGCTCGGCGGCGACCGCGGGGAGGCGATCCGGCATCTGCGGCACGCCGCCCGGATCGGCGCCCACGACACCCGCTACCCGATGGCCTACGCGGAGGCGCTCATCGCCGTAGGACGTCACCCGGAGGCCGCCGGGCAGCTGCGTGACGTCATCGACGCGCCGGCCCCCGACCTCAGGACGGCGGACCGCAGGCGCCGGGCCGAGGCCCACTACCACCAGCTCGCCGCCGCCGGCGGCGTGCCGACCACCCGGAGGGGGTGAACGACGTCCATGAGCGGATCGGCGCTCCTGCAGCGCGACAACACTCTCGTGGTCTTCGACGGACCGCGCAGGCTGACCTGGCACACCTCCGTCAACGGCGACTACACCCCGACCGCACTGTGGCCGACCCCGGCCCAGGCGGAGGCGGTGCTGGAGCACCTCTACGGCGGCGGCTGCCTGCTCGTCCTGCTGGAGCAGAAGCGCACCTCCGTGCCGATGTACGCGGAGGAGGCCGAGCGGCTGCCCGCCGAGGTGGCCGCCCAGACCACCCTGACCAGTGACGGCGTGCTGAGCGAACTGCACCTGCCGGCCCTGAACTGGATGCCGGGTCCGCTGCGCGAGCGCGGTCTGCGCTTCCTCGACGACAGCGCGGCACTGATGCGCGGCAAGCCCGATCTGCTGCTGCCGCACCTGCTCGTCGAGGAACCGCCGTACCGGCCGGAGAACCTGCGGTTCGCCCGGCTGCGCACCCCCCGTCCCTACTCCGACTGCCGTATCGGCCCCGTCACCGACCATCTGTTCACCGAGGACGCGGAGACCGTCGCGGCCCTGGCCTGCGGGGCCGGTGCCGCGGTGGGCTCGGTCCCTAGCTGGGAGACCATGCCATGACCAGTCCGTCAGACCCGTCGCTCCGGGGCCCGTTGAAGGGCCGGGTGGTGGCGCTGACCGGCGCGGGACGCGGCCTCGGGCTGCTGACCGTGCGGACACTCCTCGACCAGGGGGCGGCGGTCGTCGCCAACCACCGCTCGCCCTCCGACGAGCTGGACAGGCTGGCGGACAAGCACCGGGACCGGCTGCGGCTGGTCCCCGGAGACGTGGCCACCGACGAGACGGCCGCCCTGCTCGCCGCCGAGGCGCGCAGGTTCGGCCGGCTCGACGCCCTCGTCCACAACGCCGCGATCACCCGCGACCAGCCTCTGGTACGGATGTCCGTGGAGGACTGGGACGAGGTGCAGCGGGTCAATCTGCGCGGCGCGTTCCTCGCCACCAAGTACGCGGTGAAGAGCATGATGCGGACGCGCTACGGCCGTATCGTCTACGTCTCCTCCATCACCGCCCTGACCGGCAACCCCGGCCAGGCGGCGTACTCCTCCTCCAAGGCCGGCCTGCACGGGCTCGCCATGACCGTCTCGCAGGAGTACGCCTCGTACAACATCCGCACCGTGACCCTGGCGCCGGGGATCCTCGACACCGGCCTGGGCGCGTCCGTGGCCGCACCGCAGAAGCGGCGCATGACCGACCGTGCCCTGCTCGGGCTCGGGGAGGCGGAGCAGACCGCCGAGACGATCGCCTTCCTGGCCTCACCGGCCGCCGACTACATCAACGCCACCGTCATCCGTGCCGACGGAGGAATGAGGTACTGATGAACACCGCCAGCTCGCACATCCTGATCCCGGCGCCGGTCCACGTGGTGCGCCAGATCATCCTGGAGCCGACCTCCCTGGCCGACTGGAACCCGGCGTTCCTGTCGGTGCGGGGTCCCGCCGAGGCGATCGTCGGCGAGCGCTACCCGCTGACCGGCCGCGGCGGACTGCGGGGCCACTGGGAGTACCGCGCCATCGGCGAGACCCTCATCGAGGGCTACTGGGAGGTCCCGGGTCTGTCCGAGACCAACACCTGGCGGGTGCTGCCGCACGGCAGCGGCACCCACGTGACGCACTCCTTCACCAACCAGGGCGCGCTCGCCACCCTGCTGGCGCCGGCCTTCTCCAACGTCGCCGACCTGCGGCTGGGGCGGCTGGCCGAGCGGGCGACGCGGCGCTCACCGGCGCGGGTGTCGTGAGATGAGCCCGGCCGCCGTGGTGTCGTCCGCCGCGTTCGCCGTGTACGGGGTGTCCGTTACGGCTGCTCCGTCCGGTGCGGCTGTTCCGTCCGCTCCCTCAGAGGTCCTGGGGACGTCCGCCGTTCAGGCGTCCGTCCCCCGGGCCCCCGGCCAGGTCCTGTCTTCTGCCGCGCCCGCTCCGGCGGCCGTCCGCTCCGACTGCTGGGCACCGCCCACGCCGCTGCATCTGGCGCGGCTGGAGGGTGAGTGGCCCGAGGAGCACATTCTGCGCGGGCTCGACTGAGCCGGGGGCCGGGTGGGTGACGGGTCCGGGTACGTCCCCCGGTCCGGTCCCGTCACCCGATCCGACCTGATCCGACCTGATCCGACCTGATCCGGTGCGTCGTGCCGGCTGCGGCTCCCGGGCTGTCTGCCGGGTGTTCGTCTCCGGGCTGCGTTTTCGGCGGGGCGCCTGCGGGGGGGCTTGCGGGGTGCGGAGATCGCCCCCGCCGCCCCTTCCCGTTCCCGTCCCCGGGGGCTCCGCCCCCGGACCCCCGGATGCCCGGACCTCTAAGGCCCCGGGGCCCCGGGGCCTAGATCACGGGCCACCAGGCCGTCGGGGCATCAGACCACCGGGCCGACAGGCCACCGGGCCACCGGGCCGACCGGCCACCAGGCCACCAGGCCACCAGGCCGACGGACCGACGGACCGACGGACCACCGGGTCGACGGGGCCGAGGACTCGTCGGCTGCGGAGTCTGGTTCGTGGGGTCCGGCTTTCGGTGCCGGGGCTGTGGGTCGGTGGCGGGCCGGGCTGTGTGCCCGGTGCTGTTGCGCCGCAGGCGGGCTCCGGTACCGGTGCGCCCGTGGCATTCCGTCCCTTTGGCGTGTCTTTTGCGCCATGCCGTACGCCCTTCCTGTACGCCTCCCTTTGTCGTTCCTCCTGCCCGAAGGACCCACCGTGCCCACAACCCCTGTGCTGCGGCCCTCCAGCGGCCCGGCGTACGCGCGTATCGCCGGCGTGGGCGGCTACCGGCCCTCCCGCGTGGTGCCGAACGAGGAGATCGCCCCCCGTATCGACTCCAGCGACACCTGGATCCGTGAGCGCTCCGGCATCGTCGAGCGGCGCTGGGCGGGCCCGGAGGAGAGCGTCGCCGTCATGGGCGCCGCGGCCGCGGGCAAGGCGCTCGCGCACGCCGGTGTCACCCCGGACCAGATCGGCTGCGTCCTGGTCGCCACCTCCACCCACTTCCGTCAGCTGCCCGCCCTCGCCGCCGACATCGCCCACCGGACCGGCGTCACCGATGCCGCCGCCTTCGACCTCTCCGCCGCCTGCGCCGGTTTCACCCACGCCCTCGCGGTCGCCCACGACCTGGTGCGCGGCGGCAGCGCCGGCCATGTGCTGGTGGTGGGCACCGAGCGGATGTCCGACCTGATCGACCACGACGACCGCAGCACCGCCTTCCTGTTCGGCGACGGTGCCGGCGCGGTCGTCGTGGGCCCGAGCGACCTCCCGGCGATGGGGCCGGTGGTCTGGGGAGCCGACGGCTCGCAGGGGCACGCCATCGACCAGTCCGCCTCCTGGCTGGAGCTGCGGCACGAGCGGCCGGAGCGCTTCCCCGCGCTGACCATGCAGGGCCAGACCGTGTTCCGCTGGGCCGTCTACGAGATGGCGCGCGCCGCCCGCAGGGCCCTGGAGGCCGCCGGGGTCGACGCCGCCGATCTGGACGCCTTCGTCCCGCACCAGGCCAATCTGCGCATCGTCGACGCCCTCGCCAACACCCTGCGGCTGCCCGCCGGCGTGGCCGTCTCCCACGACATCGTGCACACCGGCAACACCTCGGCGGCCTCCATACCCCTGGCCATGGAGCAGCTGCTGGCCTCCGGCGCCGTCCGCAGCGGCGGACTCGCCCTCACCATCGGCTTCGGCGCGGGACTCTCCTACGCCGGTCAGGTCGTCACGCTGCCCTGACGCCCCGACACCCGGTACGGCACCGCCGTACGCCCGTCCCGCACGCACGGCCCTGACAGTCACCCTCCCTGATCCACCCTCCTCAGGAGATTGCCATGACCCTGCTCAAAGACTCCGCCTTCCCGCACGCCGTCCTCGCCGCGGGCACCGCAGCCGGTCCGCTCGTACCGGCCGAGGAGCTGTTCCCCGCCACCCTCCCGGGTGACCGCGACGGACAGCAGGCGCCCGAACTCACCACGGTCCTCGACATCATGGAGCGCATCTTCCGGCTCGTCTGACGACGGAACCCGTTCGCTTCCGCACCGCGATTCCACACAGGGAGATCACGATGGCGCACGCCGCCCGCCGAGTGTTCGTCACCGGGCTCGGAGCCACCACACCGCTGGGCGGTGACACCACCGCCACCTGGAAGGCCCTGCTGGCCGGGCGCTCCGGCGCCCGGGAGCTGACCGAGCCCTGGGCGAAGGACCTCGCCGTCCGCATCGCCTGCCCGGCCGCCAGCGACCCCGCCCCGCAGGTCGGCACGGCCGTCGCCCGGCGCACCGACCGCTCGACGCAGTTCGCGCTCGTCGCGGCCCGCGAGGCCTGGCAGGACGCCGGGCTCACCGACGTCGTGCCCGAGCGGCTCGGGGTCGCCGTCGCCTCCGGCCTGGGCGGCCTCACCTCGCTTCTCGCCCAGCACGACGTGCTGCGCGAGAAGGGGCACCGCCGGGTCTCCCCGCACACCGTGCCGATGTTCATGCCCAACGGGCCCGCCGCGCAGATAGGTCTCGAGTTCGGCGCGCGCGCCGGGGTGCACACCACCGCCTCCGCCTGCGGTTCGGGCGCCGAGGCGATCGCGTACGCCGTGGAGATGATCCGTTCCGGCCGTGCCGACGTGGTCGTCGCCGGGGGCACCGAGGCCCCGATCCACCCGCTGGTCATGACGGCCTTCGCCAACATGATGGCCATGTCGCGGCGCAACGACGACCCCACCGCCGCCTCCCGCCCCTACGACCGCGACCGGGACGGGTTCGTGCTCGGCGAGGGCGCCGGGATCCTGGTCCTGGAGTCCGAGGAGCACGCCCGTGCCCGCGGCGCGCGGCTGTACGCCGAGGCCGCCGGTGTCGGGCTCACCTCGGACGCCCATCACATCGCCCAGCCCGAGCCGGACGGCCGTGATGTGACCCGGGCGGTGCGCGCGGCCCTCGCCGACGCCGGAGCCGCTCCGGACGAGGTCCTCCACGTCAACGCCCACGCCACCTCGACCCCGCTCGGTGACATCGCCGAACTCGCCGCGCTGCGGCGGGTGCTGGGGGAGCACGCGCCGCGCGTGCCGGTGTCGGCGACCAAGTCGATGACCGGTCATCTGCTGGGCGCCACCGGTGCCGTGGAGTCGGTGGCCGCCGTCCTCGCCCTGCATCACCGGCTCGCGCCGCCCACCGTCAACGTCGAGGTGCTCGACGAGCGGGTCGATCTGGACGTCGTCCGGGACAAGCCGCGTGAACTGGCGCCGGGGGCGGGTGTCGTGCTCAACAACTCCTTCGGGTTCGGCGGGCACAACATCTGTCTGGCGTTCCGCGACGCCGACGGGGCGTGACCGTCGGGGAGTGGCCGTCGGGGAGTGACCGTCGGGGAGTGACCGTCGGGCGCGGTGGGACGCGGTGCGGGCGGTGGGGGTCGGTGCGCGCCGGCTGCCGGTCCGCCGGGGCTGCGGAGAGGCCGTACGGATCCGGTCAATCCATGTGTGGGCCGGATGAGTCGGTGATGCGGCAGGCCGGCAGGTCAGAGGCTTCGTGCGGCGGACGGCCGGGAAGGGCTCCGGTGCCTTTCGCGCCATGTGCGGCGGAGGGCGCATCCGGTACGCACGGGCTGCTTTAGCGCGGAAGACCATCTTCCTTTGTCATCGGCAGCGCACACAGTGACAGAAAACGGACGCCGCCTTGAGGAGGCCGCCTTGCAGCCCGCCGTCCGCCCGCCCGGCGCTCCCGGCCTGCCCTCCCGTCCGGCCGTCCCGGCCCGGTCATGAGACCTGCGCTCGCCCCGCGGCCCGGTTGCGACGAGGACGTACGCGCCGCCGCTCCGCTCACCGACAGCACCGCGGCGGAGGAGGGGGCGGGGGCGGTTCCGGCGTCCTCCGGGTCCGGGAGTTCTCCGGAGGCCCACTACGCCCGGGTTCTCGAGCGTGTCACCGCCCTCGCCGGGGAGGGCCGCACCGCCCCGGCCATCACCCGGGTGCTGCAGAGCGAGGGCTACACCATGGCGCCCGGGCGCAGCGACCTGATCAGCCTCACCACGGTCCGCCGCATGCTGCGCGAGCACGTCCGGCCGGTACGCCGCCGGGCCGCCGTGGCCGGGGAGGCCGGTGCCGGTGAGGGCGGGGAGCATCTCGCCCCGGACGAATGGTGGTTACGGGATCTGGCGGTGGAGCTGGCCATGCCGTCGATCACGCTCTACGGCTGGGTGCGGCGGGGCTGGGTCACCGTGGCGCGCAAGGAGAGCCGGGCGCCGTACCGCCTCATCCTGCGGGCCGACCGCGCCGAGGTCGACCGGCTGCGGGCCAGGCGGCCGCCCGCCGACGAGCAGCCGGGGGCCGGCAACGGCCCGGTGGGGCCGGCCCGCTGACGGAACGCCGGCATCGTCTCCGACCGTGCGGTTCACGCCTTCCCTCTGTTCCTGACGCGTCCCTCGCGTTCTCCGGCCGTCTGACGTCCTCCCACGTCAGGCGGCTTCTTCGTGTTTCCGTGCGCGGCAGCCGCCCGCTGAGCGGCCGTTACGGCGTGGCCGGATCGGCTCGGCGCGGGGGCGGCGCGGACCGGCAATGCATTCAAACGTGTTGCATCATCGATGTTGCGTCATGCATGATGAATCATCGATTGAGCGTCATCGATGTTCCATCATCGATGGCTTGCCCGTCTGAGCGTTTATCTGAGCGTTTATCTGTCTGGCGGCAGCCGGACGGCCGGCCCCTTCGACAGAGGCCCCGATACCAGGAGTAGAAGTGAAGAAAATCGCCCATCTCGCCGCCACACGGCCGAAGGCCGTGATCGTCGGCTGGTTGCTGCTGCTCGCCCTGGCCGTCCCCTTCGCGCTCCAGCTCGAGGGAGCGCTCAAGACGGGCGGCTTCTCCGACCCCCGCGGTGAGTCCGTCAAGGCCCAGCACACGATCGAGCGCGCGTTCAAGGAAGCGCCCAACTCCCTTCTCGTCGTACTGCACAGCAAGGACGGCTCGGTCGCGGACGCCATCGGCAAGGCCCGCCAGGTGGCCGAGCGCGACGGCGCCTCCAGCGTCGCGGACCGCACCACGCACCCGGAGTGGATGTCGAAGGACGGCCGCACCACGTTCCTCCAGGTCGGCTTCACCAAGGACAACACCACCGTCCAGAACCTGGTGCCGGACCTGCAGGACGAGGTGCGCGCGGCCGTCGGCAAGAGCGTCGACGCCGACGTCACCGGCGCTCCGGCGCTGGACTACGCGCTGAACGTGCACTCCAAGGAGGACGTGACGCGCGCGGAGATGATCGCGTTCCCCGTGCTGTTCGTGGTCCTGCTGCTGGTGTTCCGCTCGGTGGCCGCGATGGCCGTCCCGCTGGTCATGGCCGGTGCCACGCTGATGGCGACCGAGGCCATCGGTTTCGGGATGACGCAGGTCACCGACGTCAACAGCCTGTTCGCCAACATCGTGTCCATGGTCGGCCTGGCGGTCGCCGTCGACTACTCCCTCTTCATCGTGAAGCGGTTCCGCGAGGAGCTCGCCGAGGGGCGTGAGGTACCGGACGCCCTGGACCGCACGATGCGCACCGTCGGCCACTCGGTGCTGTTCAGCGGCATGGCGGTCATCGTCGCCCTCTCCGCGCTGTTCATCCCGCGTGCCATGTCCTTCACCAGCATCGCCCTGGGCGGTGTGGCGGTCTCCCTGGTCGCCGTGGCCATCGCCATGACGCTGCTGCCCGCCGTGCTGCGCCTGCTCGGCCACCGCATCAACTGGGGCACCCTGCGCCGCAAGAACGCCGGTGCCGACGCCGCGAAGCCCGCGGCGAAGCCCGTCGGCCGCTTCACCGGCCGTCCCGGTCTGGTCCTGGCCGCCCTGGTGGTCGCGTTCGCCGCGCTCGCCGCTCCCGCCGCCCAGCTGACCCTGCGGGTCCCCGTCGCCAGTGCCGACATCCTGCCCTCCGGCGACAGCGCCCGGGTCGGTCTCGAGCGCATCAAGGACGACATCGGGGTGCGCGAGATGTTCCCCGTCCAGGTCGTGCTGAGCGCCGACCGCGGCCAGGCCGACGCCCTGCTCAAGAGCGCCACCGCCATCGCCTCGTACGCCAAGACCGCGCCCGGCGCGGACAAGGTCCAGGCCGTCAGCACGCTGGGTCTGCCGTCCTCCGGCCTGCCGCAGGCGCTCGCCGGCACGGGCACCGTGAACGCCGAGGTCAAGGGCGCGCTGCAGCAGCTGTGGACGCGTGACGGCGACAGGCTCGTCACCCGGGTCATCGTGACCCCCGGTTCCGACCCCGACAGCTCCTCCGCCCACCACCTGGTCGACAACCTGCGCGACCACCTCGGCAAGGAGACCGAGCCGAAGGTCACGGCGCAGCTGGCCGGTGCCACCGCGACCGGTTCCGACTTCGACGACCTGGTGCTGCGCTCGGTGCCGCTGGTGGTCGGTCTGGTGGCCGTGCTGAGCTTCCTGATCCTGCTGTTCGCCTTCCGCTCCGCCCTGCTCCCGCTGCTCGCCCTCGCCTTCAACGTCGCGGTCGTCGGCGCCAGCCTCGGCGTCCTGGCCCTGGTGTCCGGCAACTCCGACCACTCGATCAACAGCGTCACCCCGCTGATGCTCTTCGCGGTCATGTTCGGTCTGAGCATGGACTACATGGTGATCATGATCGGCCGGATGCGGGAGATGTACTTCGGGGGTCTCTCGCACCGGGAGTCCGTCCTGGGCGGCCTGGCCCGCACCGCCGGACTCGTCAACGGCGCCGCCGCCATCATGGTCGCGGTGTTCGCCTCCTTCACCAGCGCGCAGATCAGCATCGTCCGGGAGCTGGGCATCAGCCTGGCGGTGGCCGTCGTCCTCGACGCGGTCGTCGTACGGCGCCTGGTGATGCCGGCCGCGCTGCTCCTGATCGGCGACCGCACCTGGGGCCGCCGCCGCCACGCCGAGCGGCAGAACGCGGCCGGCACCGCCGCCGCGGCCGGGCAGTCCGCGGTGCAGGCCGAGCCGGTCCCGGCGGAGGCGGACGGCACGGTGCGCGAGCTGGCCGAGCAGTCCGCACGGTGATCTGACCGCCGGCCGGTGCCGCACGGCACCGGCCCGCACCGCCCCCGCACCACGGCACCGACTTCCCCCACGCTCCACCGAGTTCCCCGGCACCACCTGCTCCGCCCGGTCCCACCCGCAAGACCCGCTGCGCCGAGCGCCTCCTCCCCCGGGGCGACGGCGCAGCGGTCATGTCCGTCACCCCGGTTCGAGAGGGAGCCGTTCCCGATGTTCATGCCCCTGTACCGCTCCGACGCCCAGGCCGGCGCCACGGCCGTCCTCCCGACGGCCGCCCCGGCCGCCCCGGACACCACGGCCCGCATCGACGACATCCTGCGGCGCAGCGCCCTGCTGATCGCGCAGCGCGGCTGGTGCCAGGGTCGGAGCCTGCACTACGTCGGCTCCCCGCACGATCCGCACGCGGCCAGCCTCGTCGGTGCCCTGACCTGGGCCGCGACCGGTGACGCCCACGCCTGTCATGAGGAGATCGCCGGGCTGGTGGCCCATGTACGCACCCGGCTCGACCCCGAGAACAGCGCCTTCTTCGACGACCTGGAGCTGCTGTGGGCCTGGAACGACGCCCCGGCCCGCACCCGCGACCAGGTGGTGGCCCTGCTGCTGTCGTGCCGGCACGCCGGCACCCAGCCCGTGGCGGGCTGACGCCGGGGCGGCCCCGCACACGCCGCACGCCCCGCACCCCACCGGGGGTGCGGGGCGTGCGGCGTGTCTCAGGTGGTGCTGCTGTTGGACGGGCCGAAGAACTCGATCTCGGCGATCGCGACCTGCTTGTCGGCGGAGGCGGTGTAGGCCGTCTCCAGGGTGAAGCGGACCGACACGGCGTCCTTGACGCGGAACGGACGGCGCTGGCCGCCGGCGCCCTGGTCGAAGTTGAGTTCGCGGGTCTCGGTCTTGCCGTCGGCCGTCTTGACGGTCGCCTTCATACGGTGCGGCAGGGCCGACTTGGAGATCTGGTCGGCGCGGGTGGAGGTGCCCGGGGTGAGGACCAGGTCCAGCAGCCGGGTCGGCTCGGTGAACTTCGCCTCGATCCACTGGCCCTGGCCGGACTCCGTGATGCCGGGCCCCCACCAGGTGTTGTTCAGCTTGTCGAACGCCAGGTCCGGCTTGTGCCCGGGGTAGGAACGGGACGCCGTCACCTTGTCCGGGGCGACGGGGGCGCGCTTGGCGAAGTGGTCCTTGGTCGCCTGGACGCCGCGCGGGATGTTCACCGCCAGCGTGATCAGGAGGGCCAGGATCACTCCGACGCCCAGCCAGGTCAGGATGCGGTCGAAGGTGCGGCGCAGGCGGGGACGGTCACCCGCCCAGGGGGTCTCCTGGCTGCCGAAGCTGAAGATGCGGCGCCACCAGGGGCGGCGGCCGGTGGCCCGGCCGTCGGCCGCCATCGGCATGGCGCAGCGGGCGCAGTAGTGGCGGTCGGGGTGGTTGGGGGTGCCGCACCAGGGGCAGGGGAGGCCGCCGTCCGCGCCGAGTTCCTGGCCGGGGGCGCGGACCGTCTGGGGGCGCCGGTCGACCGGTCTGCCGGGCAGCACGGGGGCGACCGTGGGGGGTGCGGGGCGGGGGTCCGCGTCGGCGACGGGGATGAGGAGGCGGCGGGCGCGTTCGGACATGCCGTCGTCGCCGCTCCGGGGTCCGGGGTCGCCGGGTGCGGCTCCGTCCCCGGGGTGCGGGGCGTCGTCACGGGCGGGGGCGGGTTCGCCGGCGGGGGCCGGGGTCTCGTCCGGGGCCGGGGCGGTCGTCCTGCGGACCGGCTGGGTGGGAGCGGTGTCGTCGATGGCCGGTGCCTCGGCATCGGCATCGATATCGGCACCGGCGGGCGTGACGGGTGCGGTCGGTGCGGTCGGTTCGGTCTGCGGGGGTGCCGTGGAGGCCCTGGCCTCCGGGTCCGGGGTGCCGGTGTCCCGGGCGTCCGCCGTGGCCGGGGCCGTCGTCGCCGTGGCGGTCGCCGTGGCGGGGCCGGGGCCGTCGTCCGGACGGGTGGTGATCAGGGTCGGCGTCCGGCCCGCGGCGGCGGCCCGGGGCGCGGGTTCGTCCTGGGGCGCGGCCGCCGGGCGGGCGGGGGCACGGTCCTTCCAGCTCAGGACGGCGCCGCAGGCGTCGCAGAACGACTGTCCCGGCTCTGCGCCGACTCCGCACTCGGCGCAGGTGTGGGTGGTCGTCATCGGTCGATGGTCCTTTCGGCGGACAGGTCGGCGGTGGTGATCTCGACCGTGTAGGGCATATGGGCGGGGCGGGCCGTGGCGACGATGGATTCCAGGCGGACCGTGTCGGCCGCCGTGGGGGACGGGAGGGCGAGACGGACGTGCAGGCGCGGGCGCGGTTCGCCGGGGACCGGGCCGAGCGGGGCGGCGCTCCAGGCGGCGGCCCCGCTCTCGGTGATCTCCGGCGCCACGCCGAACGCGAGCCGTACCGTCTCCGCGAGGCCCCGGACGGTGCCGCGGATGCGGTGCAGATGGGCGGCCGCGGCCACGGCCGCCCGCAGCAGGGGTTCGGGTTCGGTGCCGTCGGTCTCCGCACCGACCCAGCCGGCCAGCCAGGCGGTGAAGTCGAGCGGGGCGAGCGCCGGGTCGAAGTAGGCGGGCAGGCAGTCGAGGACGTTGGGGATCGGCGCGATCACCTCGTCCAGACCCGCGACGAACCGCTGGGCCAGGTCGTCGTCGGCGAAGACCGCGGGAAGCATGAGCGCGATGGGCATGGAGGAGCCCAGGCCGTCGACGGAGCCCCTCATTCGCCGATCACCCGCACCCGGTGGTCGTAGGAGAAGACCAGCGACGGCCGGTCGAGGTCGATGCGGCCCGTGGCCTCGCCGCGTTTGCCGGTCAGCGGGTCGGCGGGGTGCAGGACGACCTCGTCGACGAGTTCCACGCCCGGCACCCGCTGGAGTACCGCGAACACCTCACCGGCCTGCACGGGGCGGCCGAACGGCCAGCCCTTGCCGTCGGTGCCGCCGGTGATCGGGTCGAGGTGGCGGTAGAGGGCGTCGTGGGCCTGGCGGCGCACCCGGTCGGTGTCGGCGCCGCGGAAGGCGTGCAGGGTGGCGACGACGGTGACGCCCTGGTAGAACGGCGGGCCGACGGCGAGGCGGGTGCCGATGAGGCGGCGTTCGTCGAGGTGGCGGGTGATGCGCTCCAGCAGGGCGTCGCCGGGCACGAGCTGCTCGAAGCGCAGCCTGCCGCCCGGGTCGGGGACGGCCTGCGGGACGACCAGGACGCGTACGGCGTAGGCGCCGTGCTCGCTCTCCTCGCCCTCCAGGCAGGTGATGCGGGCGGTCTCGGGGGCGGCGCGGCGGGCGAGTTCCTCGTAGTCGCGCAGGGTGACCGCGCGTTCCTGGGCGCGCAGCGTGATGGGCGCGCGGACCTTGGCCTCCTCGACGGTCTCGCCCTCCACGCCGCCGCGCGCGGCCTCGCGGTTGACGACCTCGGAGACGTACGGGATGGAGGTGCGCAGGATCTGTACGGCGCCGCGGGCCACGTTGCCCGCGCGGCCGCCGCCGGTGCGGTAGCGGCGGGCGCGGATGACGGAGCCCTTGGGGGCGACCATGCCGTACTGGCGCAGGGTGCCGTCGGGCTGGCGGACGGCGGGGCCGAAGGCGATCTCGCCGGTGGCGGCGTCGAGGGTGATGTGCCGGTCGGCGGGTCCCGAGGCGGCGAAGTGCGGGACGACCTGCCAGTCCTGCCAGCCGTCGTGCTCGGCGGTCTGCAGCAGCAGGGGCGGGTTGTCGCCGACCACGGGGGCGCCGGCCAGCCGCAGCCGCTGGCCGGGCAGGCCGGTGGACTCGCCGAGGGCCTCGTCGTGGACGGTGTCGGCGTGCACGGCGGAGGTGGTGCCGCCGACGGTGCAGGCGTCGGCGGAGCGGACCGTCGGTGAGGTGGTGTAGAAGGGCTGGTCGGAGTGGGGTTCGGTGACGCGGCAGCGTAGCCAGCCCGCCTCCTGCCCGGCGTTGCGGGACAGGACGTGGCCGGCGGGGACGTGCAGGACGACCTCGCCGGGCCGGTTGAGGCCGCCGGTGCCGTCGCGGTCGACCTCGCAGGGCTGCCAGCCGTCCTCGGTCCACGCCTCCCACTCCAGCGGCGGCTGGCGCGGGTCGACGCCGACACCGTCGACGCGGCTGTCGAGTTCCAGGGCGACCGCGCAGCGCGGCACCGCGGCGGACAGCCCGAGCAGCATGCAGTCGCCGGGGTCGGGTGACTCGGCGAAGCACATGAGGTCCTTGCCCTCGGCGAGTTCGTGGGTGCGGTCGGTCACCGCCTCACCGCGCTGCTGCACCATCAGGTAGCGCAGTTCGCACGGTACGAGGCTCAGGTCCCGTTCGGTGGCGAAGACGACCGCCTCCTGGGCCTCGGTGCGCACGGTGGCCGTCTCCGTGCCGACGGGCACCGCGACCGGTTCCTCCTGGGGCGCCGACAGCCAGAACGTGACGTCGGTGCGGGCCGCCGACGGCGGGAACAGCGTGATGCCCACCAGGTCGAGGAAGGCCAGGTGGTTCTTCTCCGGGACCCGGTTGAGCCGGTAGACGATCTGGTCGGCCATGTGGGCGACCGTCTCGACGAGGGTGACGCCGGGGTCGGACACGTTGTGGTCGGTCCACTCCGGGGCGCGCTGCTGGATGTAGCGCTTGGCGTCGTCGACGAACTGCTGGAAGCGACGGTCGTCGAGGTTCGGGGAGGGCAGGGCCATCGGTGATCAGCGGTCGCTTTCCGGAGCCGGACCGGGTGGCAGACCGGGGGTACCGGAGGTACCGGGGCTGCTGTCCGGCTCGTCGTGGGAGGGGATGACGTAGAACGGGAAGACCAGGCTGCGCGGGTTGTTGGTGCCGCGGATCGCGTAACGGACGTCGATGTGGAGGACGTTCTGGGCCTCGCCGGCGGTGACCTCCACGTCGTGGACCTCGATGCGCGGCTCCCAGCGGTCGAGGCTGGCGTACACCTCGTGCTGGATACGGCCCGCGGTCTGCTCGTTGACCGGCGCGAACACCAGGTCGTGGATGGCGCAGCCGAACTCGGGGCGCATCGGGCGCTCGCCGGGTGCCGTGGACAGCACGAGCCGGATGGCCTCCTCGACCTCCTTCTCGCCGCTGACCAGCGCGATGCCGCCGGTCGGCCCGATACGCAGGGGGAACGACCAGCCCGATCCGACGAATTGCTCAGCCATGTGTCACCGCCTGGGTGGGAGGGGTCAGAAGGGAGGAAGCAGGGGCAGGCCGTTGGCCGTGCCCTTGCCGAAGAAGGTGAGGGTGGCGGCCTTGATGCCCACGTTGGCAACGGAGTTGATCTGCACGGTACCGGTCGCGGTGAGCGAGGCGGCACCGCCGGCCTTGAAGTTCAGCGCGCCCAGGGCGTCCAGGGAGACCACTCCGGACAGGGACTTGACGTTGACCATGCCCTGGCCCTGGAGGGTCAGCGGGCCGCCGCTCTTGATGGTGAGGCTGCGGCGGGCGCTGAGCACCATGTCGGTGCCGGCCTCCACGCTCACCGAGCGGCTGCCCTTGATCGTGACCCGGCCCTTGCTGTCGACGAGGATCTCGGTCTTGGTGCGGTCCAGATTGATGATCAGCTTGTTGTCGCCGCTGGAGAGCCGTACGCCCTTCTTGCGGCCCCCGGTGCTCTGGTCGAGCAGGTCCATGCGGTTGCCGGACCGGTCGGACACGGTGTGCCGGGACGCCTTGCCGCGGCTGCCGTGCAGCGGTACGTCCTTGACGACGGTCGGCTTGTCCTTGCCGTTGTAGAGGCCGCCCACCACGTACGCGTGGTCGAGGGCGCCCCGGTCGAAGGCGACGAGCACCTCGTCGCCGACGTCCATCGGGAACACCCCGCCGCCGCGCACGCCGCCCAGCTGCGCGCTCCGCGTCCAGTCGCTGACGTACGTGTCGTCCAGCCAGGGGAACTTGAGCTTGACCCGCCCCTGTTTGAGGGGGTCCTGCACATCGGTGACCAGGGCGGGCGCCACGCTGAACTGGCGGGCCCCCGCCGTGTCCGCGCCGCCGGACGCCGCCCCGTACAGGGAGCGCCACTGCCGGCCGCTGACGGTCACCCATGTCTCGTAGTGCCGGGAGTCGCCGAAGACGTGCCGCACGGACGTCACCGTGTACTTGCCCTCGAAGGGCGTGCCCACGTCGGCGAGCGCCACCGGCACGCCGGGCCGCAGCTTGGGGTTGCCGCGCACCACGGCCTCCAGCTCGGCGAAGGCGCCCGTCACGTCGTCGGACAGGGCGTCCGCCGCGTGTTTGACCTCGGCCTGTTTGTCGTAGGGCGTCTGCGTCTCGACGAGTTTGGCCGTCTTGAACTTCCCGGCCGCGGTGCCCGGGGCGGTGCCGATGGTGATGCCCGGGTTGGCGGTGGCGGGCGAGGTCGCGGTGAGGGTCTTCTTGGTGGTGACGTCCCAGCCGCGCGACTCCACCTTGCCGACCTGGTCGGCGGCGGTGACGGCGGTGCGCAGCCGCAGGATGTCGTGCCCGGCCTGGAGCACGTACGGGCTCTTGTCGCCGTCGGTGTTCGGGGAGGGCGCGCCGGAGGCCTTCTTGGGGCTGACGAACTGGAACTTGCCCTTCGCGTCGACCGACATGGTCATCTCGTTCTCGTCGGCGAGCCGGGCGATGAAGTCCCAGTCGGTGACGTTGGCCTGGCTGATGAACTCGTAGACCGTCTTCGTCGATTCGATCCGCCCGATGGGCACGCCGTCCTGCGCGGCCAGTTTGCGGGCGATGTCGGAGGCGGTCTGGTTGCGGTACGCCACCACGCGGCGCTGGCGCATCAGCCGGAACCCGTGGTCGTAGCCGCGGATCACGGCGTAGCTGCCGGTGCCGTCGTACTCGGCCTCCAGGGCGGTGACCTCGCCGGTCAGCAGCGGGTCGGAGGCGCCGGTGCCGTCGGAGACGGGGGCGATGACGACGGGGCTGCCGAAGGCGACGTTCAGTTTGCCGAGCAGCAGGCGGTAGGGGTCGCGGAAGGTGAGGTGGAACGCGGCGGGCACCCCGACGCCCTGGTCGACATGCGCCTCGACGAGCCAGCGGCCGTACTCGGACGAGGCGTTGAGCTTGGTGCCGGCGACAGTGACGTCGATGACGTTGGAGAAGGCGTACTTCACCATCAGGGGCGCACCTCCTCCGCGGCCGGCAGGACCAGTTCCGTGCCGGCGGTCAGCCGGGTCGGGTCGTCGATGCCGTTGGCCTCGGCGATGGCCCGCCACGCGGACGAGTCGCCGTACTCCCGCCACGCCAGGGACTGCAGCGAGTCGCCCGCCACCACGCGGTGCACGCTCTGCGCGGTCAGCGCGCCCGACGTCGGGTTCTGGCCCGGCGTCTTGCCGGGGATCTCGTGCAGCTGGAGCCGGCAGGTCGCGCGGATCGGCACGCCGCTCGTCCCGAAGAGGGTGTAGGACGCGTCGACCGAGCTGACGTACGCCGTGAACCGCGCCGTCTTGAACGACCCCCATTCGAACACCACCCAGGGCGGCGACGGCTGCTTGGCCGCGATGCTCTTGTCGGTCACCTCGCAGCAGGCCAGCAGCGACTCCACCTTCTTGAGCACCGAGTTGCTGGTCGGCTCGTCGGAGGTGTCCAGGAAGACCTCCAGGCCCAGCTCGCGGGGTTGGGTACCGAGGAACTCCGGCAGCGCGCCGTCCCGTTCGACCGGCGCGGCGGACGCCTTCCACTGGGCGCGGCGGGCGATGGACAGCTGCGCCGGGTTGAAGTCGAAGGAGAACGTCTTGATGATGCCGCCGGGGGTGCGGCTGGTGCCGACGGGGGGCTCGTGGATCGCGAGCGTGGCGCGTACGAGGCTGCGGCCTGCGCCTTTGGTGCTCATGGTGGTGTGGGTGCCCTTCGGTCCGTCGGTCGGCTCGGTCGGCTGTCTCGGTCGGCTCTCGCCAGGTCGGCCGGGTATGCGGTGTCGCCGGGTCGGTCGGTTCAGTCGGTGAAGCCGTGGTGGGTGATCTCCAGGACCTCGGTGGCCACCGCCGGGTTGGCGGGGTCCAGGGACGGGCCCTGCCAGCTGACCGGCAGGACGTCGAGCAGGCCCCAGCGGGCCACCTCGGAGCCGTCCGCGCGCAGCGCCGTGATCTGCGCGGTGGGGCGCTTGATGCCGGTCTGCACGGAGGAGATCCACTTCGCGACCTTCGCGGTGTCCGGGGTGAGCGGGCGCGACAGCCGGATGTTGGAGAACGTGACGCGGGTCGGGAGCTGCCAGACGAACCCGTTGTTGCCGCCCTCCTGGCGCTGCTCGACCTCCACCCGGGACGACAGTCCCTCGCACGTGTTGAAGTAGCCGAGGCTCTCGCCGTCGATGGAGAGGGTGAACCAGATGGTGGAACCCGGGTCCTGGCGAGCCATCGGGGTCTGGCCTTTCTTGGGGCGGTGTTGTGTGCGGGGTGGTGGCGGTCGGTGGGCGGGTGGGTGATGGGGCGGACGGCGGTGCGGTGGGCGAGGGGGTCAGCGGCGGGTGTCGCGGAGCTTGCCGATGCGTTCGCGGTCCCGGCGGAGTTCGGCGCGGACCTGGCGGATGATCCGGTCGATCATCCGGTGCGTCAGCGCGTCGACCTGGAACTCGGTGAGCGCGGCGGGGTCGAAGCCGCCGCTGCCGCCGGTTCCCCCGGCGGCCTCGGTGTAGGCGGGCGGAGGCGCGTCCCACTCGTGGCCCGACGGGGGTGGCGGCGGGGGGTCGAGGGGCGGCTCGTGGGCCGAGGCCACCTGGGGGACCCGGGGAGTGTACGGGGGCGGGGGCGGCTGGGTGGGCTGGTGGGTGGCCGACTGGGTGGTGATGCCGGCCAGGGCCTGCTTGAGGAAGGTGTTGGTGGCCGAGACCGTGTGGACCGGCGTGGGGGCGGGACCGGTCTCGGTGGCGGGGGTCCGCTGGACCACGGGGAGGTGGAGGGGGGAGCTGTGGGCGGGGGTGGGGGGCAGGAGGGGGACCGCGGTGGTCCTGGCCGTGGCCGTGGCGGCGGGGGCGGGTATGGGGGTGGGGCGGTGCGCGGGGAGCGTGGGGTGGGTGAGGGGGGCGGGCTGGGTGAGGCGCTGAACCGGCCTGGGGGTGTGGGGCGTTGCGGGGGTGGTGGGTGCCGGTGACAGCGGGAGGGGGGTGGAGGACTGGTCCAGGTCCATGGGTGTGGTGGTCCCGGTGGGAGTGAGGGCGGGGGTGACGGCCGGGGTGGGAGTGCCGGCCGGGATGGGAGTGCCGGTGGAGGCGGGGGGAGCCGTGGTGAGGGCCGCTGCGGTCGCGAGGACCGCGGGGGACACGGGAGCCACGGAGGGTACGGAAGGTACGGGGATGCGCTGGACCGGCGGGGTCGTCCGGGAGGGCCGGGCGGCCTGCGCCGACCGTGCGGCGGAGGGGGCGGTGAGGGGGGCGCCGAGGGCGGTACGGCGGCGGGGCTGCTCCCGGGGGGTGGCCGGGGGTACGGCGGGCCGGGACGGGGCCGGCTGCCCTGCGGGCTTGCGCTGCACGGGGGCGGGGGCGGGGACCTGTGCCGGGGGCTGTACGGGGGCGGGGGCGGCCGGGTTCGGAGGGGTGGCCGGGGCCGGTGTCACGGGGCGTGCGGCCACGGGGGCTCCGAGGCCGGCTCGGGGTGCGGTGGACGGGCCCTGGTGCGTGCCGGGTTCGGTCGTGCGGCGCTGGACGACGGGCGCGGCGGGAGGACTTGGGTTGCCTGCGGCGGGGGTCGCCGCGGTGGCCGAGGGGCCGGTCGTGGAGGGCCGGGGGTTCCGTACGGGGGGCTTCTGCGGCTCGGTCGCAGCGACCGGCTTGCCTGCGGCAGGGGTCGCCGGCGGAGTGGCGGTCCCGGTGGGGTGGGAGACGGTCCGCTGTACGGCGGGGACCGTCGGGCCGGTGCCGGGGCCCGGGACGGTTATCGGGGTGGCGTCCGGTGCAGTGTCCGAGGCTCTTGCGGCCGGGGGCGTTGCCGGGCCGTTTGACACGGACCGCTGGACGACGGGCAGGGCAGGCGTGCCGGTGGGCCGGGGCCTCGCAGGGTCCGTGAGGCCGGGAACAGTGGCCGTCGCTTCGTCCCGGGGCGCGGGCCGTCCGGCGACCGGCGGTGTCGGGGTGGCCTCGGCCGTACGGGGCACCGGGCCCGGGGTGGCAGCGGCTCGCGACGCGGACCTCTGTACGGCGGGGGCGGCGGGCCGGGGTGCCGGCGGCGTGTCTGCGGCTCCGGAGCCGTGATCAGCCGGTGCTGCGCTCCGGGTCGTCGTCCGTTGCACGGGCGCGGGGCCGGTGCCGACGGCTGTGGCCGGGGAGGGGGGTAGGGGGTTCTCTCGCCCCCGCCGCCCCTTCCCGTTCCCGTCCCCGGGGGCTACGCCCCCGGACCCCCGGCCCGCGGGTGCCCGTTCGTCGGCCCTGTGGGCCGGTGAACGCTGCACCACGGGCGCCGCCGGAGCGCCGTCGCCTCCGGCCGGGACCGGCTGGGTCGGCACAGCACCGGTACCCGTGGCGGGCGCTGCGCCGCTCACGGGGGCGCCGAGGCCGATCCGCGGTGCCGATGCCCTGCCCGTACCGCCGGTGGCGGGTGCCGTGTCCTGTGACACCGTCCGCTGCACCGCGGGCACCGCGGCGCCAGGGGCCGACATGCCCTGAGGGGCGTCAGCGGCGGGGTGACCGCCCGTTCCGGTCGCCGTCCGCTGCACCACAGGTGCCGTGGCACCCGGAGCCGACACGCCTTGAGAGGCGTCAGCAGCGGGGTGACCGCCCATTCCCGTCGCCGTCCGCTGCACCGCAGGTGCTGTAGCACCCGGAGCCGACACGCCTTGAGGAGCGTCGGCAGCGGGGCCACCGCTCGCTCCGGTCGCCGTCCGCTGCACCACAGGTGCCGTGGCACCCGGAGCCGACACGCCTTGAGAGGCGTCAGCAGCGGGGCGACCGCTCGTTCCCGTCGCCGTCCGCTGCACCACGGGGGCCGCGCCGCCAGGGGGCGGCGTCTCCCGGGGGGCGTCGGCGGCGGGGCGAGCGCTCGTTCCGGTCGGCGTCCGCTGCACCACAGGTGCCGTGGCACCCGGGGTCGACACGCCTTGAGAGGCGTCGGTGGTGGGGCGACCGCTCGTTGCCGTGGCCGTCCGCTGCGCCGGTGCGATGGGGGGTGCCGGGTGGGCTGCTCCTCGGTCGGAGTCCGTCGGCCCCGCCGGGGGTTCGCCGGCCGCCGCTCCCTCGGCGCCGCGTGAAGCGGGTGCCGAGGGAGCGGTGGGCGTGGACGTCCTCGGCGCCGCCGGCAGCTTCCGCCGCTGCACGGCCGGGGCCGCCGGTGCCTGGACCAGGGACCCTTGCCGGGGCGCGACCGAACGTGCCGGGGTCACCCGCACGCCGGGAGCGGGGGGTGGCACGGTGGGGCCCGTCTGCCGGGCCGGTGTCCGCTGCACCGCCGGAACCACCGGCACGGGCACCGCCGGTGGGGCCGGGGCGGTGCCCGGCGTACCCGTGAAGCCCGCGGGGGCTGGGCCCGGAACCGGTCCGGAAGAGCCCGAGGGCCCCGGAGAGACGGGCGGGGCCGGCGCGGTGACAGCGCGCGGTCGCGAGGGCCTTGCCCCCATCGGGATCCGCTGCACCGCCGGAGCCGGACCTCCGCCGGCGGCGGCAGGTGCCGGGCCGGTGGCGGGGGTCGTGGTGGCGCCTCCGGCCCGCACGGGACCCGTCGGCGCCTCCGGCGTCCCCGGCCGGCCCGCAGGCGTGATCATCCGCAGCGGCACCACCGGCAGCCGCTGCACCCCGGGCACCGCGGCCGGCGCCGCGGGCTCGCGTCCCGCCAGGGGCAAGGGGATCGCGGGCCGTTCCAGCCCCGCCCCCGGAGTACGGCGGGCGGAGGCCGTCAGGGCGCCGCTGTCCAGGGACGCGCTGGACTCGGCGTCCAGGACGGCGGGTGACCGTACGCCCATGAACGACGGGTTCTGCCAGGTCGGCAGACGACCGCCGAAGCCGGCGTCGGCGACCCCGGCCGGGCCCGCGCCGGTGATCCGCTGGATCGCGGGCAGCCCGGTCCAGGCGGCCGCGACCACCGGTCGCGGCGCCTGCACCGGGGCGGCCTGGGCCGGTGCCGGGGGCTCCGTGAACGCGCCCCCGGCGGCCGTACCCGCCGCCTTCTCACCCTCGCCCCGCCCGCGCAGCCGGTCCAGGAACCCCACGGCTCAGCCCTCCGCTGCGGCGGCACGCGTCACGAGGGACGCGATCTCGCCGGCGTAGCGGCGGCGGTCGAAGTGTTCCAGGTCCAGGATGTCCTCCAGGCTCCAGTGGAAGTGGTAGGCGACGTACGCGATCTCCTCGTGCAGCCGGTCGGTCGCGTACGTCACGATTCCCCCAGGCGGCTCCCGCCGAGCTCCACCTCGAAGGGCTCCGAGCAGTGCGGGCACTGCACGGCCGCGCGGGTGTGGCCCTCCGCGTTGATCTGGCGGTAGAAGTCCTGCAGGAACGCCAGGTCCGAGGCGAACATGTTCTCCACGATCCCGTCGTGGACCATGGGCAGGGTGCCGAGCCGGGTGATGACCCGGCCGAGCAGGACGACGGAGAGATACGCCGGGTTCTCCTGGACCCGGACGTCCCGCAGCGGGATCAGCTCGTCCCGTGCGGTGGACAGCCGCATGGAGCCGTCCCGGTGCACCGTGCCCTGCTCGTCGACGTACCCGCGCGGCAGCTGGAAGGGGAACTCGGTGCGGAGCTGCTGCTGTTGCTGCCGTTGCGGCGGCTGCTGGGGTTCCGCCTCCCCCGGTGACGGCTGCGCGGCCGCGGCCTGCGGCGGCTGGGCCGCAGGCTGGGGCTGCTGGGCGGGGAGCACCGATCCGGCCGAACGCCTCATTACTCGATGACCAGTTCTTCGAACGTGATGGTCACGGTCTCGGTGAGCGCGGCCGCCTCGCCCGCCTTCACGGTGGACGTGTCGATCTTGCTGCACCAGGCGTTGCGCAGGTTGTAGCGCTTCACCGGGGTGTTCTGGAAGTCCATCATGATGATGGTGGCGTTCTTACGGGCGGTGGCCATCATGCCGTTGATGGAGTCGTTGATCCACTGCGTGAACGACGCCGACTGCGTCATGCCGCGGATGACGGTGCAGGTGCCGTTCTTCTTCACGCCCGGCAGGTTCCTGACGTGGTTCTTCCCGTCAGGGGTGTTCTGCTGGTACGTGATGACGTCCTGCTCCATCGTGAGGCCGCTGACCTCGGCGAGGTACTCGACCATCACGCCGTCGATCTGGAGGCCGAAATTATGTGAGGTGAGGGCGTCACCCGGCTGGAGACTCATCTGCCGTTGCCTGTCCTTCTGGTCCTTCTAAACGGGCCTGACGAAACCGCCGGGGCCGGCGACGCTGCCGGCACCGACGGGATGCTTGCGGGGGTGGGGAGTTGCCGAGTGTTCCGGAGGACTACTCCTGCAACTCACCGCTTCCGCTGGAGAACTGGGCCAGCCGGAAGATCACGAACTCGGCGGGCTTGACCGGTGCGATGCCGATCTCGCAGATGACCCGGCCGACGTCGACCGACTCCGGCGGGTTGGTCTCGTCGTCACACTTGACGTAGTACGCCTCTTCGGGGCGCTGGCCGAACAGGGCGCCGCTGCGCCACTCGTTGACCAGGAACGCCGAGACGTTGCGCCGGATGCGGGCCCACAGGTTGTGGTCGTTGGGCTCGAAGACCACCCACTGGGTGCCGATGAGGATGGATTCCTCGAGGTAGTTGAAGTACCGGCGGATGTTCAGGTAGCGCCAGGCCGGGTCGGAGGACAGGGTGCGGGCGCCCCAGATGCGGATGCCGCGGCCGGGGAACGCGCGGATGCAGTTGACGCCGATCGGGTTGAGCAGGTCCTGCTCGCCGCGGGTGATCTGGAGCTCCAGGTCGACGGCGCCGCGGACGACCTCGTTGGCCGGGGCCTTGTGGACGCCGCGCTCGGCGTCGTTGCGGGCCCAGACACCGGCCACGTGACCGCTCGGCGGGATCAGCTGGGACTGGCCGCTGGCCGGGTCGAAGCTCTTGATCCAGGGGTAGTACAGGGCCGCGTACTTGGAGTCGTAGCCGGCCGTCTCCTGGCGCCAGACGCGGATCTGACGGGCGTTCAGGGAGGGCGGCGGGTCGATGATGGCGACGCGGTCGCCCATCAGCTCGCAGTGCGCGATCAGGCCGAGCTGGACCGCCTTGACGGCCTCCAGGTCGATCGCACCGCGCTGGTAGGCGGCCATCAGGTCGGGCACGGCGACCATGGACACCTCGTCGACGGCCTCCAGGCCGCCGAAGCCGGTGCGGTCGGCGGAGTCGCCGAGGTACTGGGCCGGGCCGGGGTGGGTGCCGGCGTTCTCGACCGGGGCGGCGTCCGCCGGGGCGGGGCCGGCGGCGGCGAGGGCGACCGTCTGGTTGTCCGGGCGGACCAGCTGCGCGGCGGGCGCGGCCTCGGTCACCACGATGAGCCTGGAGCGCTCCTTGACCTGGGTGACCACATAGTTGCGGCCGCCCTTCTTGGCGGTCACGTCGAAGGACTCGACGGGCTTGCCGCCGTCCTTGACGACGAGCTTGAAGCGCTCGGCGGGGCCCTCGCCCTCCGGGTCGGCGACCTCGACGCTCAGGTCGCCGGGGCCGGTCGCGGTGACGCTGAAGGTGCCGAGCTGCTTGGGCTCGCCCGCGGTCAGCGCGGCGGGGCCCGTGCCGGAGCCGGACAGGGCGGCGGGAGAGCCGTTCGCGGCGGCGCCCTCACCGGCGGCTCCCCCCGGAGCACCGCCGACCCGGACGACGTAGGCGGCCGAACCGCCGTTGTTGAAGAAGCCGTAGACCGAGTGCGCCAGGTAGTACCCCTCGGTGAACTCGCCGAACGCCGCGACGTACTGCGTCCAGTTGGTCACCAGCGTCGGCTCGTTGAGCGGTCCGGCCGGGGCGAGTCCGACGAAGGCGGCGACGGACGTACCCACCCCTTCGATCGGGCGCGAGCCACTGGCCACCTCCTCGACGTAGACGCCGGGCGACAGGTAGGACGGCATGTTCTGCGCTCCTCGGGGGTACGAGATACGAACATCTCCCAGCCTCACGCGCGGGCGCGACAGCCGAAACGGTTTCCCGTACTCGGTCGGGGGCAGCTTTAGTGCCCCTCTTCCTGCCCTTTGGGGCAAGCGGTTAAGGGAAACCGCTGGTGGATGATTTTTAACATCGACTTCATCCGCCGTGTGCGCAAAGTTAACCGTTCCGGACGCTCTGTCGACGTGCCGTGGCCTTCGGTTACTGTCCCCCGCCTGGCGGGATGCCGTGTCCCACCACAGGTGGGGAGGCGTGGGTGCGGGCACGAGAGCGGGATCCCGGCAAGGACGCCGCCGTCGCCGCGGCCCCTCCGACGGCGGGGGCACGGCAGGACGGTGCGGACCGGGCGGCGCTCGGCGCGGTGCCGTCGCCGGGCGCGCTGGGCCCGCGTCAGGTGCTGGCGCTGCAGAACTCGGCGGGGAACGCCGCCGCCGCCCGTCTGCTCGACCGGCGGGCCCGGCCGCGGAGCGCCCCGGGCGGGCTGGCGCCCATCCCCGAGGAAGGAACCGGCGGCTCCGCGGACACCGGACCGGTCGACACCGAAGGACCCGTCCGCCCGGTCCGGGCCCAGAGCCGACCGGACACGCTCGCACCCATCCCCGAAGAAGAGACCGACGGCTCCGCAGACACCGGACCGGTCGACACCGAAGGACCCGTCCGCCCGATTCGGGCCCAGCACCGACCGGGCACACTCGCACCCATCCCCGAAGAAGAGACCGACGGCTCCGCAGACACCCGGCCCGCCGTCGTCGCGGGGCCTGGCCGATCCGGTCGTCGTCGCGGGGCCGGGCGTGGGCGCCGGACGGCGCCCGCGGTCCCGCCGGGCGGGCCGGCGCCGGGGCTGCCGCAGCCTCCGCCGCTGGTCCTGCCGCCGTATCTGCTGGACATGACGTCGGCCGGGCTGTCCACCGCCTCGGGCCTCAAGGGCCACGAGTTCGTGGGGCACGCCGTCAGCCGCGCCACCGGCGCGGACGACGGACAGACCTCCGTGATCGGTCACGAGCTGGCCGGACGCCCCGAGACCTTCTACGGCGCCGGGCGGGCGTTCGCCGTGCGCGGCAAGGACGGCCCCTACGACGTCACGGTCGCCGTCACCCGCGACGCCGCCCGGGAACCCGCCCCCACCCTGTTCCCCAACCCGGCCGCTCCGCAGGCCCCCGCCACGGCCGCGAACACGGGTCTGCAGGACCCGGCGACCAAGGTGGACCACCTGCACACCTCCTCCGGCACGGTCGCCTCCGACGCGGTGCGTGCCCGGCAGACCGGCATCAGCGCGTCCGGCACCCTGCTGCTGCCCGCCGCGCCCGGCGTGTGGGCGGGCGCCCAGTTCGCCGCGTCCGGGGCGCTGACCAGCACGCAGGACTCCCACACCACGCGCACCGTGTCCGAGCCCCGGACGCTGCGCAGCGCGGGCGGCTCGGTACGGGCGCCGCGGCAGGTGACGTACACCGTGCGGGTCGTGCGGCAGGACGCGCCGGGGCGGCCACGGACCTTCACCGGCGCGGGCAGCCTGACGATGCACGTGCCGAGCGAGCATCTGGTGCCGCTGGGCACCGCCCGGCCCGCGCACGGGCCGGCGCTGAGTCCCGCGCGGTCGCGGGCGGTACGGCTGGCGACCTCCACGGCGGTGCTGTCCGTGGAGGACCCGGGCGGCCCGCACGCGGGCGGCGGCGGGCTGTTCGACGCGGTGGCCTCGGTGCTGCACCCGTCGGTGACCGCGCCCGGGGCGCCGGGGCGGGCCCGGCTGTACGAGGCGACGGCGGGCGCGACGGTGCTCCAGGACCTGGGACGGTATCTGGCGGGCTGGGTGCCCGGGGAGGATCTGCAGGCCAAGGACGGCGGCGGGGCGAGTGCGTACCGGATGCGCGCCGACGTCCTGTCGCTGGCCCCGGGGTGGGCGGCGGGGCAGACCCAGCTGCGCACCCACCAGCAGGCCCAGCACGCCGCCGGTACGACGACGGGCAAGGGCGTGAGCGGGGGCGGCGGGGCCGGTCCGGCCGTCGCCTTCGGCGCTCCGGCGGCGGGGCCGGTGCTGCGGTTCCAGGGCATCGCGCACGGCAGCCTGAAGCGGGCCCGGTTCAGCGCCGCCGACGGGGCGGTGGCCACCCGGCAGGGCGCCGAGGTGCGCGGCGACAAGGTGCTCTACCGCGGCCGGATCCGGCTGACCGTGCAGGGCAGCGGGCCCGCGTCACCGGCGATGGCGGTCGCCGGGCACCGTACGGCGCACCACACCCTGGACGCGTGGGTCAGTCTGCGGGCCGAGGAGGCAGGCCACCTCGGGCTGCCGCTGCCGCCCGGCACCACGCCGGGCGAGCTCTACAGCCGGCCGACCGAGACGGCGCCCGACGGCACCACCCGCCCGGTGGAACGGCATCTGCCGTTCGACGCGATGGGCTCCAGCACCGCGCTCACCCATCTCGACACCCGGCCGCTGATCGCCGCGCTGGAGCAGCTGTTCGCGACCAGCCCGCGGCTGGCGGGGTATCTGCCCGGGTTCGAGGGGCCGCCCCGGGTGCCGGGCGGGAACTCGCGTGCGGAGGCCGAGCAGCAGCGCCGCAACCACCGGGAGCTGGTCACCGTGCTGTCGGAGACCAACCTGCGGGCGAACAAGGACCAGTTGCTGTCCGGCGGGATACCGGTGCGGCTGCGCCGCAAGACCGCGCTCACCTCGCACGATGTGCAGATCCGCGTCAAGGGCAGCATCGGGGAGGTCACCTACCTGGGCGATACGGCGGACTGGCTGGTGCGCAGCAGCTCCGGCATCTCGACGAGCGGGCAGACCGGTCGCAGCGGGGCCCGGCAGGCCGGGGTGCGCGGCAACATGCAGATGACGGTGATCCCGGGCGTGCTGTCCTTCGGTGTGACGGCCGACGCGGCGGTGGAGAGCGGGCGGACCGAGCAGGGCGGGCCCACCACCCGTACCGACTCGCTCAACAGCGGTTCCACGTCGACCAGTACGTTCGGCACCCGGCTGCGGTTCGGTGTGCAGGTCACCATGACGAGCCGGGACCGCACCCTGAAGCGGGCGGTGACGCCCGGCAGCCCGGGGCGGGACGAGCCCGAGGCCGAGGTGATCGCGTCGACCGACGCCGGTACGACGGGCCGGCACCTGGCCTTCGAGGGACAGGGCCAGGACGTCCGGCTGAGTTCTCCGACCGCGCTCACCGTGGACGCGGACACCCGCCGCGCACTGGACAGACGGGCCCGCGGCGGGCACCGCGCGCACCCGCTCGGCAGTGAGGGCATCGGGGCCCTCAGCGGTGCGGCGGCCCGGGGTGATCTGCGGGACTGGGATTTCGTGGAGACCGTCGGCGACGGGCGCGACATCCAGAACCTGGCCTTCGAGCTGCTGGGCCGGGCCGCCCGCAAGGGCCGTACCGACAAGGATCCCGACACCGCGTACGAGGCCGAGGGGCTGGCGCCGCGCCTCGCGGTCGAGGACCGGTTCTCGCCGCAGGCCGTCACCGGCGCACTGCGGCAGGGCGTCGACTCCGGCTGGGTGATCAGCGACCTGCGCCATCCGCGGCGGCTCGCCGGGCTGCACGGCGCGGTCGGCACGCGCTTCGCGCTCACCGCGCCGCGGGTCGTGCTGAAGAGCACCGGCGCCGGTATGGAGAACATGGCGCTGGGCGGCCACCAGGCGTCGGGACAGCGGTCGCGGACCAGGAGCAAGGGTGTGACGTTCAACGGGGCGGGCTCCCAGAAGGGCGAGGCGTGGTCGCTGGGCGAGTCCGCGTCGTACCACCACGGCACCGCCGTGACGGATGCGCGCAGCACGTCGCTGGGCGGCACGGTGGAGCGCAACGCGGTCAATCCGCGCACCGAGCCGCTGTTCCTGGTGCAGTGCAACCTCGGTGTGCGGATGGCCGCCGAGGTGAAGGTCAACGGGCTCGGCCCGTATGTCGCCGCGGGGCAGCGCACCCTGCTGGGCGCGGTGGCCGTGTGGCTGACGACGGCGCAGCTCCGGGCGGCGGGCCTGGAGGATCCGGAGGCGGCGCGGGCGGCGGACGACGGGGCCGCGACGGCTGAGACGGCGACGACGGCAAACGGCGGAAGCACGACGACGGCAGCCGCGACGGCGGACGGCGGGACCGCGGCGGCCACGGCGGTGAAGGGCGGGAGCGTCCCGGGTCCGGTGGCGGCCGCGCCGGAGGGGGCCCGGGACACCGGGGACGGCGCGGGTGCTCCGCCCGGGGTGCCGGCGCTCGCCGCCGGGCAGCCGCTGGGTCTCGGTCTGATCGAGGAGCTGCCCGACTTCGTGCCCCTGCTGAACCGGCTGCGCGCGGCCGTCGGGGACCGCGGTCTGGCCCGCGACCTGCTGCCCGCGACCCGGCTCGACGACCCGTTCGACAATGTGCAGAGGCTGCTGCGGGTGCTGGACCGGGACGGCGTGACCGCGCTGCTCGCGAGTGCCATGGACGGCGGCGTCCCCGTGGAGCTGCTGCGCAACAGCGGTACGCCGGGCCGCCGGGCGACGCCGTACTGGGCGGTCCTGCGGCTGCGGCGCCAGGGTGCCGGCGCGGTCGTGGGCCCGGGCGGCGACCGCGACATGGAGTACTCGACCGTGGCGACGGCCCAGAGCGCCGAGAGCCACCGGGAGAGCGAGACGCATTCCGTGGAGGGCTCGTTCACCGGCTCGGGGAAGCCGCACGACGACGCGGTCGGCAGCGCGGGCGCGGTCGCGGCGCCCGCCGTCGGGAGCACCGATTCCGGTCAGCGGACCGCGGTGGGCCGCGGGCAGATCGGGCTGCGGACCGTCGTGGACACCTCGCAGGCCCAGTCGAAGGTGGCCGTGCCGTTCCGGGTCGATCTCGAACTGCTTTCCAAGTCAGGTCAGTTGGCGTCGGTGGGGTTCGACAGCCAGTTCGTGTTCCGTACCCTCTCGAAGGACCTGACGGCGCTGGCCCGTGCGGAGCAGGCGCGGCCGGTCGCCACCGGGCAGGGCAACGGCACCATCGTGCCGGGCGGTCACCGGGTCCCCGCCGGTCCCGCCGTCGCGGCCGCCTCGCCGGGGCGGCTGCGCGGCTGGCGGGAGGACGGCGCGGCGCTGCCGCCGGCGGCCCAGGTCAACGGGTTCCGGGGGGCGCCGGAGGTACGGGAGTCGCTGGGCCGGGCCATGGCCGCGGCCCACGTGGACTCCGGTTTCCGCACCCCGGGGAACGCGGCGCACTATGCGCAGACCGAGGCGGTGTCCACGGAGTGGCTGATGTCGGCTCTGCCGATGCTGGTGTCGGCGGGCGCCGAGCTGCCGCCGGTGCATGTGTCCGGGGTGGAGGGCCAGGACATCGCCTGCTCCCTGCACGCCCGGCTGCTGCACGGCAGGGTACTGGGCCGCAGCGCCGAGCTGTCGTTCGAGACGCTGGTGCGCAGCGCCCCGGACGAGCTGCGCCCGACGGGTACCGAGCACCGGCATGCCGCGCACCACGGCAGGTCGGCCCGGTTCTCCGGTGGCGAGGGCCCGGTGAAGGCGGACTACTCGGGTATGAACAGCATGCCCGTCGCCCACACCCGGGACGGCGGTCCCACCGACGCCGCGGGGCTCGCGGCGGGTACGGGACCGTTGCACAAGCCCAAGGAGGAGTCGGCGCTGGTGCAGTTCACCGTGCAGTTCCGGGCGGTGGCACGGGTGCGGCCCCGGCACACGGGGCGGGTGCGGGACGCCCGGCAGGGCATCGGCGTGGTCGACCACGTGCTGAGCGTGCCGGTGGTGGTCAGGATGCCGGTGTCGGCCGTACGGCGGATGGTGGCGGAGCCGGGCGGCCGGGGGCATGTGACGGACGCGCACGGGCGGTTGGACCCGGATCCGCCGCCGGACGGCACAACGTGACGGCGGTCGCGGACGGTGTACGGTGGGCGCCGCCCCGGGTCCGTCCCGGGCCCGTCCCCGGGTCCGTTCCTGGATCCGCCCCCGGATCTGCCCCCGGGTCTGCCCTCAGGGACCTTGTCCGCGTCCCTGGTGCGCCGTAGTCCTGGTACCCCGTCGCCGAAGGGTTGTTGATGCACGCACAGGAGGACCGCGCCCGCGTCACCGGGCCGATCAGATCCGTGTGGTCACCGGTCGCTCTGTCCGCCTCCCCCGGTCCGCAGACCGCCGGGGGATCCGCCGCCGGACGGATGCTCACCCTGCAACGCCTCGCGGGCAACGCGGCGGTGGCCCGCGCGGTCGCCGCCGGACGGGACCCGCACGCCGCCACGTGCGGGCCGTCCCCGGTGGTGCAGCGCACGGCCAACGAGCATCAGCACGACGCGGGCTGCGGGCATGTGCCGCAGGTGCAGCGGCGGGCGCTGGTGAACGAGGTGGTGAAGTCCCCCGGCGAACAGATGGATGCGGGGCTGCGCAGCGAGATGGAGGCCCGGTTCCATGGGGCCGACTTCAGCGGTGTCCGTGTCCACACCAACGCCCTGGCCCGGGAGTCGGCCAGGGAACTGCAGGCGAAGGCGTACACCTCCGGTCCGAACATCGTGGTCGGCGGTTCGCTGTCCAAGGAAGACTGGGCACACGAACTGACGCATTACAACGACCAGTTGGCCGGTCCGGTGCCGGGCACCGACAACGGGGCGGGGGCACGGGTGTCCTCCGAGGGCGACTCGGGCGAGCGGCACGCGGTGGACAACGCCCGCCGGGTGATGAGCGGCCCGGTGCCCGCGGTGCAGCGGACGGAAGACGACGAACAGGCGCCGTGACGGCCGCCGTGGAGATCGCGACCGGCGTCTCGGCAGAGATCGCCGTGGAGATCGTGGAGATCAAGGAATACGTGGGACGCATGTACTGCAACGAAGTGCCGATACCGCAGTCCGCGAGCGCCGAGGAGTCCGCCAAGTGACCCTGTGGACCTCTCTCGAGCCGGCGTCGGCGACGGTGGATCCGGGCAGCAGCACCCGGGTACGGCTGCGGCTGCGCAACACCGGCGACGTCGTCGACGAGTACCGCTTCGAACCCGTCGGCCCCATCGCCCCCTGGACCACCCTCGAACCCCAGACCCTCCGCCTCTACCCCGGCACCACCGGCACCGTCGACCTCACCTTCGCACCACCCCGCACCCCCGACGCCACCGCCGGACCCAACCCCTACGCCATCCGCATCACCCCCACCGAACACCCCGAAGCCGTCACCGTCCCCGAGGGCAACCTCACCATCACCCCCTTCACCGAGATCCGCGCCGAACTCGTCCCCCCCACCGTCAAAGGACGCTTCCGCGGACGCCCCCGCCTCGCCATCGACAACCTCGGCAACACCCGCCTCACCGCAAGCCTCAACGGCAACGACAACGGCGACCAGCTCACCTACGACCTCCACCCCGCCAACGTCCAGATCGAACCCGGACGCGCCGCCTTCGTCAAAGCCACCCTCAAACCCCGCCGCATCATCTGGTTCGGCCCCAAAGAAGAACGCCCCTACCGACTCGCCGTACAACGCTCCGGAGTCAACCCCCTCCCCGTCGACGGCACCTACGTCCAACGCGGCTTCCTCCCCCGCTGGCTCGCCACCCTCCTCGGCACCCTCATGGCCCTCGCCATGACCTTCATCCTCCTCTGGATCGCCTACAAACCCCAAGTCAGAAGCCTCGCCACCGAACAAGTAGCGGCAGCCGAAGCAGGCAGCACACTCGCGCCCACCCCGTCCACGACCCCGGAACCGCCCTTGTCGGCGACGAGCGCACCGGCGGTGTCGATCCCTCCCGCCGACACCGGGACGCAGGCCGCGAACGCCGGTGCGGGCGGAGGCGGCGGCGGTGGGGGCGGCGGCGGGGCCGCCGCGACGGCCACGGTGACCGCCAGGCCGAAGGAGGACACCGCTGCGACGGCGGTGCGCCGGCTGGCCGCGGACGACCCCAACGGGCGGCACATCTGCTACCGGGCGTACGTCACGGGCAAGGGCTGGACCAAGCCGGTGTGCGACGGGACCATGGCCGGCACGGTCGGCCTGAGCAAGCCGCTCAAGGCGCTGAACGTCGCGGTGGCCGGGGTCGCCGGGTCGGCGGGCAACGACTTCATCCACGACGACCAGTCGACCAACGGCCAGGGCAAGTGGCGGCAGGGGGTCTGGACCGCGGTGGCCGCCGACGGCAAGGACAACTACATCGGCACCGCCCGGCAGTCCGCCCCGAACCTGCTGGGCTTCGCCATCAACGTCGGCAGCGGGCAGCTCTGCCAGGTCGCCCATGTCCACGACACCGGCTGGCTCGCCCAGGGATGCACCAAGGCACGTCCCGACTACATCTTCGGCGGCACCCTGAACAACAGCAGCTGGCTCGAAGCAGTCAAGTTCACGGTCTGACCGTCCCAGCACCGCAGAGAGAACGGCAGAAGGCGACATGACCCTCTGGACCTCCCTGGAACCGGCGTCGGCGACGGTGGATCCGGGCAGCAGCACCCGGGTACGGCTGCGGCTGCGCAACACCGGCGACGTCGTCGACGAGTACCGCTTCGAACCCGTCGGCCCCATCGCCCCCTGGACCACCCTCGAACCCCAGACCCTCCGCCTCTACCCCGGCACCACCGGCACCGTCGACCTCACCTTCGCACCACCCCGCACCCCCGACGCCACCGCCGGACCCAACCCCTACGCCATCCGCATCACCCCCACCGAACACCCCGAAGCCGTCACCGTCCCCGAGGGCAACCTCACCATCACCCCCTTCACCGAGATCCGCGCCGAACTCGTCCCCCCCACCGTCAAAGGACGCTTCCGCGGACGCCCCCGCCTCGCCATCGACAACCTCGGCAACACCCGCCTCACCGCAAGCCTCAACGGCAACGACAACGGCGACCAGCTCACCTACGACCTCCACCCCGCCAACGTCCAGATCGAACCCGGACGCGCCGCCTTCGTCAAAGCCACCCTCAAACCCCGCCGCATCATCTGGTTCGGCCCCAAAGAAGAACGCCCCTACCGACTCGCCGTACAACGCTCCGGAGTCAACCCCCTCCCCGTCGACGGCACCTACGTCCAACGCGGCTTCCTCCCCCGCTGGCTCGCCACCCTCCTCGGCACCCTCATGGCCCTCGCCATGACCTTCATCCTCCTCTGGATCGCCTACAAACCCCAGGTCAGAAGCCTCGCCACCGAACAAGTAGCAGCAGCCGAAGCAGGGACGACGCTCGCACCGAGCCCGTCGCCGACCCCGCTCACCGCGGCGTCCAGCGTGCCGGAGGCGGTGCCGTCGCAGGCGGCCCCCGCTCCCGAGACGCACGCCGCCGCCACGGGTTCGGGCGGCGGGGGCGGCGGAGGCGACGGCGGGGAGACGGCCAAGCCGAAGGTGACCAAGAAGGCCGTGCCGCCGGTGGTCCCGGCGACGAACGTGCTGCTGTACAACCCGACGACCAAGAAGTGCGCGGACATCCCGGGCTACGAGAAGGGCAAGACGAACGGCCCGGTCCAGGAGTACATCTGCGACGGGACGAGCCACGACAACCAGCTGTGGAACCTGGAGGTCAGGTACCCGAAGCTGGGTCCCGGCGGGCGGCGGCTGTTCCAGATCCGCAACGTCAAGGACCAGCTGTGCATGGACCTGCCGGCCTACGGGGCGCAGCCGGTCCGTACGCCGATCACCGAGTTCACCTGTGACGGCACGACCGCGGACAACCAGCTCTGGTGGGTCGAGAAGCGGCCCGACGGCGCCTACTGGATCCGTAACTTCGCCAGCAACAACAAGTGTCTGGACGTGGCGGGTTACAGCACCGGAGGCAACGGGACGAATCTGACCCTCTTCGACTGCTCCGACACCGACGACCAGCAGTGGCGGATCGTCAAGCCGGACAACGGCTGACACCGCGGACGCGGACGCGGTCCCGGCCGGCCGTCACCAGGTGCCCTCACCGGGCACCAGGCGGCCGGCCTTGCGGTATTCGCGGCGGGCTCCCTCCAGCAGGTCCGCCGCGCCGACCGCTTCGGCCCGGCCCGCCGCCCGGTACGCGGCGGTCACCACGGCGCTGCGGATCGAACCGCCCGCCAGCTCGAAGTCCTCGGCCAGCGGCCGCAGTGCGATGCCGTCCGTGACGGGGACATGGGCCAGGCCGTGCCGCCACAGCGCCAGGCGCTGCTCGGCGTCCGGGAACGGGAAGTCGACCACCAGGTCCAGGCGCCGGGTGAACGCCTCGTCGATGTTGGCGCGCAGGTTGGTGGTGAGCAGCGCGATCCCGTGGAACGCCTCGAGGCGCTGGAGGAGATAGGCGCTCTCCAGGTTGGCGTACCGGTCGTGGGCGTCCTTGACCTCGGAGCGCTTGCCGAAGACGGCGTCGGCCTCGTCGAACAGGAGCACGGCGTCGGTGCGGTCGGCCTCGGTGAAGATCCGCTCGAGGTTCTTCTCGGTCTCACCGACGTACTTGTCGACCACCGACGACAGCTGCACGACATAGAGGTCGAGGCCGAGTTCGGCGGCGACGACCTCCGCGGACAGGGTCTTGCCGGTGCCGGACTCGCCGGCGAAGAGACCGAGCACACCGCGTCCGCGGCCGCCGCCCGCGCTGAGCCGCCAGTCGCCGAGGACGCGGTCGCGGTGCCGGGCGCGCAGGGCGAGTTCGTGCAGCTGGGCGAGGGGGCGTTCGGGGAGGACCAGGTCGGTCCAGTCGACGGCGGGGCGGATGCGGCGGGCGTGCTGTTCCAGTCCTGAGGCGGACTGCTGGCGGGCGGCGAGCCGCAGATGGGCGGCGGTGAGGGGGCTGCCGTCGAACGCGGCGAGCGCCTCGGCGGTGCGGGCGGCCCGTGCGATGTGGTCGCCGCCGAGGTGGTACGGGGCGACGGTCGCCGCGAGGTCGAAGCCGGGCGGCTCGGACAGCGCGGCGTGCCAGACGTGCGGTGCCCCGGCGTGCCGGGCGGGTACCTCCAGGATCAGCGGGTCGGTGTCGCACCACTGCGGGTCGTAGGGGCGGGAGCCGGTGATCAGGACGGTGACGTCGGTGACCGCGGTCAGCGACCTGAGCAGCGGGCCGGGCCGGTCGGGCAGGGCGGTCAGGACGACGGCCCGGTCGCACAGCCGGGCCTCGCGCAGCAGCTCGGGTACGTGCTCCTCGGGGCCGGAGTAGTGCAGGGCCGGGGCCAGGCCGGCGGTGCGCAGGGCGTCGTCGGCACAGGCGGCACCCTCGCCTTCGCGGGGTTCGCGGAGATAGGCGGCGAGCGGGGCCCCGGTGGCGAGGCGGGCGGCGAGGCGCTCCGCGAGGCGGGTGAACTCGATATCGCCGGGGTGCTGTCCGGCCGTCGACGGGTCGTGGAAGGCGCCCGGGTGGGCGGCCGGGGTGCGGAGGTGGGCGGCGAGCGCGGCGTCCGGGGTGTCGTCGCCGAGGAGGTGGGCGACGATCCGGTCGGGGACGCGCAACGAGCGGCTGAGGAGGGGTCGTTCGGGTTCCTCGACGACGAGCAGACCCAGCGCGGCCAGCGGGGCGCGTGGATGGAACCGGGCTCTGGCGGCCGCCGCGTGCGGGGGCGCCCCGCACAGGTCGAGGGCGAGGCCGACGGTGGCGCGGCGGCGGCTGACGTCGTCGTTGAGGTAGCCGTAGAGCTGCTCGAAGACGCGGTCGAGGTCGGGGGCGAGCGCGACGAGGAGGAGGGTGGCGTCGAGGCCGGTCAGGCGCAGCCGCCCGGCGAGCGCGGCGAAGCGGTCGCCGGGCTCGCCGTATGCGCCGGGCTCGCCGTATGCCCCGTACGTGCCGTGCTCGTCATGCCCGCTGTGGTCGCCGGCGGCCGGGTCCGTGGCGCCCAGGGGCCCGGTGACGTCCGCCGTGGCCATGTCCAGGCCGAGTTCGGCGGCGGTGGCGGGGCGTTCGGGGAGCAGCAGGTGCCGTACCGCTTCCTCGGACAGATACAGGCCGCGCAGCGGGTCGGCGGCGGTGGGGTCGCCCGCGGCACGGTGCTCGACGAGGGCGGCGACCCGGTCGCGGAGGCGGTCGAGGCGGTCGAGGAGCGGTGCGGCGGGGTCGGTGGTCCCGGTGGTGTCGGCGGGCGGTGCCGGGTGGAGATCGGTGCTCACCCGGCCGTTCCCCCTGAGCCGCCCCGCCCGCCCGGCCGGCCGGCGCCGCGTTCCGCCAGGGCCGCCAGGTAGGCCTCCTTGGCGGCCTCGATCTGCGCGGGCCGGTGCGCGCGCGTCTCCGACACCGCGGCGCCGCCGGCGGCTGTGCCGGTTCTGTCGCCGGGGGCGGTGTCGTCGAGGGTGCGGACGCGGACCGCGGCGCCCTCGGTGACCGGGGGTCCGGCGTCGTACTCGGGGTAGGCGGGGAAGGGCGCGGTGACCACGACGTCGAGGCTCGGCCGGAGTTCGCCGCCGAGCGCGGACCAGATCTCCGCGAGGGAGCGGGACTCGGTCTGGATGCCGGCGACCGAGATCGGCACCGAGAGTCCCAGGGCCCGCAGGGAGCCGGGGAGTTCGTCGGGCATGAGCATCTCGCGCGGGATCAGGGTGGCCAGCACGGCGGAGATCAGCCGGTGTTCGTCCTCGGGCTGTTTGGTCCAGGCCGTCACGAGGTACGACAGCCGGAACCAGCGCGGCGGCTGACGGCGTTTCACCACGACGTCCCGCTCGTCGCGCACGGCGACATGGCCGCGCTGGCGGCGGTTGACGTCCTCACGGATGTCGTACAGGTAGGCGTTGATGACGGGCCCGTTGCGGCGTGCCGACCAGTCGCGTGTCGGTGCGTCGAGGGAGACGTCGATGCCGGAACCGGCCAGCGCACCGCTCCGGAGCAGGTCCTTGAGAACCCGGTCCACCTCGTGGATCACGCCGACTCGCCTTTCCTTGCCCGCCCTTCACCATCCTGCCCACCGGCCCGGCCACCCCGACAGACACATCGGGGCAGATACCACTGCCCCAAGGTCCGGTGTCGGATGCCCGTTCGGTCAGATGTAGCCTTCCCGGAGTGCGTGGGCCACCGCGTGGGCGCGGTTGCGCAGGTGCAACCGTGTGGTCAGACCATGCACCACGTTCTTGACGGTGCGTTCGGAGTAGGACAGCTTGCCGGCGATCTCTTTGGTGTCGAGCCCCTCGGCCACCAGCCGCAGCACGTCGATCTCGCGCTGCGTCAGGACCGACGAGGGCACCCCGGGCCGCCCCGCGGCGCCCCGGTGCAAGGTGCCGACCTGGCTGATGAGCCTGCCGAGCAGATCGGCGGGCAGATCGCCGTCGCCGCGCGCGGCGGCCAGCACGGCCTGCGCCAGCCGGTCGTGGGTGGCCTCGTGGCGCCAGACGATCGCGCCGACCCCGCACTCGATGACGTCGAGGAGCTCGCTCTCGCGCAGTGTCCCGACGACGAGCACGGCGCGCGCGCCCTCGCTGCGCACCAGTCTGCGCAGCCGGGTGAGCCCGGGCCCGTCGAAGGTGTCGCCGATGAGGACCGCCACCGTGCCGGGGCCGGCGTGGCCCTCCTCGCACAGCTCTATCTCCGGGTGGCGGCGCAGCTGGCAGATCGCGCCCTCCCGGGAGATCGGGTCCGGTGCGTGCACGGCCACCTTGATCCGCCCGCTGCCGTCGCCGCCGCCCGCCGTGGCGGAGGGCATGGCGCCGGCCTGGGCCGTGGTGCCGGTCGTCGTCCGGGCTGCCGGTGCACCGGTCGTCCGGGTGACCGGGCCGGTGTGTGGTGTGGTGCGGAATGTGCTCTGCAACCGCGTCCCCTGTGCTCTCGTGCCCGTCGCCCGGGCGGGGCCGGTGACAGGCGTGACACGTCCACATTCCTGTGCCGCGCGGGACGGCGGCAATCGTGGAACACCACGACACCGACCACGAGATCCCACGAACCGTGACCACGAGGGCAACGGGTCCGGAGCCTGCGGTCCCCGGGGCGGGTGCCCCCGGGGCACCGGGCTCGGGGGCGCGGGGCCCGAAGGGTCCGGTCCCGGGGGCAACGGGCCCGGAGGCAATGGGCTCAGACGCTGTGGGCCCGGACGCTGTGGGCCCAGACGTTGCGGACCCGGACGCTGCGGGCCCGGGGGCACCGCACGGAACGCACCGCCGTACGCCGACCACGGCGGGGCGTTCCCGACGGGCCGTCCCCGCCCGCTGTGGACCGGCTCCCTGCCGTACCGGGCCGGGCCCCTCCGCCACCACGGCGTCGCGCCCCCGCGGCCGTGTCGCACCGACCACCACGGCATGCCCGGACAGGCACCGCGTCACACCGTCCGGCAGGACGCGCTCCCGCAGACCGCGCCCTGCCGGACGGGACCGAGCGGCGCGCTCGCGCAGGCGCCGCGCTCAGGCATGTCCCGGCTCAGGCCGTCTTCAACGGGGAACCCCAGCAGGTCCGCGCGAGGAGGTGGCCATGCCGCATCGTTTACCTGAACTGCGCGAAGCCGTCGCGGTGGTGGCCGCTCAGGCCCGCCGTGCCCGGTCCGGCAGCGGACGTCTCGTGCTGCTGCGCGGCGCGACCGGAACGGGCCGTACGACCGTCCTGGAGGCGGCCGCCGAGGAGGCGGCCGAGGCCGGGATGGTGGTGCTGCGCGCCCGTTGCTCCCCCGCCGACGCCACGATCCCCTTCTCGACGGTGCTGCAACTCCTCGGCCCGGTCCCGGACTTCGAGGAGCTCGCGGCGGACGGCGACGAGCGGACCACGGCGGCCGGGCTGTGGCGGGTGCTGCGTTCCTACGCCGAGCGCGCACCGCTGCTGGTCGCGGTGGACGACGTCCATCTCGCCGACGCGGCCTCGCACCGCTGGCTGGTGGAGGCCGCCCGGTACGCGGACCGGCTGCCGCTGGTGCTGGCCGTCACCGAGCGCAGCCAGTACGACGTGGACCCGCCCGTCCCGGGCATCGCGCACACCCTGGCGCCCGCCCTGGTGCGCACCCACATCCTCACGCCGCTCACCGAGAGCCAGGCGGTGGAGCGGGTGAGGGCGGCGTTCCCGGACGCCTCCGTGCGGTGGACCGAGGACTGTGTGCGGGCCGGTGCGTGCAGCCCGCTGCTGCTGCGTGCCCTGCTGACGGATCTCGGCGCGGGCCGGCACACCGCGGTGCCGGTGTCCTGCGCCGCCCTGTACCCGGGCGCGTACCGGGAGGCGGTGGCGTGGAGCCTGGACAGCGCGGGCCCCGGTACGACCGAGGTGGCGCGGGCGCTGGCGGTGCTGGACGAGGGCTGGGACCGTACGGCGGCCGCCCCGGCGCGCGGCCCGGCGGGCCTCCCGGTGACCCTCGTGCCCGGCTGTCCCGGCGGTCCGTGCTGTCCCGCCGAGGACCAGGCCGGGCTGCTCGCCGAGCTGTCGGGCACCGACCCGGTGCGGGTGGCGGGCTGGCTGACCGCGATGAGCGGCCTCGGTCTGCTGCGCCCCGGTCCCGGCGGTCATCTCACCTACGCCCACCCGCTGCTCAGGGACGCGGTGCTCACCGACGTACCGGCGGTGCGGCGGCACGCCGCGCACCGGGCGGCCGCCGAGACGCTGCTGCGGCACGGCGCCCCCGCCGACGCGGTGGCCCGCCGGCTGCTGCTGGCCGATCCGGTGGACGCGCCCTGGGCCCTGGCCGTGTTGCAGGAGGCGGCGGCGCTGGCGCTGCGCGAGGACCGTCCCGACGACGCGGTGGCGTTCCTGCGCCGCGCCCTCGACGAGCCGCTGCCCGACGACCGCCGTCAGCCGCTGCTGACCGAGCTGGGCAGCCTGGAGTACGCGGCCCGGCACGCCTCGGCGGGCATCCCCCGTCTGGCGGAGGCGCTGCGGCTGCCGGGCACCCCGCAGGACCGGGTGCGGGCGGCGGTGGCGCTGGGCACGGCGCTGACCGGCCGGGGCCGCACCCGGGCGGCCGTCGAGGTGCTGCGCTCGGTGGACGGCCAGCTCGCCGGCCGCCCCGATCTGGCGCGCATCCTGCAGACCGCGTCCGCGCTGCTGGCGGACCGGGACGGCGAGGTGCGCCAGGAGGTGTACGGCTGGCTGACGCGCACGGCGGAGCACACCCCCGTGCTGGTCGGTCCGGCCGGGCGGGCGCTGCTGGTGCGGCACGCGGCGACGGCCGGGCTGCTGTCGGCGCAGGACGCCATGGCCCGGTTGCGCGTCCTGCTCACCGAGCCCACCGACCCGCTGTCCGAGCTGTTCCTGGTGGGCACGGCGGCCGCGGTCAGTCAGTGGGCCGACGAACTCGACGAGGCGCAGCGGCTGGTGGAGCGCGGTCTGGCCGTCCGCCCCGATGTGCTGCACCCCATGCACGAGGCGCTGCTGAACGTCCGTACCGACACGGCGGCGGCCCGGGGCGACTGGCCGGTGCTGCTGGCCGGGGCGCTCCCGCCGTCCGCCGCCTGCCCGCACCCCACCAACGGCCAGGCGCAGGCCCTGATCGCGCTCGTGGAGACGGACCGGCTCGCGGAGGCCGAGCGGTTCGCGGCCGCCTTCGATCTGCGGGAGGCGCCCGACTCCTGGGAGGTGAACCGCTTCCTGTACGCGCGCGGCCTGCTGCGCGCCGCCGCCGGTGACCCGGCCGCCGCCGTGCACGACTTCCTGGAGTGCGGCCGCAGGCAGTCGGCCCGTGAGGTGGCCAGTCCGGTCGTCACCCCGTGGCGTACGGCCACCGCCGAGTGCCGGCTGGCGCTCGGCCAGTCCAAGGAGGCGCTGGCCCTGGCCGAGGAGGAGCTGCGGCTGGCCCGGCTGTGGAACACGCCCCGCACGCAGGGGCGCGCGCTGCGGGTCCTCGGTACGGCGACGGGGGGCCGGCGGGGTCTGGAGCTGACCGCGGAGGCGGTGGCGCTGCTGCGGGACTCGCCCGCTTCCTCGGAACTGGTGTCGGCTCTGCTGGCGCTGGGCCGCCAGCTGGCGTCCGCCGGGGAGACGTCCCGGGCGCGTGAGGTGCTGCGGGAGGCCGCCGACCGGGCGGAGGCGGTGGGCGCGCTGCGGCTGCGGGGGCTGGCGGAGCAGGCGCTGCGGGACGGCGGTGCGCGTCGTGCCTCGGCCCGTACCGGGGCCGGTTCGCTCACCGGGAGCGAGCGGCGGATCGCCGAACTGGCCGCCACCGGGCGGACGAACGCGGAGATCTCCGACCTGCTGCATCTGGCCCGGCGCACCGTGGAGACCCATCTGACCAACAGCTACCGCAAGTTGGGGATCCGGCGGCGCAACGAGCTGCGCACGGCGCTGGGCGGGGGTGAGGGTTGAGCCGCCCCGCTCGCCCGGCCGGTGGTCACGGGACGAGGACGACCTTGCCGTTGACCGTGCCGGACTCGGCGAGGCGGAGGGCCTCGGCGGCCTGTTCCAGGGGGAGTTCGGCGGCGACGGTGGCGGTGATGTCGCCGCGCCGCAGGGCGGTGAACACCTGGGTGAGGTCGGCGCGCAGCCGGGCGCGGAAGCGGTCCTTCGACAGGGCCTTGCCCGCCCAGACGTTGTAGAAGTACGCGTGGCGGCCGTTGGGCAGCGCGTTCCACGTCCAGACGCGGACCAGGAGCTTCAGCACCGGCCACTGCTTGGAGCCGGTCGCGTCGCGGGTGGCGGCGCTGCCGTAGGAGACGAGGGTGCCGCCGGGGGCGAGCAGCCGCCAGGAGCCGGTCAGGCCGGGGCCGCCGACGTGGTCGAAGACCGCGTCCACCCCGCCGGGCGCCAGTTCCCGGACGCGGGCGGGGAGATCGGCGGTGCGGTGGTCGAGGGGGGTGACGCCGGCCGCGCGCAGGGCGTCGTGATGGCGGGGTGAGGCGGTGCCGATGACCCGGACTCCGGCGGCGCGGGCCAGCTGGACGAGGATCGAGCCGACCCCGCCGTTGGCACCGTGCACCAGGACGGTGCCGCCGCGCCGTACCCGGGCCTTGCGGTGCAGCATCTGCCAGGCGGTGATCCCGTTGAGCACCGCGGTCTCCGCCTCGGCGGCGCCGACACCGTCGGGCACCGCGACCGCGTCGGCCGCGTCGAGCACGGCGTGACTGGCCCAGCCGCCGGTCTTCGTCAGGGCCGCGACGCGGGTGCCGAGCAGGCCCGGGTCCGCTTTGGGGCCGGTCGCGGCGACGGTGCCGACGAGGTCGTAGCCGGGGACGAAGGGGAACGCGGGCTGGTCGTAGTACCGGCCGCGGCGCATCTGCTGCTCGGCGAAGGACACTCCGGTCGCCTCCACCCGGACGACGATCTGCCCGGCGGCGGGAGCGGGCACCGGGCCGCGGCGCAGCTGAAGCTCCTCGGGCTCGGCCTTGCCGGGGAGGACGACCTCGAGGCGCTCAGGGGTGTGCGGCGTGTTCATCACAGATCTCCGAGTCTTCGTTAGCAGGTGACGTTTGCGTTAGATGCTCTAACTCGATGACGCAACGATGCGCCACGGCGTCCGGACGCGTCAAGGCCCTCCCCGAACTTTTCTAAGCGGCTATGACGATGGTGATAGCCTCTCACCACTGTCGCGCGCGCCTCGGACCCGGCGCCCCAGCCGAAAGCAGGTGGTGACCATGGCCCGGCGGACGGCCCCCGCGGCCCAGCCCTCCCCCCGGGACCGGTACCGGGCGCAGGTGCGCGCCGAGATCAAGGAGCACGCCTGGGAGCAGATCGCCGGCTCGGGAGCCTCCGCGCTCTCCCTCAACGCGATCGCCCGGCGGATGGGCATGACGGGCCCCGCCCTCTACCGCTACTTCGGCAGCCGGGACGAGCTGATCACCGCCCTGGTCACGGACGCCTACCGGAGCGTGGCCGACACCTGTCTCGCGGCGGCCGCCGCCCCGGATGCATCCCATGCCTCCGGGGCCGACCGCCTCAGGACGCTCGCCCATGCCCTGCGGAACTGGGCGCTGGCGGACCCCCACCGGTACTTCCTCATCTACGGCACCCCCGTGCCCGGCTACCACGCCCCCGAGGACGTCACCCTCATCGCCGCCGAGATCATGGCCGTCCTGCTCGACGTCTGCGCGGCGCTCCCGGCGGACGGCGGCGAAGCCGGCCCGGACGAGGCCGGGTTCGACGCCCACCTCGCCGGGCACCGGGAGTGGGACCGCGGCCACCCGGCCCCCGCGCCGGTGCTGCGCCGAGCCCTCGCCGTCTGGACCCGGCTGCACGGCGCGCTGTCCCTCGAACTCGCCGGGCACTTCACGGGGATGGGCTTCGACCCGGAGCTGCTGTTCGAGGCGGAGCTCGACGGACTGGTACGGGGCACCCGGCCGGACGGTGTACAGTAGATCTTGAGCTCGCCGCCCCGAACAGCTCGAACAAGGGGAAGCGCGCCGCGCGTTGGTGGTCCAAGGAAAGACGCCCCGCTTCCTGCGGGGAAATGCAGGTGCAAGGCCTGCCCGGCGCTCGAACCGAAGAATCCCGCCCCTGGTGTCCAGGGGCGGGATTCTTCGTGTCCGCACGTGCTCTCCGCACGGCCGTCTCCGTACGAGGGGGCGGTCGGCGCCGACCGGAAGGGGGGATGGCCGGCGCCGACCGCGGGGGGAAGGAAGGTCCGGGGGCCGGCTACGCCTGGCGGGCGAGGTCGGCGAGCGGGGCTCCGGAGAGCCGGAAGACGGTGAGTTCCCCGCCCTGCACCGAGGGGATCTCCGCGCCGAGCGAGCGGTAGTAGGCGGCGACCGGTTCGTTGGTGACCCTGCCCCACCACTGCATATGGCGGTAGCCGCGCTCGGCGGAGAGAGCGGCCAGGTGGCTGAGCAGGGCGGTGTCGATGCCGGTGCCGACGAGGTCGGGACGGATGTAGATGTCGTCGATGTGGATCGCCGTGCCGCGCCAGGTGCTGTAGACGAGGGCCCACAGCGTGTATCCGACGACCTCGCCGGTCTTGTCGTCGACCGCGAAGTGGGCCCAGGCGACCGGGTCGGGACCGAACAGCGCGCGGCCCAGCTCGTCCCGGTCGGTGCTGATCTGCCCGGTCGCCTCCTCGTTCTCGGCCATGCCGTGCACCAGCGAGTGGAGCAGGCCGAGGTCGTCGGCGGTGACTGGACGAATCATGGCTGCCATCCCCTGCATCCGGTCGGCCCGGCCGGGCCCGGACGGTCCGGACGGCCCGCCCCTGGTTCGGAGCACCACGGTGGCACGCGGCCCGCGGCGCCGTACGGGTACGGCCCGGGAAACTGGTGGAATTACCAGTCCTCGCCGTCCGGGAGGAATTCCATTGTTTTCCCTACCACCTGTCGGCCATCGTATCCGTACGCTTCGCCCGGTGGCGAGAATACGTTGTCCGGAGACGGCCTCGAGGTGATGGACCGGGAGACCGGGACCGACGGTCACGGTGGCCGCACGACCTATTCCATTGTGCAGAGAGGCAGCCATGATAGAGCCGGTACGGTTCGAACTCAGCGCCCGGGACATTCCCGAGACCTGGTACAACATCGCCGCCGATCTCGACTATGTGGCGCCGGTGCTGAGCCCGGCGACCGGCAGGCCGGTCACCGCGGAGGAGATGGCCCGTACGATGCCCGAGGCCCTGGTCGCCCAGGAGCTGAGCCGGGAGCCCGAGTTCGAGATCCCCGGCGAGGTACGGCAGTTCTACGCCAGCTGGCGGCCCACCCCGCTGGTGCGCGCCCGCGGTCTGGAGAAGGCCCTGGACACGCCGGCGAAGATCTACTTCAAGTACGAGGGCGTGGGACCCACCGGCAGTTTCAAGCCCAACTCCGCGATCCCGCAGGCGTACTACAACAAGCGCGCGGGCCGCAGCGGTCTGATCGCCGAGACCGGCGCAGGGCAGTGGGGCAGCGCGGTCTCCTTCGCGGCGTCGCTGTTCGGCATGGAGGCCAAGGTCTTCATGGTGAAGGTGAGCTTCCATCAGAAGCCTTTCCACCGGGTGCTGATGGAGACGTTCGGCGCGAGCTGCACCCCGAGCCCCAGCGCGGAGACCGAGGCCGGGCGGACCGTGCTCAAGGAGGACCCGGAGCACCCGGGCAGCCTCGGCGTCGCCAAGTCCGAGGCCCTCCAGGTGGCGTTCTCCGACCCGCGCTGGGGCTACACCCGCGGCAGCGCGCTCAACCATGTGTGCGCGCACCAGACGGTGATCGGCCAGGAGGCCCTCGTCCAGATGGAGAAGGCAGGCGACTACCCCGACATCGTGGTCGGCTGCGCGGGCGGCGGCAGCAACCTCGCCGGTCTGTCCTTCCCGTTCCTGCGGGCCCAGTTGCACGGCGGGCCGAGCGTGCGGCTGATCGCCGCGGAGCCGGCGGCCTGCCCGTCGCTCACCCAGGGCCGGATCGCCTACGACTACTCGGACACCGCCGGTCTCACCTCGCTGACCCGCACCCACACGCTGGGCCACCAGTTCGTGCCGCCGGCCGTGCACGCGGGCGGTCTGCGCGCGCACAACATCGCCCCGCTGGTCAGCCGGGTGGTGGAGGAGGGCCTGATGGAGGCGGTCGCGCTGCGCCAGCGGGACTGCTTCGAGGCGGGTGTGATGTTCGCGCGGGCCGAGGGCATCGTGCCCGCCCCGGAGTCCACCCACGCGATCCGCGGCGCGGTGAACGAGGCGCTGCGCTGCCGTGAGGAGGGCGTCGCGAAGACCATCCTGTTCGGGCTGTCCGGGCACGGCAACTTCGACCTCCTCGCCTACGACCGCTACCTCAGCGGCACCCTCCCCGACGACAGCATCGACCCCGCCGCCCTCGAGAAGGGGCGCGACAGCATCCCGGCACTGGTCAACGCCTGACGCATGCGCGTCGGCGCCCGGCGGCCGGACGACGTGCGTACGCCGGCCGCCGTACGACGTACGGACGACGTGCGTCCGGGCCACGCGCCCGAGCCGGGTGCGAGAGCCGTGCGACAGAGCCGTGCGCGAGAGAAGGGACGGGACGATCCCGTGAAGCGTGTCAGCGCCCTGCAGTTCATCGCCCTGGGGATCATCTGGGGCTCCAGCTATCCCCTGATCAAGGTGTCCGGGGAAGGGCTGAACCCCGGTCAGCTGGTGCTGGCCCGGCTGGTCCTCGGGGCGGCGGTGCTGACCGTCGTCGGCGCGGTCACCGGGGCGCGGCTGCCGCGGTTCGGGTTCGTGTGGGTGCACATCACCGTGACCACCGTGCTCGGCATGGTCGCCCCGTTCCTGCTGCTGGCCTGGGGCGAGCAGCACACCAGCGCCGCCATGGCCGGGGTGCTCACCGGGGCCACCCCGGTGCTGACGCTGGGCCTGGCCACCGTGCAGCTGCGCAGTGAGCGGGCGACGGCGCGGCGCGGCCTCGGGGTGGCCCTCGGGTTCGCCGGGATCGTGCTGGTCATCGCGCCGTGGCACGGCGCGACCGGTACCGCCGGCGGCGAGCTGGCCTGTCTCGCCGTCGCCGTGATCTACGCCGGGCACGCGGTGTTCGTCCGCAAGTTCCTGTCCGACCGGGGCATCCCGCCGATCTCGTCGGCGGCCGCGCAGACCCTGGTCGCGATGGTCCTCCAGGCGGCGCTGCTGCCCTTCCTGGGCTGGCGCACCCCGTCGGTCACCTGGCAGGTGGCCCTGAGCATCGTGCTGCTCGGCGTGTTCGGCACGGGGCTCGCCTACGTCCTCTACAACCGGCTGATCGCGGACATCGGCGCGACCGGCGCCTCCGCGGTCAACTACCTCGTGCCGTTCATCAGCCTGGTCATCAGCGCGGTGTTCCTGGGCGAGACGATCAGCTGGAACGTGCCGGTCGGCGGCGCGGTGATCGTCGCGAGCATCCTGCTCGGCGAGAACCAGCTGCGGACGGGGGGCGGGCTGCCGCGGCTGCGGCGGCCGGGGCCCGGCCGTCCGTCCGGCGGCGGTGACCCGGCGTCCGGGCCCGAGCCGCTGCTCGCGGCGGCCGTGCCGGCCGCCGGGGCGGAAGAACGCTAGGAGGTCGAGCCACTCATGCCCACCTTCCCCACCGGTACCGGTCCCGGCGCCGGTCCGGGCACCGCGCCCGGCACCGGAGCCCTCCGGGTCGCCGTACTGGCCCGGCGGCCGCTGCTCGTGACGGCCCTGCGTGCCCTGCTGACCCAGGAACCCGGTCTCCGCCCGGCCGGCGAGGCCGCGTCCTGGCCGCAGCTGCGGCGCCTGCTGGACACGGCGGCGCCGCGCGTCGTCCTGATCGACGACTCCGATCCCGGCTGGGACACCGCCGACGTGCTGCGCGCCCTCGGGTCCGGCCCGCGGCGCACGGCGGCGATCGTCCTCGTCGGGGAGGGCGGCCGGACGGGTTCCGGCGGACCGGGCGGCCGGACCGTGGACGCCGGCGCGCTGGAGTACCTGTGGGCCGGGGCCGACGGCTTCGTGCTCCAGGACGCGGCGCTGAGCGAGATCGCCGCCGCGATCCGCGCCGTGGCGGCGGGCCACGCCGTGCTGCCGCCGCCGCTGACCCGTCGGCTGGTGGACCTGCTGGTACGACGCGTGCCGCCGCAGCCCGATCCGCCCCGGGTGTCGACGCTGACCTCGCGCGAGCGGGAGATCTTCGACCTGGTCGCCGCCGGGATGTCCAACGGCGAGGTCGCCGAGGCCCTGGTGCTCAGCGAGAAGACCGTGAAATTCCATGTGTCCAATCTGCTGCGCAAGCTGGGCGTGCGGAATCGGGCGCAGGCGATCGTCTGCGCATGGGACCAACAAGTTCTGGCAGGACGGCGGGGCGGGCCTTTCTGAGAAAAGTTCCGAGAATAAGCATTCCGGCTTCCGATTCTCCCGGATTACCGTCCGGGAGCGGTTTTCCATGCGTTCTCCCACTTCTTCGAAAACCGGACCAAAGGACAGGTACAAAACCCCGTCACTGGTCCGAAGAAAGAAATGGCCCGACACCCGCAGAATGACGGGGAAAAGCAGTACGGGATCCGTTGTCCGACTCGATGGGGAGCCATGTCCAGATCGCTGGCAGGTGACATCACAGAACGTGCGAAGCAGAACCCGGACGCCCCGGCGCTGCTGCTGGGCAGCACCGGCAGCCAGGTCGTCACCTACGGCGAACTGGCCGCCGTCGCGGAGCGGATCGGCGCCGAACTGGCCGCCGGGTATCCCGACACCGGCCGGCCGCTGGCCCTCCAGGCGGCCAAGTCGCCCGTGGCGATCGCGACCGTGCTGGCCTGTCTTCAGTCCGGCCGCCCGCTGCTGCTGGCCTCCCCCGAGCTGGGCCGCGAACTCCTCGCCGACCTGGTCGCCCGCAGCGGCAGCCAGGCCGTGCTCGGCGTCCTGGGCGACGAGCTGACGCACCGCCGGGACGGGGTCGTACCGGCGGACGCCGCCCCGGCGCTGCCCCCGGACACCGCCCTCGTGCTGACCACCTCCGGCTCCACCGGCACCCCCAAGCTGGTCCCGCTGGGCGGTGACGGCATCGACGCCTTCACCTCCTGGGCCGGCGGTTCCTTCGACCTGGGCGCCGGCAGCCGGGTCCTCAACTTCGCGCCCCTCAACTTCGACCTCACCCTCCTCGACATCTGGGCCACGCTGCGGCACGGCGGCTGTGTGATCCCGGTGGACCACGACCGGTGCCTGGACGGGCGGTATCTGAGCGGGCTGCTGGCGAGTACCGGGCCGCACGTCGTGCAGGCGGTGCCGATGTTCTTCCGGCTGCTGACGGAGTCGGGCACCGCGCCAAACTTCCCGGGCGTGCGCGACGTACTGCTCACCGGCGACCATGTGCCGCGCCCGGTGCGGGCCGGACTGGCCCGGCTGTTCCCCGGCGCCCGGCTGCACAACGTGTACGGCTGCACCGAGACCAACGACAGCATGATCCACAGCTTCGCCGCGGGTGAGGCCGCCGACCGGGACGTCCTGCCGCTGGGCAGCCCGCTGCCGGGCGTCCTGGTCGAGATCCTGGACCGGGGCGAGGTGCTGTACGGCCCCGGCACCGGTGAACTCGTGGTCCACACCCCGTTCCAGACCGCCGGCTACCTCGGTGAGACGGGGGCACGCGCGACGGGCCTGAACGACAGGTTCACCGTGCGCGGCGACCGCACCTGGTACCGCACCGGCGATGTCGTCACCCGCTCCGCCGACGGCGAGCTGACCCTGGTGGGCCGCACCGACTCGCAGGTCAAGGTGCGCGGGGTGCGCATCAACCTGGAGGAGATCGAGCGGGTCATCCAGATCCATCCCGCGGTCACCGAGGCCGCGGTGGTCGCCGTGCCGGATCCCGCCTCGGGAAGCGCGCTGCACGCCTTCGTCCGGTTCGGCGAGGACGCGGTGACCAGGCTCCAGCTGCGCAGCTACTGCGCCGCCAAGGTCAACCGGGCGGCGATCCCCACCGCGTTCCACCTGATGACCGAACCGCTGCCGACCGGCCCCACCGGCAAGGTGAGCCGTCGCCGTCTGATGGAGAAGATCTCATGACCGTCCAACGCGACATCACCGCGTACATCGTGGCCGAGTACCTGCCGGGCACCCCCGCGTCCGAGCTGGAGCCGGAGTACGACCTGCTGGAGACCGGCGTGATCAGCAGCCTGGACCTGCTCCGGCTGATCGAGTGGCTGGGCGACCGCTACGACATCCCGTTCGCCGACCTGGAGATCTCCCCGGAGGACTTCCGGTCGGTCGCGGCCATGGAGAAGGTCGTCCAGCGCTTCGCGGGCGTGACCACCGCCGACTAGGCCACGCCCGTCACCCCATCCACCCACCTCTGGAGAGACCTCACTCACCCCCTGGAGAGACAGAACATGTTCATTCGCGAGAAGTCGCAGGTCGCCCCCGTCGAGTGGGGCAGCGGCCCGAGCCACCGTCTGCTGGTCGAGGCGGACAACATGGGCTTCGGCATCTGCCACACCGTCGTCCGGGCGGGCACCAAGTCACGGCTGCAGTACCGCCGTCACCTGGAGGCCTGCTACTGCATCAACGGTTCGGGCCGGGTGGAGGCCGCCGACGGCAGCGTGACCGCGGACCTCACCCCGGGTGTGCTGTACGTCCTCGACGACCACGACGCCCACTTCCTGATCGCCTCCCCGGAGCAGGACATGGAGCTGGTGAGCGTGTTCAACCCGCCGCTGCGGGGCGACGAGAGCCACAGCCTGACCGACGAGGCCTTCTCCCAGTACTGAGCCCCCGCCGGGCCTCACGGGCCCCACGGGGTCCCCAGGTCCAACGGCCACCCAAGGATCGGACATCTCCCGTCATGAAGCGCTGGAGCGCGGAACAGCAGGAACTGCGCGAGGCGATCGGCGCCGTGGCCGCCAAGGCCGGCACCGACCACCTCGAACGCGACCGGACCGGCACGTTCGACCGGGACGGCTGGCAACGCCTCAAGGACGTCGGCCTGTTCGGGCTGCCGTTCGACCCGCAGTACGGCGGACTGGGGCAGGACCTGCCGACCACCGTCCACGTACTGGAGGAACTCGGCTACGCGTGCCAGGACTCCGGGCTGAACTTCTCGGTGTCCACCCACATGGTGAGCACCGGGATCCCGCTCCAGCGCTTCGGCTCGTCGGCGCTGAAGGCCCGCTATCTGCCGGAGATCTGCGCCGGTTCGATGATCGGCGCGCACGCCGTCACGGAGCCGTCCGGCGGCTCGGACGTGATGGGGATGCGCACCACGGCCGTCCTGGACGGCGACGCGTACGTCCTGAACGGCAGCAAGTCGTTCATCTCCAACGCCTCCATCGCCGACCTGATCGTCGTCTACGCCCGCACCGGACCGCCCGGCGACCTGGCCGGGATCACCGCGTTCCTGGTGCACCGGGACACGCCGGGACTGACCGTGGGCAACCCCATCTCCAAGATGGGGCTGCGCACCTCACCGCTGTGCGAGGTGTTCCTGGACGACGTCAGGGTGCCCCGGGACCATGTCGTCGGCAGCAGGGGCGCCGGCTTCCTCATCTTCGACCACGTGATGAAGTGGGAGATCCTCTGCGGCTTCGGGATCAGCACCGGTGAGATGCGCCGGCGCCTGGAGCGGTGCGTGGAGTACGCCCGCACGCGGACCCAGTTCGGCACGGTCATCGGCGCCAACCAGTCCGTCGCCAACATGATCGTGGAGATGCGGATCGACCTCGAGACCTCGCAGAAGTGGATCCACGACACCGCCGAGAAGGTGCACGCCAAGGCCGACGCGGCGGGTGACATCGCCATCACCAAGCTGGTGGTGAGCGAGGCCAACGTCCGCTCCGCGCTCAACGCGGTGCAGGTGTTCGGCGGTTACGGCTACGTCAGCGAGTACGGCGTCGAGAAGGACCTGCGGGACGCCGTCGGCGGGCGGATCTACTCCGGCACCTCGGAGATCCAGCGCCAGCGGCTGGCCTCCCTGATGGGCCTGAACCGTCCGGTCAGGCCGTCGGCTTGAGCAGCATGCGGATCCGGCGCATGGATCCGGCACATGGATCCGGAAGGAAACCCCACCCCATGGCAGAGCACACCACCGGCACCGCGACGGCCGAGGCGCCGACGCTGGCCGCGACCGAGTTCCTGGACCACGACTCCCCGGCCGTACGGGAGTTCGTCGACAAGACCCTGGCCGACGCGTCCGTCCCCGCGGCGGCGACCGGCACCGAGAAGGCCATCGCCCTCTTCTACGCCGTCCGCGACGGCATCACCTACGAGGTCTACGGCGCCGACCTGACCCGCCACGGGCTGAGCGCGACCGGTGTGCTGGAGAAGGGCTTCGGGTTCTGCGTCCACAAGTCCATCCTGTACGCGGCCGCGCTGCGCGCCGTCGGCGTCCCGAGCAAGGTCTACTACGGCGACGTGCGCAACCACCTCGCCTCGCCGCGGCTGCGCGAGCTGGTCGGCGGTGACGTGTTCCGCTTCCACAGCCTGACCGTCGTCGGGCTCGACGGGAGGTGGGTGAAGGCCACGCCGGTCTTCAACAAGCTGCTGTGCAGGCTGTACAAGATCAAGCCGCTGGAGTTCGACGGGCGGACGGACAGCCTGTACCACCCGTACGACGAGGACGGCCGCCGGCACATGGAGTTCCTCCACGAGCACGGCTCCTTCGACGACGTCCCCTACGACCTGGTCGTCGGCGGCATCCGCGCCGCCCATCCGCAGCTGTTCGCGAACGCCCACACGACGGTCTCCGGCTCCCTGGCCGAGGAGGCCGACGGGGTGGACGGGGCCGGCGGCCGGACCACGGCGGCGGCCTGAGATGACACCGGCACCGGACGCGGCGGCGGTGGCGGCGGCGGAAGACGTGGCCGGCCCGGACGGCCTGGACGGCTACGCCGACTTCGGGGACTGGACGCACCCGGTGTCCCACAGCGTCCCCGGCGGGCATCTGGTCCTGCCGGGCGCCCGGCTGAAGTGGTACGACATCCGGGTCGCCGGGCAGCCGGAGTCTCCCGAGGTCAGTGACGGGGCAAGGGAGTTCCTGCGTGCCGAGACGGCGGCCGGGCTGCTGGAGTTCCGCCGGGAGCTCGGCTACGTCCTGCTGCACCGCTGCGGTGCCGCCTTCCATGTGATGCAGGTCTGCGTGTGGCGCGACCGCAACGAGCTGGTCCAGGCGATCTACGCCCGCGACGGCGGCGGCTGGCAGCCGTACGAGCAGGAGGCGGGTCTCCAGCTCGCCACCCAGGACGTCGTCGAGCTGGACGTGACCGCGCACGAGCGGCGCGCCTGGTCGGTGTATCTGCGGTCGGCCCGCGACACGGCGGCGAAGCGGGCGTACCTCGACGACTTCGACGCCGAGCGCGACGTCGGCTGACCGCCGGCGAAGCCGGGATCCTCGCGGCGGGACACGAGGGCCCTTCCGCCGGTCGCGGAAGGGCCCTCGTGCATGACCGACGCCGAGAGAGAGAAGAGAACCGTGACCAGTCCCCCGACCACCGGACCCCCGGCGGCAGACCCGGTGTTCCACCCGGCGTTCCACCCGGTGCTGCACGGCGAGATCCGCGGCGACCGTCCGCTGATCGTCGCGGCCGTGGAGGAGGAGGCGGCGCGGCTGGACGACCGGTTCCCGGTGCTGATCACCGGGATGGGCAAGGTGAACGCGGCCACCGCGCTCGCCGTGACGCTGTCGGAGGGCGGGCCGCCGCGCGAGATCGTCAACCTGGGCACGGCGGGAGCGCTGAAGGAAGGTTTCCACGGCCTCCAGGTGATCTCCCGCGTCCTCCAGCACGACCTGGACACCGCCCTGCTGCACACGCTCAGCGGCCGCGTCTACGGCGCCCCGCTCACCGTCGTTCAGGCCCCCGGCCCGACGCTGGCGACCGGGGACACCTTCGTCACCGACCCGGCCGTCCGCGACCGGCTCGCCGAGGAGGCCGACCTGGTCGACATGGAGGGGTACGCGGTCGTGGCCGTGGCCCGGCGGCTGGGTGTGCCGGTACGGCTGGTCAAGTACGTCAGCGACCGGGCCGACGAGAGCGCGCGCACCACCTGGCCGGACGCCGTGGACCACGCCGCCGGGATCCTCGCGGGGTGGGTGGACACCCACCTCCCCGCGCCCGCTTCCGCGGACGGCCTGCCCCTGCGCCCCCGTACGTCCGTCACCTTCGCCCCTCACCGGTCCGAACGCCGGTCCGGGCAGGCCCCGCACCGCCCGCTGCCGGCGCCGCAGCCCTCGTAGCGCGGGCCGCCGGGTACCGGCCCCGCCGCCGGAGCCCACCGCAGTCCTCACCGCAGACCTCACCGCAGAGCCCAGCCAAGGGAGCATTTTGTGTCTCAGCGACTGTTCACCTCGGAGTCCGTGACCGAGGGCCACCCCGACAAGATCGCCGACCAGATCAGCGACACGATCCTGGACGCGCTGCTGCGCGAGGACCCGTCGTCCCGGGTCGCGGTCGAGACCCTCATCACGACCGGTCAGGTCCATGTGGCCGGCGAGGTCACCACCACGGCGTACGCGGACATCGCGACGCTGGTCCGCGAGAAGATCCTGGAGATCGGCTACGACTCCTCCGCGAAGGGCTTCGACGGCGCGTCCTGCGGTGTCTCGGTGTCGATCGGCGCGCAGTCGCCGGACATCGCGCAGGGCGTCGACACGGCGTACGAGAGCCGGGTCGCGGGTGCCTCCCGGCGGGACGAGGCCGACGAGCTCGACCGGCAGGGTGCCGGTGACCAGGGTCTGATGTTCGGTTACGCCACGAACGAGACGCCGTCCCTGATGCCGCTGCCCATCGAGCTGGCGCACCGCCTGTCCCGCCGTCTCGCCGAGGTCCGCAAGAACGGCACCGTCCCCTATCTGCGCCCCGACGGGAAGACTCAGGTGACCATCGGCTACCTGGGCAGCAAGCCGCTGCGGCTGGACACGGTGGTCGTCTCCTCGCAGCACGCCGCGGACATCGACCTGGCGTCGCTCCTCACCCCGGACATCCGGCACGAGGTCGTCGAGCACGTCCTGGCGGGTCTGGCCGACGACGGCATCAAGCTGGAGTGCGACGACTACCGGCTGCTGGTCAATCCGACGGGACGGTTCGAGATCGGCGGCCCGATGGGCGACGCGGGCCTCACCGGCCGCAAGATCATCATCGACACGTACGGCGGCATGGCCCGGCACGGCGGCGGCGCCTTCTCGGGCAAGGACCCGTCGAAGGTGGACCGTTCGGCGGCGTACGCGATGCGCTGGGTCGCCAAGAACGTCGTCGCGGCGGGGCTTGCCGCCCGGTGCGAGGTCCAGGTCGCCTACGCCATCGGCAAGGCGGAGCCGGTGGGGCTGTTCGTGGAGACGTTCGGCACGGGGGCGGCTCCGCAGGCGGTGATCGAGAAGGCCATCTCCGAGGTGTTCGACCTGCGGCCCGCGGCGATCATCCGGGATCTGGATCTGCTGCGGCCGGTCTATGCGCAGACGGCCGCCTACGGGCACTTCGGGCGGGAGCTGCCCGACTTCACGTGGGAGCGGACCGACCGTGTCGGGGCGCTGCGGGCGGCGGCGGGGGTCTGATCGCGCGCGGTCCCTCAGCCCCGTGCCCCAGGAGGAGACCGAGCCGCCCGCGCCGGGGTTCCCGGCGCAGGCGGCTCGGTGCGAAGACCGGTCCGGCGTGGTGGGCCCGGGTCAGCCGTAGGCGTGCAGGCGTTTGGTGTATTCGGGGGTGCGCAGGGCCTGGGCGTAGTCCTTGGGCAGGCCGATGTGGATGTCCCGGCCCGCGTCTCCCGCCGGGGTCGGGGTGATCAGGAGGGACCAGGGGATCGGGTTGCCCGGGAAGCCGAACCAGAAGGCGGGACCCGCTCCGAAGTCGAGCTCGTAGACCGGGAGCCGGCCCACGTTGTTGACGCCGATCAGGGTGTCGAAGGAGTCCAGGGCCATGCGGCTCAGGACCCGGGGCATGCGGCGGGCCCGGCGCTGGACGTCCAGCCAGGCGGCCTCCTCGCGGATGCGGGCCTCGGTGAGGGCCGACAGCGACTCGCGTATCGTCGCCGCCACTTCGGGGAGGGGTGCCTCCCGGAGCCGGCCGGCGGGGAGTTGTGCGGTGACGTTCGTGATGCCGTTTCCCCAGTAGCCGCCGGGCAGGTGGTCGCGCAGGACCTGGCGGAGGCCCACCACGACTCCCAGGCGTTCCGGGGCGGCCGCCGGGCGGCCCCGGAGGGCTGCCAGTACCCGCCACACGTGGGCCGTCAGCGCGTCGCCGCTGGAGATCCGGGGGGAGCCTCCCGTGCGCGCGTGGTCCTTCAGTGCGGCGATCTCGTCGGCCGTGAAGCGCAGGGTGACCGTGCGGAGCGAGCGGGCGCCGGCGTTGACGCGCCAGACGAAGCGGAACTTCTGCCGGCCGGGGACGACCGTGTACTGGGTGCTGCGCGGCTCCCCTGCGGGCGCCCGCAGGGTGTTGAAAGGGTCCCGGGTGTACGGGACCGGGGCGGGGGGCTCCTGGCCCGCGTGGACGCGTTGCCAGTGCTGGAGGAAGGCGAGGTGGCTCGCGCCGTCGGCGATGCCGTGGTTGATCGCGATGCCGAGGACCGAGCCGCCGTCGCGCATATGGGTGACGCGGACCGTCAGGAGGGGGGTGTCGTGGTCCACCACACGGAAGGCGTTCGCGCGGTGGAGGTAGCCGTTCAGGTCCGGCCGGGCCGGGTGGTCCGGGCCGTAGTCCGGCATGGGGCGGTCGCTGTGGCTCTCCGTGAACGGGATGCCGGAGTCGTCGCAGCGGACGCTCAGGCCGCCGTCGGGGTCACGGACCAGGCGGCCGGTGAGGAGGGGGAAGTGCGGGAGGGTGGCCGCCAGGGAGTCGCGCAGGGCGGCGGCGTCCAGTCGGTGGCGGTGGAAGAACACGCGGGGCGTCGCGAAGGTGCCGTTCACCAGGTCGTAGACGCTCAGGCGGACGCGTTCGCCGGTCGCCGTGCCGGCGCGCACGGTGGTGGTGCGGGACGACGGGGGTGCGGTGCGGGCGCGGAGGGGCTTGGGGGGCATGGGGGGCCTCGCTGGGATCGTCGGCCCGGGTGGGCGGTGCGGCGGGGCGGACACTCCAGGGTGACGGGTCACGGGCGAGGAAATCCCTAGCTTCGGCCGCGCCGTCCCAGGGCTTCGGCCGCGGCGTCCCAGGGCGTCTTGGTGGATCCCTAGACTTCCCCGGCCGTGCTGGGCAGGGGTCCGCGGGGTGTGCTGGGCTGGGCATCCCGGCCGGCCGTTCCGGTGCGGGGGACCCCGCTCGCACTCCTGCCGCCGAGGCACGGCCCGCGTACCCGTCGGCAGCCACAGGGAGGCCACCAGCCGATGGGTAACGCCAAGACAGAGATCCTCGACCTGGTACGCGAGTACCACCGCAACAGCGCGGCCTCGGGGTTCGTCCCCGGTGTCACGCCCGTCTGGGCCTCCGGCGCCGTCCTCGACGAGGAGGACCGGGTCGCGCTGGTGGAGGCCGCGCTGGACATGCGGATCGCCGCGGGCCCGAGCTCGCGCAAGCTGGAGCGGTCGCTGGCCAAGTACTTCGGGCTGCGCAAGGCGCATCTGACGAACTCCGGTTCGTCCGCGAACCTGCTGGCGCTCAGCGCGCTCACCTCGCCGCAGCTCGAGGACGCCCGGCTGGTGCCGGGCGACGAGGTGATCACCGTGGCGGCCGGGTTCCCCACGACCGTCAACCCGATCATCCAGAACGGGCTCGTCCCCGTGTTCACGGACGTCGAGCTCGGCACCTACAACCCCACACCGGAGCGGATCGAGCAGGCGATCGGCCCGCGCACCCGGGCGATCATGGTGGCGCACGCGCTCGGCAACCCCTACGCCGTCGAGGAGATCGCCCAGATCGCCGACGCCCACGGGCTGTTCCTCATCGAGGACAACTGCGACGCCTTCGGCAGCACCTACCGGGGGAAGCTGACGGGGACGTTCGGTGATCTCGCGACCGAGAGCTTCTATCCCGCCCACCACATCACGATGGGCGAGGGCGGGGTGGTCCTCACGGACAACATGGCGCTGGCCCGCATCGTGGAGTCCATGCGGGACTGGGGCCGCGACTGCTGGTGCGAACCCGGTGAGGACAACCGCTGCTTCAAGCGGTTCGAGCAGCAGATGGGGACGCTGCCCGCCGGCTACGACCACAAGTACATCTTCTCCCACGTCGGTTACAACCTGAAGTCGACCGATCTGCAGGCCGCGCTGGGGCTTCAGCAGCTGTCCCACATCGACGAGTTCGGCAAGGCGCGGCGGCACAACTGGGCGCGGCTGCGGGAGGGTCTCGACGGGCTGCCGTACCTGATCCTGCCGGAGGCCACGCCGGGCAGCGACCCGAGCTGGTTCGGCTTCGCGCTCACCGTCGCGCCGGACGCCCCCTTCGCGGCCGCCGCGCTCATCGACCACCTGGAGACCGGCAAGGTCGCCACCCGGCGGTTCTTCGCGGGCAACCTCACCCGTCACCCGGCCTACGCCGAGCGGGAGTTCCGGGTCAGCGGCCCGCTGACGAACAGCGACACCACCACCGAGGGCACCTTCTGGATCGGTGTCTATCCCGGGCTGACGGACGAGATGATCGACCACAGCGTCGCCACGCTGCGCGGTTTCATCGAGCGGCCCCACTGAGCAGCCCGGCCGTACGGCCCGCACGGTCCGTCCTCCGCGCCGCCGACCAGCGCTCCACCAGGTCGGCGGCGCGCCGTGCGCCTCCGGCGGACCGGACGGCGGCGCGCATCGCGGTCAGCGCGGCGGGGGTGCGCGGGTCGTCGAGGAGGTCCGTGACCGTGCGGGCCAGGGTGGCGGCGTCCAGCTCCGCCCTGGGCAGTGCCCTGCCCACCCCGCACTCCGCCAGCCGGGCGGCGCTCAGGTCGAGTTCGTGGGCGCGCGGGACGGCGACGACGGGGGTGCCGTGGTACAGCGCCTCCATGAGGCTGCCCATGCCGGCGTGGCAGACCAGGACGTCCGCGTACGGCAGGACGGCGGGGTGCGGCAGCCACTCGTGGACCTCGATGTGCTCCGGCAGGGGCCCCAGTCGTGCCCGGTCCACGCCGCGGCCGAGGGTCATCACCACGTGCCAGCGCTCCGGGTCGAAGGCGGTGGCGCAGGTGCGGAAGAAGCCGCCGCGGTCGCCGGCCTCCGTGCCGAGCGACACCAGGGCCGTACGGCGGCCGTCGGCGGGCGGGGTCCACAGTCCGGCCGGGGCGTCGGTGACCGTCGGGCCGACGAACGCGAAACGGTCGTCGTCGAAGCTGTCGCCCTCGATCTGGAACTCCCGGGGGAGGAACACCAGGTTGTGCTCGTCCCATTCGGTGCCGTAACGGCCCATCTCGTCGAGTCCGATGCCGTGTTCGCCCATGAAGGCGATGAGGGCGCCGGCGCCGTCGGCCATCCGGGGGTGGCCCGGGTCCCACATCTGTTTGCGCAGCGAGAACGTCTCGTTCGCGGCGTGGCTCGGGAACATCTGGACCGGCAGTGCGCCCAGGACCCGGGCGGCCACCCGGCCGGCGGCCACGTTCTCGAAGTCGTAGAGGACGACGTCGGGCACGTCGTCGGCGAGGGCGGAGAGGGCGGCGGGGAACACCGTGCGGATGGTGTCCACCAGCAATGCGTAGCCTTCGTCGGCGAGTTGGTCGGGGCTCGGGTCGGCGGACCGGTAGAAGTCGCCGCGCGCGGAGGTGTAGGTGACGGCGCGGGCGCCCGCCTCCCCGACCAGGGCGGCGAACCGCTCGTCCACGACGTACGTCACCCGGTGGCCGCGCGCGATCAGCTCGCGGGCGGGGCCGAGGCTCGGGGCGACATGCCCGAAGTCCGCGAACGGCAGCACGGCGCAGTGCAGTGCGCGGTGGGGGGCGGCGGGGCTCTGCGGGTGCGGCATCGGCTGGTCCTTCGGTGCGGGCGGCGGCGTCAGGGCCGTCAGGCCGTGCCGCTCAGGGCCGCGTAGTGGGCGAGGCAGTCCTCGTACGACGGCAGCAGTCCGGCCGTGCGCGCGGTGGCCACGGAGACGGCGGCGGAGTCCTTGGACGACATCAGCGGCGTCTCCGACAGGTCCCACGGCAGGGCGAGTTCGGTGTCGAAGGGGTCGATGTCGAGCTGGGTGCCGGGCACGAACTCGGTGGAGCAGAGGTAGGAGACGCAGGTGTCGTCGGTGAGGGCGAGGAAGCCGTGCACGAGGCCTTCGGCGACGAAGACGGTGTCGCCCGACTCGGCGGTCATCCGGTTCGCCTCGTGCACCCCGAAGGTGGGTGAGCCGATCCGCAGGTCCACGACGATGTCCAGGACCGCGCCCCGCACCACGCACACCACTTTCGCCTGGCCCGGCGGCAGCAGGGTGCCGTGCAGACCGCGCAGGGTGCTCCTGCGGGAGACCGAGTAGTTGACCTGGACCACGGGCACCGGCCTGCCGATCTCGGCGGCCAGCTTGTCGTGGCGGAACGACTCGTAGAAGTTGCCCCGCACATCGCCGTGCTTGTGCGGCGTGATGTGGAAGGCGTCCGGCACGGCCATCTCTCGAACCTTCATGGTGTCAGCACCCTATGGCGCCCCGTTCGAGGACCGTTGGAGGACGTTTCGAGCCCGGCACAGGGCCCGCTCAGGCCGTGCTCGGGTCGAACCGTCCTTAAGAAATCCTCGATCGCCGGGTGCCAGAGTGACCGCGCGGCACGGTGACGTGCACAGCGGTGACCGGGCAAGGTCGTGGTACGGAAGCCTTCGGCGGCAGCCGTCGGCAGGAGGAGGCAGCGGCATGGCGCTGGTCGGTACGCGGGGGCTGCCTCAGGGGCCGGGCGGGGGGCCGTCGGGCCGGGTGGTCGTCCTGGGCGCCACCGGATTCGTCGGCCTGCACGCCGGCGCCGCCCTGGAGGCCGCCGGTCACGAGGTGCTCGCGGTCGCCCGGCACGCCGGCAAGACCCCGGCGTCGTGGCGGTTCTTCCCGATGGACCTGGTCAAGGACGGGCCCGCGCCGCTGACCGGCCTGATCGACGCGGAGCACCCGGTGGCCGTCGTCAACGCCGCCGGCGTGGCGTGGTCGTCGTCGCCCGGGGTGATGCGGCAGGGCAACCAGCTGCTGGTGGACCGTCTCCTCGCCGCGCTCGGCGCCGCCTCCTGGCAGCCGCGGCTGGTGCATCTCGGGTCCGTCCACGAGTACGAGCCGCAGGCGGCGGGCGGGTGCCTCGCCGAGGACTCCCCGACCGTTCCGACGACGGACTACGGCCAGTCGAAGCTGCTCGGCACCCGCGCGGTGCTCCGCTCGACGGCCGAGGGCCGCACCGACGCCGTGGTGCTGCGGCTGTCCAACGTGATCGGTGCCGGGACCCCGCCGAGCAGTCTGCTGGGGCGGGTCGCACGGCAGTTGCTCGCGCCGCCCGCCGTCCCCGGCGAGCCGGTCACCGTGCAGCTGTCGCCGCTGCGCAGCAGCCGGGACTTCGTCGACGCCAAGGACGCCTCCGAGGCGATCGTCGCGGCGACCCGGACGTCGGCGGCGCGGGGGCGGGTGCTGAACATCGGCAGCGGTACGTCGCAGCATGTGCGCACCATGGTCGACCTGCTCATCGCGGCCAGCGGGCGGACCGCCCAGGTGGTCGAGGACAGCGGCGGCACGGTACGGCCCGCCGCGGACGCCGACTGGATGTGCGTCGACGTCTCCGCGGCCCGTGAGCTGCTGGGGTGGGAGCCCCGGCGGGGGGTCGGGGAGGCGGTGCGGGATCTGTGGACGGCGGTGGAGGCGGCGGGGTGAGGACCCCTGGCGCCCTCATGTCCCGCCGGGGCTCGCTGTGTCCCCCGTGTCCCGCCGGGGCTCGCCGCGTCTCCTCCGGGTCTGCCCCGTGTCCTGCGGCTGCTCCTCCGGCTGCCGTGGGGCGCCGGGCGCCCGGTCAGCCCACCAGCAGGCTGAGGTCGGCCGCGGTGACCCGGTCGGTGAGGACGTGCTGGCGGATCTGCTGGAGTCCCGGTGACGGGTCGAGGCCGAGCTCGTCGCGCAGCAGGCTGCGCAGCCGCTGGTAGACCTGGAGGGCCTCGCTGCGCCGGCCGCAGCGCTGCAGCGCGATGATCAGGCCGCCCTGGAACCACTCGTGCAGCGGATAGGTGCTGGCGAGTTCCTTGAGTTCCGGGACGAGTTCGCGGTGCAGCCCGAGCGAGAGACCCGCGGTGATACGCAACTCCAGTGCGTGCATGTGGAGTTCCTCCAGGCGCAGCGCGTACGCCTGGAGGTAGGGGCCCTGCGGCACGTCGGCGAACGGCTGTCCCGCCCACCAGGCCAGCGCCGCGCCGACGCGTTCCGTCGCCGTACGGGCGTCACCGGCCTCGATCGCGGAACGTGCCTGCACGGTGAGCCGTTCGAACTCCTCGGCGTCGTAGTCGCCGGGGGCCACCCGCAGCAGATAGCCGGTGGCCCGGGTGACGAGCGGACCGGTGCCGGCGACCGTGTCGCCGTCGGTCTGGAGGAACTTGCGCAGCTGGTAGACGTACGTCTGGATGGTGGCGGTGGCGCTGCGCGGCGGGGTGTGGTCCCACAGTTCCGCGGCGATGGCCGGGATGGACACCAGGGTGTTGCGGCGGGCCAGCAGCAGGGCGAGCATCTGGCGGACCTTGGGGGCGGTCGGGGTCACCGGCCGCCCGTCGTCGGTCACCTCGAGCAGCCCGAGGGTGCGGAAGGTCAGCATGCTCAGGCTCCGGTCCCGGTGGTGGCCCCGTGGTCCGGGGCCGGGCCGGTGGCGCTCTCCGCGGTGGTCTCCGTGGCGGTCTCCCACCAGTCGCGGTGGGCGCGGTACCAGGCGACGGTCTCGTCGAGGCCCTCGGTGAAGTCCTTCTGCGGCTTGTAGCCGAGTTCGGTGTGGATCTTCGTCCAGTCGACGGAGTAACGGCGGTCGTGGCCCTTGCGGTCGGTGACGTACTCGATCTGGCCGGGGCCGGCTCCGCACGCCTCCAGGAGGCGCTCGGTGAGCTGACGGTTGGTCAGTTCGGTGCCGCCGCCGATGTTGTAGATCTCGCCGGCCCGGCCGCGGGTGCGGACCAGTTCTATGCCGCGGACGTGGTCGTCGATGTGCAGCCAGTCGCGCACGTTGAGGCCGTCGCCGTAGAGGGGGACCTTCTCGCCCTTCAGGAGACGCGTGACGAAGAGCGGGATGATCTTCTCCGGGAACTGGTGGTGCCCGTAGTTGTTGGAGCAGCGGGTCACCCGGACGTCCATGCCGTGCGAGCGGTGGTAGACGAGCGCGAGCAGGTCGCTGGCCGCCTTGGACGCGGCGTAGGGGGAGTTGGGGTCCACCGACTTCTCCTCGGAGCAGGACCCGGACTCTATGGAGCCGTAGACCTCGTCGGTGGAGACGTGCACGAAGGTGCGGATGCCGTGGCGCAGCGCGGCGTCGAGGAGGACCTGGGTGCCCAGCACATTGGTGCGCACGAACTCGGCGGAGCTGGACAGCGAGCGGTCGACGTGCGACTCGGCGGCGAAGTGCACCACCTGGTCGTGCTCGGCCATCAGCGGTTCCACGACGGACGCGTCGCAGATGTCGCCGACGACCAGCCGGAAGCGCGGCGAGCCGGCCACCTCGTCGAGGCTCGCCCGCTTGGCGGCGTAGGTGAAGGCGTCCAGGACGGTCACCGACACGTCGTCGGGGCCGAGGGGCCCGAGGAGGGTGCGGACGTAGTGGGAGCCGATGAAGCCGGCACCGCCGGTCACCAGGATGCGCGTCTGACTCATCGGGGTTACGGCGTCCGGCACCCCGTGGGTCCGGGGTGGGGTGGCGGGGGCGCCGTCCTCCTTCCTCGTGTGTGCGGTGCGGGGTGGGGCAGGGCCGGGGGTGGGGCGGGATGGAGCAGGTGGGGCGGGGTGGAGTGTACGGCGGACGGTCGGGGAGGACGGTCGGTCGCGGACGCCGACCGGGCGTGGCCGCCGGTCGCGGCGGCCGGGTCAGCGGTCCGCCGTGAGGCGTTCCAGGAGGGGGACCAGGGCGTGCGGGCTGGGCAGGGCGGCGGACTCGTCGCGCAGCCGCCCGGCCGCCGCCGCGAACGACGGGTCCTCCAGGAGCATCCGGGTGTGGACCAGGACCTGTCCGGCGTCCACGTCGCTGTGGTGCACGAAGATCCCGGCGCCGGCCTGCTGGAGGGCGAGCCCGCGCAGCTCCTGGTCGGCGACGTTGGTGGAGAGGGCGAGCTGCGGGACACCGTTGACGAGCGCGGTGGAGAAGGAACCCCAGCCGCCGTGATGGACGACGGCCGCACAGGTCGGCAGCAGGGTGCTCAGCGCGATCCCGCTGACGGCGCGGACGTTGGGCGGCAGATCGCCGAGCTGCTCGGCCTGTTCGGGCATGAGGGCGGCGACGACGTCCACGCCGAGCGCGCCGAGGGCGGTGAGGATGTCGTCGAGGGGGACGTAGTCACCGCCGTACGCCTCGGTGTTGGTGCTGCCGAGGGTGACGCACACCCGGGGCTGCTTGGGCTGCTCGCGCAGCCAGTCCCAGGCGACGGCGGGGCCGTTGTAGGGGACGTAGCGCATGGACAGCTGGTGCAGCTCGGACGGCGGGCGCAGGCTCGGCGGGAGGGTGTCGATGGTGAACCGGCCGTTCAGCAGCTCCTCGTCGCAGGTCACGCCGTAGGGCGCGCCGCGTTCGTCGAGCCAGTCGGCGAGCGGGTCGACGCGCTCCGGCTCCGGCTGCTGCCGGGCCAGCTCGACGAACGTGCGGCGGGCTCTGCCGTAGACGTCGGCGCACCACAGCAGCCGGGCGTGGGCGGCGCCGCAGGCGCGGGCGGCGACGGCGCCCGCGTAGGCGATGGGGTCACGGATCACGAGGTCGGGGCGCCAGTCGCGGGCGAGGGCGACCATGTCGTCGAGGACGAGGTCGTTGTAGCGGGCGAAGCCGTAGGGCACGCTGATCTCGTAGCGCTCGCGCAGGGCCGCCCAGTCGGTCTCGCCGGGGCCGAGGCGGCCCCAGTTGGCGACGTCGGCGTCCTGGGAGTCACGGGCGGCGGCCATGTCGGCGTGGATGGCGTGGTCGTCACCGACGGGGGCGGCGGTGAGGCCCGCGCCGGTGATGGCGGGGGTCAGGGACGGGGCGTTGGCCATCAGCACGTCGTGCCCGGCCGCCGCGAGGGCCCAGGCGAGCGGCACCATGGTGTAGAGGTGCGACTTCTCCGACAGACCGGCGAACAGTACGCGCATGGCGACCTCTCGTTCCTGATGCCTGGGTGACGCTGGGCGGGGCGGGGATCAGCCCGCGGCCTCGTGCTGGTGCTGGTCCTCGTGCTGGTGTCCGTGCTCGTTCTCGTCGTCGTTCTCGTGCTCGTCGTCGTTCTCGTGGAGGGTGATGGCGCCCAGCGGGCAGGAGTAGCCGGCGTCGCGGACCGCCTCGTGGTGCTCGCTGCCCGGATGTTCCACGAGCAGCAGGGCGTGACCGTCGGTCTCGTCCTGGTCGAAGACCTCGGGGGCGATCAGCGCGCACTGACCCGCTCCCATGCACTTGTCGTGGTCGATCGCGATGTCCATGCCGGTGCCGGCCTTCCGCGTCGTGGGCGGTACGGGCGCCCGGCGGTCTGGGCGGCGGCCGGGCCTGCCCATCTTCGGCTCTGCGCCTGCTCGTTGCGGCCGGTGGGCGGGACTGTCTGGGATTTCCTCCAGAGATTCGGGGGCGGCGCGGGAGCCGGTACTCGGTGAATCCCTAGAGTGCGCCGACGTTCCTGGTCCGCGGGGCGCGGCGCGTGCTGGAGTGGCGCGAGAGCCGGGCCCCGCCGGGGTGCCGGTCCGACCCGGTGCGCCGTGTGCCGCACCCCGCGCCCCCGCGTGAGCGCGCCGGGGCCGCACGAAAGGGGAATCACTGGTGGCCAAGGAAGGACCCGGAGCCGTAGCCGGCACCGCCCCCGTACCCGGCACCGCCCCCGGAGCCGCCCCCGCCGCCGGCAGGCCCCCCACGGTCGAGCCGGACGGCGGCAGGGCCCTGGTCGCCTGGCTGGCGCGGATGCGGGACGAGAACCCGGTGTGGCGGGACGGGGACGGCCATGTGCACCTCTTCCGGCACGAGGACATCCAGCGCGTCCTGGCCGACCCGGCGACCTTCTCCTCCGACACCGTGGGCCGGCTGACCGGCGGCGAGAAGCAGGCGCCGCGCGGCACGCTGCTGCTCCTGGACCCGCCGCTGCACGGCAAGATGCGCCGGCTGGTCAGCCGTGCCTTCACCCCGAACCTGATCACCGGCCTCGAACCGTGGATCACCGACCTCACCGCCGAACTCCTCGACGCGGCAGGCGAGTCGGACCGTTTCGACCTCGTCGACACGCTCGCCAACCCGCTGCCGGTGACGGTGATCGCCCGGATGCTCGGTGTGCCGCCGTCCGACCGGGACCGCTTCCAGGGCTGGGCCGACCAGCTGCTGACGACCGACCCCGAGGACCCCGAGGCCGTCCAGCGGATGGAGGAGACCGGCAAGGTCATCGCCGCGTACCTCCAGGGTTTCATCGACGACCGGCGCAGCACCCCGCAGAGCGACCTGCTGGGCATGCTGGTGGGCGCGGAACTGGACGGCGAGCGCCTGGACGACGAGGACATCGCAAGCTTCGCGACGCTGCTGCTGCTCGCCGGGCACATCACCACGGCCGTGCTGCTGGGCAACGCGCTGATCTCGCTGGACGAGAACCCGGAGCTGTTCGAGCGGGTGCGGGAGGACCGGTCGCTGCTGCCGGCGGTGCTGGAGGAGACGCTGCGGCTGCGGCCGCCGTTCACCCGTATCGAGCGGGTGACGGCGGCGGCGACGGAGTTCGGCGGGCTGGAGATCGGGCCCGACACCCTGGTCCACCTCTGGCTGCTGTCCGCCAACCGCGACGAGCGGGTCTTCGAGGACGCGGCCGCCTTCCGCCCGGACCGCTCCAACGCCCGTCAGGCGGCGTTCGGGCACGGCATCCACTACTGCATCGGGGCGCCGCTGGCCCGTCTGGAGGCGCGGATCGCACTGAACGCGCTCCTCGACCGCTACGCCCGCGTCGAGGTCGCCCCGGACGCCCGGCTCACCTACCACGGCACCAACGTGTTCGGCGCGCGGCACCTGCCGCTGGTCGTCAAGCGCGCCTGACCGAATCCTGACGCGAGGAGCAAGCGACGATGAAGAGCAGGCCCGACGCCCCCGTGATCCCGTCGGACCGCGGCAGGTGCCCCTTCGACCCGCCCGCGGAGTACGCCCGGCTGCGCGAGAAGGAGCCGGTCAGCCCGATCACCTTCCAGGTGTACCCGAAGGACCCGAGCGGCTGGCTGGTCACCCGGCACGACCTGGTGCGCCAGATCCTCGCCGACAACCGCTTCAGTCACCGCAACGAACTGCTGGCGCATGTCGTCGCGCCGCCGTTCCCGATGACGGAGTACGCCCCGCAGCCGTCCGCGCCGGGCGCGTTCGCGAAGACCGACGCACCGGAGCACGCCAAGTACCGGCGCCTGCTGGCCGGTCACTTCACGGTGCGCAAGATCCAGCAGTTCGAGCCGGAGCTGGTCCGCATCGTGGACCGGACCCTCGACGAGATGGAGGCGCAGGGTTCGCCCGCCGATCTGCTGAAGTCGTTCGCGGAGGTGGTGAGCGTCCGCTCGGTGCGCGCCCTGATGGGGGTGTCGGCCGAGCTGATGGAGGTCATCTCGAAGAGCTTCGCGCTGATGATGACGCTGACGTACACCCTGGAGGAGTTCATCGGCGCCGTCGAGGCGATGGACGCGGCCCTGCGGCCGGTGGTCCGGGAGCGGATGGCGGAGCAGGGCGACGACTTCTTCGGGCAGCTGGCGGCCACCGGGGAGCTGACCGAGGAGGAGATGGTCAACCTCGCGGTCCTCACGCTGGGCGGCTCACTGGACACGACGCCGAACATGCTGGCGCTGGGCACGTTCGCGCTGCTGGAGCACCCGGAGCAGCTGGCGCTGCTGCGCGCCCGCCCGGAACTGTACGGGGCGGGCGCCGTCGACGAGCTGATGCGCTACCTCACCATCTCCCAGATGGGTTCGAGCCGTTGCGCCCTGGAGGACGTGGAGCTGGACGGTGTCACCGTCAGGGCCGGTCAGACGGTGGTCCTCTCCCTGCCGTCCGCCAACCGTGACCCGGCGGTCTTCGACAACCCGGACACCCTCGACGTCACCCGCGTCCCGCGGGGGCACCTCGCGCTGGGCTTCGGCGCGCACCAGTGCCTGGGCCAGCATCTGGCCCGCACCAGTCTGCGGGTCGGTCTGAGCGCCCTGTTCGCCCGCTTCCCGAAGCTGCGCCTGGCGACCCCGGCAAAGGAGGTCCCGCTGCGCGACCGGGCGGTGCACTACGGGGTGGACCGGCTGCTCGTCGCGTGGGACTGAGGGGGACGCGGTGACGACGTCGAGGAAGCGGGCCGGGAGCCCGGAGGCGGCGCCGTTCCGGCGGACGGTGGAGAGCCGGGAGGTCCGCTCGTACGTGGTCCGCGCGGGCACGGCGGACGCCCCGCCGCGCCGGATCCGGCTGAGCGGTTACGACCTGCTGACCGGCTCCTGGTACACCCCGATGACGTTCTTCTACCGCGACACGCTCGACGGGGCGGAGCTGCGCGCGTCGCTGGCCCGCACCCTGCGCCGCTACCCGCCCCTCTCCGGCCGTCTGGTCCGGGACCCGGCCGGGTCGGGCGGCGGCCTGAGCGTGCTGTGCGACGACGCCGGGGTCCGCTTCACGGAGGCGGAGTCCCCGGAGCCGATGCGGGAGTACGGGCCGTCCGTGCGCGCCGAGCCGGTGATCGGCGGCCTGCTGCGCGAGGTGAGCGCGTTCCGCGTCATCGACCGGGACACCCCGCTCCTCAAGATCCGCCTGACGCAGCTGCGCGGCGGGGGCTCGGTCCTGGGCGTGATGATCAACCACAGCCTGGCGGACGGCGGCAACACGGTGGCGTTCCTGGAGAACTGGTCACGGGAGCACCGGGGGCTGCCGTGGCCCGGACCGGCTCCGGACCACGACCGTACGGCCCTGGACGCGCTGGGCGAGCTCTCCACCGACCCGGCGACCGTGGCCGCCCGCGCCTTCACCGGCGTCTCGCGCCTCCGTCTCCTGCGGACGAACCTGCGGGCGGGCCTGCACAGACTGGCGACGGTGACGACGCGTTTCGGCGCGGCCGAACTGGCGGCGCTGAAACGGGAGGCGCAGACCGGCCTCACCGGCGCGGACGCGTGGGTCTCCACCAACGACGCCCTGACAGCCCACCTCTGGCAGCTGTACGCCGGACTCCGCGCCCGCCCCGCCGACGCCCCGGAATGGCTGGGCCTGATCGTGGGCGCGCAGCCCCGCCTCGGCCCCGGCGCCCTCCCCGCCGGCTACTGGGGCAACTGTGTGACCAACAGCTGGACCGGCACGACGGCGGGCGCCCTGCGCGGGGCCCCGCTGGGCGGGGTCGCACAGGACGTCCGCTCCTGCCTGGAGGCCAACACGGCGGACAAACTCCGGGACGAGATCGCGTACTTGAACTCCTACCGCCGTTCCGGGGTCTCCCGGCACGTGATGTCGGTACGCGCGCCCGACGTCTCGGAGACCTCCCTGACGGTCAACAACTGGTCGCAGTTCCCGCTCTACGGCATCGACCTGGGCGCCGGGAAGCCGTTCTGGTACGAGTTCCCCGACCTCCCCGTCCCGACGGCGCACATCGCCCCGACCCCGGCACAGGACGGCGGCCGCGACGTCCACCTGTGCCTGCCGGTGCAGCACGCGGCGCGGCTGCGGGACGACCCGGCGTGGCAGGCGCGCCTCCACCCCTTCCCCGGCGCACCGGTACCGTCGGCAGCCCCCGGGGACTGAGACGTGCGGGCCCTCCCCCCGGGGCCCGCACCGAGAGCGGGCCGGGAACGCCATGGACGCCGTTCCCGGCCCCGCTTCTGCTCAGCGACGGGGAGGGAGCGCGACCGGAAGGTGGTCATTTGCCGTGTGTCGGGTGGGGTGTCCTCGGTTCGCAGTGGTTGCGGGGCGGGGTGTGCTCCAGGCGGTTCTTCAGCCAGGTGTTCAGGTCGTCGTGGCCGGCGATGGCCACGCCCGCGTGGTCGGTGCGGGGGTACGTCCGCCAGTCGACGCTGTCGTTCTTCGCGCACAGTTCACCGATGAGTTCCGTGGTGCGCTGCGGGAGCACGACCACGTCGTCCTCCCCCTGCTGGATCAGGATCGGGCCGGACGACGTCCGCTGCGCCGGGTTCAGGGACTCGAGGTACGTCCTGATGACCGGAGTGAGCTGCGCCAGGGCCGGGTTGAGTGTCCCGGCGTCCTTCTCCGGGGCGAAGAGGGCGAGATACCCCTCGATCTCGTCGAGGCAGAGGTTCTCCACACCGGGCTTCGTCAGTTCCCCGGCGACCTTCGGGGACAGCAGGGCCGGGTAGGGGAACTTCGCCGGGTCGTAGACGTGCGCGCCGACGGCGATGTACGTGAGCAGGCCGCGCAGCCCCAGCAGGGACTCTCCGGCGTTCTGCTTCTGCGCCATCGTCTGCATCGCTTCGTCGAGGTGGGAGGCGGGAGCCATGGCGGCGGTGCCCATGAACTGCATGCCTTTGGCCGAAGCCGCCCATTCACCGGCGGCCAGGGCCGCCTGTCCGCCCTGGGAGATGCCCACGGCGAACCACTTCCTGCCCACCGTGTTCCCGCCGGCGTGGCGCGCGGCCAGCGCGGCGTGGGCGATGGACAGGCCCTCCGCCCTCAGGCTGAGATAGCTGCTGAGGCGGCCCTCGGGGCCGAGGCCGGGGTAGTCGGCGGCGGCGACGGCGAAGCCGTTCCGCAGCCAGTCCAGCAGCAGGGGGGTCACCCCGCCGAGGCTCGCGGACCGTGACGGAGCGCAGTGGGAAGCCAGTCCCGTCGTGCCGTGCGCCCAGGAGATCACCGGCCAGCCGTCCTTGTCCGGGGGAGTTCCCCTGGGCACGAGCAGGAACCCGGTCGCCGCGACGGGCCTGCCGTGCTCGTCCGCGGTGCGGTACATGATGCGTTCGGCCCGGGAGACGACGGACGACAGCAGGAACGACGCCGGGGTGGGGATCGGCTGCGACCTGAGGATGTCGCCCGGCGCCGCCCGGTCGATGACGCTCTGGTCGGGGTAGGTGTAGAAGGAGTCCTCGGTCCGGCCGGACAGCGGAGCCGCCTGGGCCGCCGCCCCGGCCGGAGATCCGGGCGGGCCGTCGCCGGTGGTGCCGCACCCGGCGGTGGCCGCGACCAGTGCCAGCAGACCGAGTACGGCTATCGCTTCTCTCGCTTCTCTGCGCATGGGCGGGAGCCTCGCTCTTTGTCACGTTCCGTCCGGCGCGGGCGGCAAGCCCGTTCTGCCGCGGGCGGGAAGATGTCCTGGGACGGAACGAACGTAGATCGCGGGTGAAGGCCCTGCCTGCCGGGGCGTCCATGCGGGTGGATGACCGAGGCACAGTCCGACGGCACGGTGGGGTGCGGTGCGGTGCGGTGCGCGCGGCCTGACGTCCGGTCGTCACGTCCGGGTGCCAGGCCGGTCGTCACGTCCGGTCGTCAGGTCTGGTCGTCAGGTCTGGTCCAGTTGCCGGCTGATGAGGTCGAACAGTTCCTCGTCGCTCGCCTCGTCGAGGCGGTCGGCCATCGACATGCCCTCGGTGGAGGGGTCCGGGTCGGTGTCCGGGGTCTCCAGCTGGGTGAGGATGGTCCTGAGGCGGGTCTTCAGGAGGGTCTGGGCGTCCGGACCCGCTCGCCTGATCCTCGCCACCGTGTTCTCCACCTCCGCCAGGAGCACCGACGCGTTCTCCGGCCCGTCGCCGAACAGCTCGCCCGCCAGATAGCGGGCCAGGTCGGCCGGCGTGGGCTGGTCGAAGACCAGGGTGGTGGGCAGGCGCAGACCCGTGTCCTGGTTCAGCCGGTCGCGCAGTTCCACGGCGGTGAGGGAGTCGAAGCCCATCTCGCGGAAGGCCCGGGTCGGTTCGATGCCCTGGACGCCCTCGTGTCCCAGGGCGGTCGCGGCGGCCTTCCGTACGTGGTCCTGGAGTTGCTGGAGCCTGGTGTCGGCGGACAGCGCCGTCAGCTTCTCCAGCAGCGGGCGCGTCACAGTCCCGGTCCCGGTCGTCTCCTTCGCCGGGGGCTCGGCGGAGTACGCCGTCTCCGGGAGCGCCGAGAGGAGGGGGCTCGGGCGGCGGCTGGTGAACGGCGGGAGGAACCTGGCCCAGTCCACGTCGGCTACGACCACTGCGGCGTCGTCCAGTTCCAGGGCCCGGCCCAGGGCGGTCAGCGCGCGGTCCGGTGCCATCACCCGCAGGCCCCTTCGGGCCAGTTCGGCCGCGGCCCCGTCCGACACCATCCCACCGCCTCCCCAGGGTCCCCAGGCGACGGCGGTGGCCACCTGGCCCCGGGCGCGGCGGCGTGCGGCGAGGGCGTCGAGGTGGGCGTTGGCGGCGGCGTAGGCGGACTGGCCCCCGCTGCCCCACACACCGGCGATCGAGGAGAACACCACGAACGCCGACAGGTCGCTGTCACGGGTGAGGGCGTCGAGGTGGTCGGCGGCCGTCGCCTTCGCCGCCAGGACAGCGGCGACACGATCCGGGGTGAGGCTGCCGATCAGATCGTCGTCCAGGACACCCGCCGCGTGGAAGACCGCCTCGGCGGGACGGGCGGTCAGCAGGGCGGCCACGGCGTCACGGTCGGCCATGTCGCAGGCCACCACCGTGACCTCGGCACCCAGCGCCTCCAGCTCGGCGGCCAGGTCGGCCGCACCGGGGGCGGCCGGGCCACGGCGGCTGGTCAGGGTCAGGTGCGTGGCACCCCGGGCCACCAGCCAGCGCGCCAGATGCCCGCCCAGACCACCCGTACCACCGGTGATCAGGACCCGGGCCGGCGCCCGCCACTCACCGGTCGCGGTGGCGGCGGTCGGGGTGGCCGGGGCGGCGTGGACGAGACGGCGCGCGTAGGCATCGGCACCACGGACCGCCACCTGATCCTCCGTGCCGTCGGTCAGCAGTGCCGCCACGGTGGCCGCACTCGCGTCGGGCGTCGTGTCGATGAGGCCGCCCCAGCGGTCCGGGTGTTCCAGCGCCGCCACGCGGCCGAAGCCCCACAGCGCCGACCTGGCAGGGTCGACACCGTCCGCCGAGGGCGCTCCGGCGGACACCGCGCCTTCGGTGAGCAGCCAGAGAGGAGCGGACAGAGCGGCGTCGGCGTGGGCCTGGACGAGGGTGAGGGCGGTGGCCGTGTCGGCGGGGCGGGCCAGGACGGCGGCGGCGGATCCGTCACCGGTCGCGGCAGACAGGACGCTGCTCAGGGCGGCCCGGTCGGCCTGCGGGTCGTAGGTGAGGCGCTCGATGCCGGGCAGGAACTCCTCGAGTCCGGGCAGCAGTTCCTTCTCCCCTTCCGGCTGGAGAAGGAGGCGACGCGTGGTGTCGGGTGCGGCGGGCGGGACCGTCAGCTGCTCCCACTCGATGCGGTAACGCCAGTCGTCGGTTCCGGACTGCGCCGCCTTGGGCCAGTAGCGCTCACGCTGGAATGCATAGGTCGGCAAGTCGATTCGCCGGGCTCCGGTGCCGGTCAGCAGGGCCTGCCAGTCGACGGGCACGCCATGTTCGAATGCCTTCGCCAGCGCGCCTACGACCGTCTCGGGTTCGGGGCGGTCCTTGCGGAGGGTGGGGGCGAGGAGGGTGTTCTCGGCGTCGGTGACGGTGGAGGCGGCGAGGGCGGTGAGGGTGCCGTCGGGGCCCAGCTCCAGGAACCGGGTCACGCCCCGGTCCGCGAGCGTACGTATCCCGTCGGCGAACCGGACGGCGGCCCGGACATGCCGCACCCAGTACTCCGGTGACGCCAACTCCCCTGTGGCGGCGACCTGTCCGGTCACGTTCGAGATCACCGGGAGGTGCGGCTCGTCGTAGGCGATGCTCTCGGCGACGGTACGGAAGCCGGCGAGCATCGGGTCCATGAGCGGGGAGTGGAAGGCGTGCGAGACGCGCAGGCGGGTGGTGCGGCGGCCGAGAGCGGCGATCTCCGTCGCGACGGCCTCCGCGGCGGCCTCGGTACCGGAGACGACCACCGCACGCGGACCGTTCACCGCCGCGACCGACACGTCGTCCGTGAGGAGCGGCGCCACCTCGTCCTCCGTGGCCTCCAGGGCGAACATCGCCCCGCCCGACGGGAGTTCCTGCATCAGACGGCCACGGGCGGAGACGAGACGGCAGGCGTCGTCGAGTGTGAGGACCTCGGCGACGTGCGCGGCGGCCAGCTCACCCACCGAGTGGCCCACCAGGAAGTCCGGGCGCACGCCCCAGGACTCAAGGAGGCGGAACAGCGCGACCTCGATCGCGAACAGGGCGGGCTGCGTCCAGCCGGTCCGGTTCAGCTCCTCGGCGTCCGTGCCGAAGACGACCGGCTTCAGGTCACCGTCGAGGTGGGCGCACACCTCGTCGAAGGCGTCCGCGAACACCGGATACGCCTCGTACAACTCCCGCCCCATACCCAGCCGCTGCGAACCCTGGCCGGAGAAGAGGAACGCCAGCCTGCCGTCACCGGCGATCGCCGACCGGTCCTCGCCCCGGGCGAGCTCGGCCAGCCCGGTGAGCAGGTCCTCACGGCTACCGCCCCTGATCACCGCGCGGTTCTCGAACGCCGACCTCGTCGTCGCCAGTGCCAACGCCACATCGGCCGGGTCCAGTTCCGGCAGATCCTGTACGTACGTCAGCAGGCGTGCGGCTTGGGCGCGGAGGGCGTCCGGCCCCTGGCCCGACACCACCCACGGGATCACCGGGAGCACCCCAGCAGACTCCGCCGGCGAGGTCTCCTCGGGTGCCTGTTCCAGCACGACGTGGGCGTTGGTACCGCTGAGGCCGAACGAGGACACCCCCGCCCGGCGCGGACGTCCGCCGGTGTCGGGCCAGTCCACCGCCCCGGTCAGCAGCCGGACCTCGCCCGCGTCCCAGTCCACGTGCGACGACGGCTCGTCCACGTGCAGGGTCGCGGGCAGGATCCCGTGGCGCAGCGCCTCCACCATCTTGATCACACCCGCCACACCGGCGGCGGCCTGCGTGTGCCCGATGTTCGACTTCACCGACCCCAGCCACAACGGACGGTCCGCATCACGGCCCTGCCCGTACGTCGCCAGCAGCGCCTGCGCCTCGATCGGATCGCCCAGCGCCGTCCCCGTACCGTGCGCCTCCACCGCATCCACATCGCCCGGGGCGAGCCCCGCATTGGCCAACGCAGCCCGGATCACCCGCTGCTGCGACGGCCCGTTCGGCGCCGTCAGCCCGTTCGACGCACCGTCCTGATTGACGGCCGACCCCGCCACCACCGCCAGCACCGGATGACCGTTCGCCCGGGCGTCGGACAGCCGCTCCACCAGCAGCACCCCGACACCCTCACCCCACCCCGTCCCGTCCGCACCCTCCGCGAACGCCTTGCACCGCCCGTCCCCCGCAAGACCCCCCTGCCTGCTGAACTCCACGAACGCACCCGGCGTCGACATCACCGTCACACCACCCGCCAGCGCCAGATCACACTCCCCCGAACGCAACGACTGCACCGCCAGATGCAACGCGACGAGCGACGACGAGCACGCCGTGTCCACCGTCACCGCAGGCCCCTCCAGACCCAGCACGTACGACACCCGCCCCGAGAACACACTCGCCGCGTTCCCCGTCCCCACATACCCCCCGAAGTCACCCTCCGCGAGCGACAGCAACGCCGGATAGTCCTGACCGTTCGTCCCCGCGAACACCCCCGTCCGCGACCCCCGCAACACCCGCGGATCCACCCCCGCCCGCTCCACCGCCTCCCACGACGCCTCCAGCAGCAACCGCTGCTGCGGATCCATCGCCAAAGCCTCCCGCGGCGACACCCCGAAGAACCCCGCGTCGAACGACCCCACACCCGACAGGAACCCACCCACCCGGGCGAACGGCGTCCCGTCGTCGATGCCGTACACGGAGCCGATGTCCTCCCAGCCCCGGTCGGTCGGGAACCCGGTCATCCCGTCACGCCCCTCGGACAGCAGCCCCCACAGCCCCTCCGGAGACTCCACCCCACCCGGGAACCGGCACGCCATCCCCACGATCACCACCGGATCGGAGCCGACGGCACGCACCGCAGGCGCCGCGGCCGTCTCCGCGACCGCACCCCCCAACTCCCCGTACAGGAAGCCGGCCAGAGCCGCAGGCGTCGGATAGTCGAACACCACCGTCGCCGGCAACCGCACCCCGCACTCGGCCCCCAGCACGTTCCGCAACTCCACCGCGATCAGCGAATCCACACCCAGCTCACGGAACGCCCGGTCCGCGGGCACCGACTCCGCACCCGCAAACCCCAGCACCCCCGCCGCCCGCGCCCGCACCAGCTCCACGGCGGCCCGGATCCCCGCGTCCCGGGGCAGCGCACCGATACGCGCGGCGAGACCGTCGTCACGGCTCACCCCGATCCGCCCCTGTTCCCCGGAACGGGCCCCGGCGACGGCCTCCGGCAGCTCCCCCAGCAGCGCGCTGGGCCGAAGCGTCGTGAACGCCGGAGCGAACCGCCCCCAGTCGATGTCCGCGACGAACTCGCAGGTCACGCCGGAGTCCAGGGCCGTGGCCAGCGCCGCGACGGCCAGGTCGGGGTCGAGCGGGGTCACCGTGCCCCTGGCGTGTCCCCGGCCGCCCACAACCGATTCCGCCGCCGCCGACACCGACGTCGACGTGGCCATACCGCCCCCGCCCCACGGCCCCCAGGCGACGGACGTGGCCGCCAGCCCCTCGGCCCGCCGCCGCTCGGCGAGGGCGTCGAGGACGGCGTTGGCGGCGGCGTACGCGCCCTGTCCGGCGTTGCCCAGCACTCCGGCGAGGGACGAGAAGAGCACGAAGGCCGACAGGTTCTGCGTCAACTCGTCGAGGTGGACGGCCGCTTCGGACTTGGCGCGCATGACCTGCCGCAGGCGCTCCGGGTCCGTGCCGCCGAGTACGGCGTCGTCGAGCACCCCGGCCGTGTGGAAGACGGCGTCCACGGGGTGCCGGGCGAGCAGCTCGGCGACGTCCTCCCGTACGGAGACGTCCACCGCCGCCAGCGTGACCCGCGCGGCGCCCAGCGACAGCAGCTCCGCCTCCAGTTCGGCCGCGCCCGGTGCCGCGGGGCCCCGCCTGCTCACCAGGACGACGTCCTCCGCACCCCGCTCGACCACCCACCGCGCCACCCGGGCGCCGATCGCCCCGGTGCCGCCGGTGATCAGTACCGGCCCGCGCGGCTGCCACGGCTCTCGCGGCGCCGCCGCCGCCCTCGACAGCCGCCGTCCGAAGACCGCGGAGTCACGGACCGCGACCTGGTCCTCTCCCGACTCCCCCGGCAACGTGGTCAGTACGGCGGCCAGCCGTCCGATCTCCCGCCTGCCGAGTGTCTCCGGGAGATCGACCGACCCGCCCCACAGGTCGGGGTGTTCCAGCGCCGCCACCCTCCCGACCCCCCACACCCCGGCCTGTCCGGGCGCGGACAGGGCGTCCGAACGGCTCACCGACACCGCCCCGCGCGTCACCGACCACACCACCGGCCCACCGGACAGACCGGTGTCCGCCAGCGCCTGGATCAGGGTGACCGTGCCCGTCACTCCTCCGTCGTGGTCGCCGGCGAGCGGAAGGAGAGACAGCACTCCTTCGAAAGGACCGTATTCGGCGTCGGCCGCCGCGAGTTGAGCCGCCAGTCCGGCTCGGTCACCGGCGGCCTCGATCCGGTGCAGGTCGAAGCCGTGGTGGGTCCGGAGGCCGTCGAGCACGGCCTCGGTCACGGACCGGTCCTCGCCGCCCCCGCCCGCCCGCGGGACGATCACCAGCCGGCGGCCGGACGGCGCCGTGCCGCCCGTCGCCGTGACCTGGGTCAGAGGGCGCCAGACGACGCCGTGGCGCCAGGACTCGGTGAGGTGCCGGTCGCTGCGCCTGCGGTACCAGCGGGACAGCGCCGGGACGACCGCGTCCAGGACCTCCGGGGACACGTCCAGATCACCGGCCAGGGTGCCGACGTCCTGCCGCTCGACCGCTTCCCAGAACTCCGTGTCGACCACCGCGGAGGGGTACGGCGTGGTCCCGGTGGCGGGTCGCGGGCCGGTCGCGGAGGGGGCCAGCCAGTAGCGCTCCCGCTGGAAGGCGTACGTCGGCAGGTCTACCGGGTCTACGGCGTCGGCCCCCGTGCCGGCGAAGAGCGTCCGCCAGTCGACCGGTGCGCCGTCCGCGTGCAGACGGGCCAGGCCACGCAGGACCGACGCCGGTTCGGGGGCCGTCCTGTGCAGCGTGGGTGTGAAGAGCAGCGCGTCCGCGTCACCCGTCACGCAGGACGCCGCGAGGGCGGTGAGGGTGCCGTCGGGGCCGAGTTCCAGGAAGCGGGTGACTCCCCGGTCCTCCAGGGTGCGTATCCCGTCGGCGAAGCGAACCGCGTCACGGACATGCCGCACCCAGTACTCCGGAGACGCCAACTCCCCTGCGGCAGAAACCTGTCCGGTCACGTTCGGCACGACCGCGATGCCCGGCTCACCGTAGGTCACGCTCTCCGCCACCGCGCGGAACTCCGCCAGCATCGGCTCCATCAACGGCGAGTGGAAAGCGTGCGAGACGCGCAGGCGGGTCGTACGACGCCCGAGAGCGGCGATCTCCGCCGCGACGGCCTCCGCGGCGGCCTCGGTACCGGAGACGACCACGGCACGCGGACCGTTCACCGCCGCGACCGACACATCGTCCGTGAGGAGAGGCGCCACCTCGTCCTCGGTCGCCTCCAGAGCGAACATCGCCCCACCGGAGGGCAGTTCCTGCATCAGACGGCCACGGGCCGAGACCAGACGGCACGCGTCGTCCAGCGTGAGGACCCCGGCGACATGCGCGGCCGCCAGCTCACCCACCGAGTGACCCACCAAAAAGTCCGGCCGCACACCCCACGACTCGACGAGCCGGTACAACGCCACCTCGACCGCGAACAGCGCGGGCTGCGTCCACCCCGTCCGGTTCAACTCCTCCGCATCCGTACCGAAGACCACCGCCTTCAGATCACCCTCCACCCGCGCGCACACGGCGTCGAAAGCCTCCGCGAACACCGGATACGCCTCGTACAACTCCCGCCCCATACCCACCCGCTGCGCCCCCTGCCCCGAGAACAGGAAGGCCACCTTGCCGCTCTCCTCCCGGGCCCGTCCGGTCACCACCTGCGGGGTCTTCTCGCCCTCGGCGAGGTCGCGCACGGCGGCGAGCAGGGCGTCGCGGTCGGCTCCGAGGGCGACCGCCCGGTGTTCGAAGGCCGATCGGGTCGTCAGCAGGGACCAGGCCACGGCCGACGGACCTGCGTCCGGGTGCTCGGTCAGGAACTCCGACAGCGCACGGGCCTGGGCACGCAGGGCCTCCGGGGTGCGGGCGGAGAGGATCCACGGGACGACCGCCGGCATCGGCGTCGGTACGGCTGCCACGGCGGCGGGCGCGGGTGCTGTCTCCTGTTCGAGGATCACATGCGCGTTCGTCCCGCTGACGCCGAACGCCGAGACCGCCGCCCGGCGCGGCCGCTCACCCGTGCCGGGCCAGTCCACCGCCCCGGTCAGCAGCCGTACCTCGCCCGCGTCCCAGTCCACGTGCGACGACGGCTCGTCCACGTGCAGCGTCGCGGGCAGGACCCCGTGGCGCAGCGCCTCCACCATCTTGATCACACCCGCCACACCCGCCGCCGCCTGGGTGTGCCCGATGTTCGACTTCACCGAACCCAGCCACAGCGGCTCGGCCCCGGACCGTTCCCTCCCGTACGTCGCCAGCAGCGCGTGGGCCTCGATCGGGTCGCCCAGGGTCGTACCGGTGCCGTGCGCCTCCACCGCGTCCACATCGGCAGCCGACAGGCCCGCGTTGGCCAGCGCCGCGCGGATCACCCGCTGCTGCGAGGGGCCGTTGGGAGCGGTGAGACCGTTGGACGCGCCGTCCTGATTGACCGCCGAGCCCCGGACCACCGCCAGCACCGGATGACCATTACGCCGCGCGTCCGACAGGCGCTCCACCAGCAGGACGCCCGCTCCCTCGCCCCAGCCGGTGCCGTCGGCGCCGTCCGCGAACGCCTTGCAGCGGCCGTCCCCGGAGAGGCCGCCCTGGCGGTCGAACTCGGCGAACACGTCCGGTGTCGACATCACGGTGACGCCGCCCGCCAGCGCGAGGTCGCACTCGCCGGTGCGCAGCGCCTGCACCGCCAGATGCAGCGCCACCAGCGACGACGAGCAGGCGGTGTCGACCGTCACCGCGGGACCTTCCAGGCCCAGCGTGTACGACACCCGTCCGGAGACCACGCTCGCCGCGTTGCCCGTCAGCAGGTGGCCTTCGATGCCCTCGACGTCCTCGGCGGTCCCGGCGCCGTAGTTCTGGTTGCTCGACCCGATGAATACGCCCGTGCGGCTGCCGCGTACCGCCGCGGCGTCGATACCCGCCCGTTCCAGCGCCTCCCACGACGTCTCCAGGACGAGGCGCTGCTGGGGGTCCATCGCCAGGGCCTCGCGGGGCGAGATGCCGAAGAAGCCGGCGTCGAACTCCGCGGCCGTCGCGACGAATCCGCCGCGCAGGGCGGCCGGGTCGGTGGTGGAGCCGGTGAGGTCCCAGCCGCGGTCCGCCGGGAAGGCGGTCATTGCGTCGCTGCCCCCGGACACCAACTGCCAGAGGTCTTCCGGCGAGTTGACGTCTCCCGGGTAGCGGCAGGCCATGCCGATCACGGCGACCGGCTCGGTCGCCGCGCGCACGAGGGTGTCGTTCTGCTTGCGCAGCCGCTCGTTCTCGAGCAGCGACGCACGCAGGGCCGCGACTACGCGTTCCTCGGAGGTGGGCATACTCAGCTCCACTGTTCTTGCTTCGGCATCGGTCTACGGCAGGTGCTTCGCGGGACGAGGCAGGGCGGCGTGAAGCGGTAGGCCGTCAGTGCGCCGCCTCGCCCAGGGCCAGTTGGACGAGGTCGTCGATGTCCATGGCCTCGATCAGGTCGGCGGAGCCGTCCCCGGGGAGCGGCTCGGACGGCTGCTCCGGCTCGGTCAGGGCCAGCAGCGCCGTCAGCAGACCGCTCTCCTTCAGCCGCGTCAGGGGGACGGTCGCCAGCCTTCTGCGCACCGCCGCCTCGTCCGCGTCGGCCACGGCAGTCGACTCCGCGGTGTCGGGGAAGAGTTCGGCGTCGAGCAGCTCGGCCAGGTGGCCTGGGGTCGGGTAGTCGTAGACGAGGGTGCTGGGCAGGCGCAGGCCGGTGTCCTGGTTGAGCCGGTTGCGCAGTTCCACGGCGGTCAGGGAGTCGAAGCCGATGTCGCGGAACGCCTGCGCGGGCGCCACGCTCTCGCCGTTCGCCCGGCCGAGCACCGCGGCGGCGCGGTCGCGTACCAGGTCCCGCAGGGCCAGCGTGCGGTCGGCGGCGGAGAGTCCCGCCAGCCGGGTGCGCAGTTCCCCGGCCGCCCCCGCACCGTCCTCCGGGGTCCTGCGCGTCGCCGGTCCGGCCGGCTCCGCGAGCGCGGCGAGCGCGGACAGCAGCGGGCTCGGGCGGCGGCTGGTGAACGTGGGCAGGAACCTCTCCCACTCGACGTCCGCCACGACGACCGTCCCGTCGCCCACGTCCAGGGCCCGGCCGAGCGCGCTCAGTGCCCGGTCGGGGTCCATGACGCGCAGGCCCAGGCGGGCCAGGTCGGCGGCACCCGCGTCGGTCACCATGCCGCCCCCGCCCCACGGACCCCAGGCGACGGCCGTACCGGTCAGGCCGCGGGCCCTGCGGTCCTCCACCAGGGCGTCGAGCTGCGCGTTCGCCGCGGCGTACGCGGACTGGACTCCGCTGCCCCACACTCCGGCGATCGAGGAGAAGACGACGAAGGCGGAGAGGTCCCGGTCGCCCAGCAGGGCGTCGAGGTGTTCGGCACCGGCCGCCTTCGCGCCCCGGAGGTCGTCGAGGTGCCGGTCGTCCGCCTCGGCGAGCGGCAGCGCGTCGCCCCGGCCCGCCGCGTGGAAGACGGCGTCGATGTCGTACGCGTAGCGCTCCAGGAGTGCCTCGACCGCGGACCGGTCCGCCATGTCGCATGCCTCTACGGCGACTTCGGCGCCCGCCGCCCGCAGCTCGGCCGCGAGTTCGGCGGCGCCGGGTGCGTCCGGGCCGCGTCGGCCGGTCAGGACGAGGTCGCGGGCGCCGCGCCGTACCAGCCAGCGGGCGAGGTGTCCGCCGATGGCGCCCGTGCCGCCGGTCACCAGGACCCTGCCGCGCGGGGTCCACGTCGTGGCCGGGGCGGAGACGGAGGGTGCGGGGGCGAGGCGGCGTACGAGCGGGGAGGCGCCGGGGCCGCCGCGTACGGCGATCTGGTCCTCCCCGGAGAGCAGGGCCGCCGCGATCCCGGCCAGGGTGTCCCGGTCGGCGGGCTCGGACGCCTTCACGGCCGGTACGTCCACCAGGCCGCCCCAGCGGTCCGGGTACTCCAGCGCGGCGACCCGGCCGAGGCCCCAGACCGCGGCCTGCGACGGGTCGACGGCCGGTTCCTCGCCCGGTGCTCCGGTCACCACGGCTCCACTGGTCATCACCCACAGGGGCGCGGTCAGGTCCGCGTCGCCCATCGCCTGGACGAGTGCCGTCGTCGCCCGTACGTCCCCGGCGGGGCCCGGAGACGCCAGCACGCCGTCGATCAGGCCGCACTCCGCCGCCTGGATCAGAACCCGCGTGAGCGAACGCCGGTCCAGTGCGCCGGCCGGGCAGGTGAAGCGGTCGACGCCGGGGACGAATTCCTCGATGCCGGCCAGCGCGTCGCCGTCGGTGCCGGAGGGCTGGAGGAGGATCCAGCGGCCCGGTACCGCCGGTTCGGTGGAGACCGGTGCGGGCATCGGCTCCCAGGTGACCCGGTAGCGCCAGCCGTCGACGCGGGCGCGTTCGGCGGCACCCTGGGCGGGCTCGGGCCAGTAGCGCTCGCGCTGGAACGCGTAGGTCGGCAAGTCGACTTGCCGGGCTCGAACACCGGCTCCGGTGCCGGTCAGGACGGCACGCCAGTCCACGGGCACGCCGTGTTCGAACACCCTCGCCAGCGCGGCCACGACCGTCCCGGGCTCGGGGCGGTCCTTGCGGAGCGTCGGGACGAGGAGGGTGTTCCCGCTGTCGGTGACGGTGGAGGCGGCGAGGGCGGTGAGGGTGCCGTCGGGGCCGAGTTCCAGGAAGCGGGTGACTCCCCGGTCCTCCAGGGTGCGTATCCCGTCGGCGAAGTGGACCGCGTCACGGACATGCCGCACCCAGTACTCCGGAGACGCCAACTCCCCTGCGGCAGAAACCTGTCCGGTCACGTTCGACACGACCGCGATGCCCGGCTCACCGTAGGTCACGCTCTCCGCCACCGCGCGGAACTCCGCCAGCATCGGCTCCATCAACGGCGAGTGGAAAGCGTGCGAGACGCGCAGGCGGGTCGTACGACGCCCGAGAGCGGCGATCTCCGCCGCGACGGCCTCCGCGGCGGCCTCGGTACCGGAGACGACCACCGCACGCGGACCGTTCACCGCCGCGACCGACACATCGTCCGTGAGGAGAGGCACCACCTCGTCCTCCGTCGCCTCCAGGGCGAACATCGCCCCGCCCGACGGGAGTTCCTGCATCAGCCGGCCACGGGCCGAGACGAGACGGCACGCGTCGTCCAGGGACAACACCCCGGCGACGTGCGCGGCGGCCAGCTCACCCACCGAGTGCCCCACCAGGAAGTCCGGCCGCACGCCCCACGACTCGACAAGCCGGAACAGCGCCACCTCGACCGCGAACAGCGCGGGCTGCGTCCACCCCGTCCGGTTCAACTCCTCCGCATCCGTACCGAAGACCACCGCCTTCAAATCACCCTCCACCCGCGCGCACACGGCGTCGAAAGCCTCCGCGAACACCGGATACGCCTCGTACAACTCCCGCCCCATACCCACCCGCTGCGCCCCCTGCCCCGAGAACAGGAAGGCCACCTTGCCTTCCTCCGCGTGCGTGCCCGCGCCCTCCGCCACCGCGGCCAGCCCCGCGAGCAGTTCCTCCCGGTCCGCGCCCCGCACCACCGCACGGTGTTCGAAGACCGATCGCCCCTCGACCAGCGACCACGCCACCTCGGCCGTGTCCAGTTCGGGCCGGTCCGCGACATGGGCGAGCAGCCGCTCGGCCTGCGCCCGCAGTGCGGCCCCGCTCCGTGCCGACACCACCCACGGCACGGCGGGAAGCGTCCCCGAAGCGGCCGCCACCGGCGCGTCGGGGGCGGCCTCGAGCACCACATGGGCGTTCGTCCCGCTGAACCCGAAGGCCGAGACCCCCGCGCGGCGCGGACGTCCGCCGGTGTCGGGCCAGTCCACCGCCCCGGTCAGCAACCGGACCTCGCCCGCCCCCCAGTCCACGTGCGACGACGGCTCGTCCACATGCAGCGTCGCGGGCAGCACCCCGTGGCGCAGCGCCTCCACCATCTTGATCACACCCACCACACCCGCCGCGGCCTGCGTGTGCCCGATGTTCGACTTCACCGAGCCCAGCCACAACGGCCGCCCCGCATCACGGTCCTGCCCGTACGTCGCCAGCAGCGCCTGCGCCTCGATCGGGTCGCCCAGCGCCGTCCCCGTACCGTGCGCCTCCACCACATCCACATCAGCCGCCGACACACCCGCGTTGGCCAGCGCCGCCCGGATCACCCGCTGCTGCGAGGGGCCGTTGGGGGCGGTGAGACCGTTGGACGCGCCGTCCTGATTGACCGCCGAGCCGCGGACCACCGCCAGCACCGGATGACCATTACGCCGCGCGTCCGACAGGCGCTCCACCAGCAGCACCCCGACACCCTCACCCCACCCCGTCCCGTCCGCACCCTCCGCGAACGCCTTGCAGTGGCCGTCCGCCGCGAGGCCGCCCTGTTTGCTGAATTCGACGAAGGCGGCCGGGGTCGACATCACGGTCACCCCGCCGACCAGGGCCATCGAGCACTCCCCGGCGGTGAGCGAGCGGCCGGCCCAGTGCAGGGCGACGAGGGACGCCGAGCAGGCCGTGTCGACCGTCACCGCGGGGCCCTCCAGGCCGAGGACGTAGGCGACGCGGCCGGAGACGACGCTGGCCGCGTTGCCGGTGCCGAGGTAGCCCTCGGTGTCGGTGTCGGCGGTGTTGAGGATGTGGACGTAGTCCTGGCCGTTGGTGCCGGTGAACACTCCGGTCCGGGAGCCGCGCAGTGATCTCGGGTCGATACCGGCCCGCTCGACCGCCTCCCACGACGTCTCCAGCAGCAGCCGCTGCTGCGGGTCCATCGCGAGCGCCTCGCGCGGCGAGACACCGAAGAAGTCCGCGTCGAACGATCCGGCGTCCTTCAGGAACCCGCCCCGGTGCGTGTACGTCGTGCCCGGTCGCCGTGCCTCGCGGTCGGGGTCGTAGAGGGCGGCGACGTCCCAGCCTCGGTCGGCGGGGAAGTCGGTGATGCCGTCCTCGCCCCTGAGGAGCATCTCCCACAGGTCCCCGGGGCTCTCCACCCCGCCGGGGAAGTGGCAGCCGATGCCGATGACCGCGATGGGGTCGTCCGCCGGCTCCGTTCGGGTGACGTGCTGTTCGTCCGTGGTGGCCGTCTCTCCCGGCGGGGTCAGTCCGGCCAGGATCGCGTCGGTGACGGCGGCCGGGCTGGGGTGGTCGAAGATCAGGGTCGCGGGGAGGGCCAGGCCGGTCGCGCGGGTGAGGGCGTTGCGGAGTTCGAGCGCGGTGAGCGAGTCGAAGCCCAGTTCCGTGAAGGGGCGGTCGGGGTCGACGGCGGTCTCGGTGTCGTGGCCGAGGACGCCCGCGACCGTCGTACGGACCAGGGAGAGCACCGCCCTCTGCCGTTGTCCCTCCGGCAGGGCGGCCAGTGCGGCGCCTGCGTCCGGGGCGCTCGTCGTGTCATCGGCCCGGTCCCGGTCGCGGCGCGCGGGGGTGGCGGGGCCGGTCAGGGACCGCAGGAGCGGGGGCAGTCCGGCGGCGTTGCGGCGCAGCGCGGGCAGGTCGATCCGCAGGGGCAGCGGGGTCGTGGCCGCTGGCCCGGCCAGGCAGCGGTCCAGGAGAGCGAGGGCCCGCTCGGTGGGCAGGGCGCCGATACCGCTGCGGTCGATACGGTCGCGCCGGGAGGTGCCGAGGCCACCGGTCATGGCGCTGTCCTCGGCCCACAGGCCCCAGCCGACGGCGAGGGCGGGGCGGCCCAGGTGGCGGAGGTGGGCGGCGTAGGCGTCGAGGAAGGAGTTGGCGGCGACGTAGTTGCCCTGGCCGGGGCCGCCCAGTGCGGCGGCGGCCGAGGAGTACAGGACGAACGCCGACAGGTCGAGATCCGCGGTGAGTTCGTGCAGGTTGACGGCGGCGTCCGCCTTGGGGCGCAGTACGGTGCCGAGGCGCTCGGGGGTGAGGGCGGTGACGACGCCGTCGTCGAGGACTCCGGCGGCGTGGACGACGGCGCCGAGCGGGTGGTCGTGCGGGACGGCCGCGAGGAGCGCGGCGAGGGCGTCCCGGTCGGCGGCGTCGCAGGCGGCCACGGTGACCTGCGCCCCGGACTCGGTGAGTTCCGCGACGAGTTCGCGGGCGCCGGGGGCGTCGGGGCCGCGCCGTCCGGTCAGCAGGAGATGCCGTACGCCGTGCTGGGCGACCAGGTGGCGGGCGGTGGCCGCGCCGACGGTTCCGGTGCCTCCGGTGACCAGGACCGTGCGGTGGGGGTCGAAGGACAGTGCCGGGGACGCGTCCGCCGGGGGTGCGGTGGGGGTGCGGGTCAGGCGGGGGACCAGGACGCGGCCGGCGCGGAGGGCGAGGTCGGGTTCGTCGTGGCGGAGGGCCTCGGCGAGAGCCGCGGTGTCCGGCGTGTCGGTGTCCAGGAGCAGGAAGCGGCCGGGGTTCTCCGCCTGGGCGGAGCGGACCAGGCCGCGTACGGCGGCGGCGGGCAGGTCGGTGACCGTCTCGCCGTCGGCCGCCGCGACGGCTCCGCGGGTGAGGAACAGCAGGCGGGATCCGGTGCGGCGGTCGTCCGCCAGCCAGGTCCGGAGCTGGGTGAGCGCGGTCGCGGTGGCCTCGTGGACGGCTTCGGCGGTCGTGCCACGGGCGGTGCGGACGGGCAGGGCGACGATCCCGGGCAGCGGGCCGCCGGAGGGCACCGGGAGGCGGTCCAGGTCGTCCAGGGAGTCCACGAGCGTCACTTCGGGGGCGGCCGGCAGCGCCGCCGGTTCCTCGGGCGGCGTCCATACGACGCCGAAGAGGTCGTCGCCCGGCTCGGCGGCCGAGGTGTCCCGGGGCACCGGGTCGAGCCAGTGGCGGCGGCGCTGGAACGCGTACGTGGGCAGCGGGAACGGCGGACGCGGGTCGGCCGGGATCACGGCCGGCCAGTCGACGGCGACACCCCGCGTGTGCAGCGCGGCGATCGCGGCGAGCACGGTGACCGGCTCGGGGCGGTTCTTGCGGAGGACGGGGGCGAGGAGGGTGTTCTCGTCCTCGGTGACGCAGGACTGGGCGAGCGCGGTGAGGGTGGCGTCGGGGCCGAGTTCCAGGAAGCGGCGGACACCGCGTTCCTGGAGCGTCCTGACTCCGTCGGCGAACCGCACGGCCTCGCGGACGTGGCGGACCCAGTACTCGGGAGAGGCCGACTCTCCTGCGTCCGCCACCTGTCCGGTCACGTTCGACACGACCGGGATGCGCGGCTCGCCGTAGGTCACGCTCTCGGCGACGGTGCGGAAGTCGGCGAGCATCGGGTCCATGAGCGGGGAGTGGAAGGCGTGCGAGACGCGCAGGCGGGTGGTGCGGCGGCCGAGAGCGGCGATCTCCGTCGCGACGGCCTGCGCGGCGGCCTCGGTACCGGAGACGACCACCGCACGCGGACCGTTCACCGCCGCGACCGACACGTCGTCCGTGAGGAGAGGCACCACCTCGTCCTCCGTGGCCTCCAGGGCGAACATCGCCCCACCGGACGGCAGTTCCTGCATCAGACGGCCACGCGCCGACACCAGTCGGCAGGCGTCGTCCAACGACAGCACCCCGGCCACGTGCGCGGCGGCCAGCTCACCCACCGAGTGACCCACCAGGAAGTCCGGCCGCACACCCCAGGACTCGACCAGACGGAACAGCGCGACCTCGACCGCGAACAGCGCGGGCTGCGTCCACCCGGTCCGGTTCAACTCCTCGGCGTCCGTACCGAAGACCACCGCCTTCAGATCACCGTCCAGACGGGCGCACACCTCGTCGAAGGCGTCCGCGAACACCGGATACGCCTCGTACAACTCCCGCCCCATACCCACCCGCTGCGCCCCCTGACCGGAGAACAGGAACGCGACCTTGCCCCCGCCCCGCCGTGCCTTCCCCGTCACGGTCTCGAGCGGTGCGGGTTCGTCGTCGCGGAGGGCCTTCAGTCCCCGGAGCAGGGCGGTGCGGTCGGCGCCGAGGACCACCGCCCGGTGTTCGAAGACGGACCGGGTGGTGGCGAGGGCGTGGGCGACGGCGTGGTCGTCGGTGCCGTTCCCGTCCGGGTGGTTCTCCAGGCGGGTGAGCAGCGCACCGGCCTGCGCCCGCAGCGCCTCGGGGCTCTGCCCGTACAGCAGCCAGGGCGCCACCGGCAGACCCGGACCGTCCGCCGGCTCCGGCTCCGGCTTCGCTTCCGTCTCCTCGGCCGGTGCCTGTTCCACGATGACGTGGGCGTTGGTCCCGCTGACCCCGAAGGCGGAGACGGCGGCGCGGCGGGGCCGGTCGGCGGTGCCGGGCCAGTCGACGGGGCCGGTGAGGAGGCGGACGTTGCCGTCGGACCAGTCGACGGTGGTGGACGGCTCGTCGACGTGCAGGGTGCGGGGCAGGACGCCGTTGCGCAGCGCCATCACCATCTTGATGATCCCGCCGACGCCCGCCGCCGCCTGGGTGTGACCGATGTTGGACTTGAGGGAGCCGAGCCACAGGGGCCGGTCGGCGGGGTGTTCCTGGCCGTAGGTGGCGAGGAGGGCCTGGGCCTCGATGGGGTCGCCGAGTCTGGTGCCGGTGCCGTGGCCCTCGACGGCGTCGACGTCGCCGGGCCGCAGTCCCGCGGCGGCCAGCGCGGCGCGGATGACGCGCTGCTGGGAGGGGCCGTTGGGCGCGGTGAGGCCGCTGCTGGCGCCGTCCTGGTTGACGGCGGAGCCGCGGATGACGGCGAGGATCTCGTGTCCGGCCCGGCGTGCGTCGGAGAGCCGTTCCAGGAGGACCATGCCGACGCCCTCGCCCCAGCCGGTGCCGTCGGCGGCTTCGGCGTAGGACTTGCAGCGGCCGTCGGCGGACAGGCCGCGCTGGCGGCTGAACTCCAGGAAGGTGACCGGGGTCGACATGACGGCGACGCCGCCCGCGAGGGCGAGGTCGCACTCCCCCGCCCGCAGTGCCTGGACCGCCAGGTGCAGCGCGACCAGCGACGACGAGCACGCCGTGTCGACGGTGATCGCCGGTCCTTCGAGGCCGAAGGTGTAGGAGAGGCGGCCGGAGGCGATGCTGGCGGCGCTGCCGTTGCCGATGAAGCCGTCGAGGCCCTCGGGCGGCTCGGGGAAGCGGGAGCCGTAGTCGTTGTACATGACGCCGGCGAACACGCCGGTGTTGCTGCCGCGCAGGTCGGCGGGGCGCAGTCCGGCGCGTTCCATGGCCTCCCAGCCGACCTCCAGGAGGAGGCGCTGCTGGGGGTCGGTGGCGAGGGCCTCGCGGGGTGACATGCCGAAGAAGCCGGCGTCGAAGTCGGCGGCGTCGTGCAGGAAGCCGCCCTCGCGGGTGTAGCAGGTGCCGGGGCGGTCGGGATCGGGGTCGTAGAGGGTCGCCACGTCCCAGCCGCGGTCCTCGGGGAAGCCGGAGACGGCGTCGGTGCCGGTGTCGACGAGCCGCCACAGGTCCTCGGGGGTGCGTACGCCGCCGGGGTAGCGGCAGGCCATGGAGACAACGGCGACGGGTTCGGTGGCCCTCGACTCGACCTGGCGCAGCCGGGTGCGGGTGCGCTGGAGGTCCGCGGTGACGCGCTTCAGGAAATCGCGGAGCTCGCGGTTGGTGTCGTCGCTCACGGATCGGTTCCCTTCGGCAGCGGGCCCGTCGTTCTCGCCGGGTGTGCGGTGCGGTGGTGCGGTGTGTGCTGGTGCGGTGCGGTGCGGTGTGCTCGCGTGGCGGGCGGTTTGCCGGTGTCGGCGGTTTGCCGGTGCAGGTGGTCCGCCGGTGCGGCGGTGCCCGGGGCTGATTATGTGAACGGCTGTACCGGGCCCCGGACCTGCTCCGACCAGCTCTAAGAGAACCCCTAGTGCTGCCGTCCCGGCCCCGGAGCTCCCACCCGCCCCGGCCCTACGCGGCGGCGGGTCCCGGGAAGTCCAGGGCGCCCTCCGGGACGGCCGGCAGCAGCCCCTGTTCCGCGCTGCGGTCGAGCAGGGCGCGTACGGCGGCGAGGCCCTCGGCGCCGAGGTCCGCGGTGAACGAGTTGACGTACAGGTCGATGTGCTGGTCGACGACGTCGGTCGCCAGTTCCTGGGCATGCTCGAGGACGTACGGCCTGGAGGCGGCGGGGCTGGACCAGGCGGCCTGCGCGGAGGACCGTACGGCGGCGGAGAGGGCGGTGAGACGCTCGGCGCCGAGGCTGCGGCGGGCGATGATCGCGCCGAGCGGGATGGGCAGCCCGGTGTCCTTCTCCCATTCCTCGCCGAGGTCGGTGAGGCAGTGCAGCCCGTAGTGGCCGTAGGTGAAGCGGGCCTCGTGGATGACGAGTCCGGCGTCGACGGCGCCGTCCCGGACGGCGGGCATGATCTCGTGGAACGGCATGACGACGGTCTCGCCGACACCGCCGGGCACGGCGCGGGCGGCCCACAGCCGGAACAGCAGATACGCCGTGGAGGTGGTGCTGGGTACGGCGACCCGGGCGCCGGTGAGGGCCGTGGCCGGGTCGCCGGCCCGCCTGCCGAGGACGAGGGGCCCGCAACCGCGGCCGACCGCGCCGCCGCAGGGCAGCAGGGCGTAGTCGCCGAGGACGTACGGCAGCACGCCGTAGGACACCTTCAGGACATCCAACTCGCCCTGCTGAGCGAGGCCGTTGGTGATGTCGATGTCGGCGATCCGCAGGTCGGTGGCGGGGGCGCCGGGCAGCAGGCCGTGCGTCAGGGCGTGGAAGACGAAGGTGTCGTTCGGGCACGAGGAGTGCGCCAGGGTCAGGGGTGACGTCATGCGGCCCGCCTCATTCTGTTCGCTGCTCGGTTCGTCTGTGCTGGGGCACCTCCAGGAAACCCGTGATGGATGTGGGGTTTTCCCCAGACTGCCCTCCGCGACTATGAGGGGGCCTCATCCGAAGCGGCCGAATTCCACCGCATCCGTCGGATCCACCGCATCCACCACCGCATGTACGTGTGCCGCCAGGCACTGACCGAGGAGGTTCCCCGGTAATGGACGCTGGGCTCAAGCGTGAGCTGGAGGAGAAGGTCTACTCCGGTGAGCGGCTGTCCCGTGAGGACGGTCTCGCGTTGTACGAGTCGGACGACCTCGCCTGGCTCGGCGGTCTCGCGCACCACGCGCGCACCGCCAAGAACGGCGACGTCGTGCACTTCAACGTCAACCGTCACCTCAACATGACCAACGTGTGCACCGCGTCGTGTGCCTACTGCTCGTTCCAGCGCAAGCCGGGCGAGATGGACGCCTACACGATGCGCATCGAGGAGGCCGTGCGGCTGGCCAAGGCGATGGAGAACGAGCACCTCTCGGAGCTGCACATGGTCAACGGCCTGCACCCGTCGTTGCCCTGGCGCTATTACCCGCGTTCGCTGCGGGAGCTGAAGAAGGCGCTGCCGAACGTGTCGATCAAGGCGTTCACGGCGACCGAGATCCACCACTTCGAGACCATCTCCGGGCTGCCCGCCTCCGACGTCCTCGACGAACTCATCGACGCGGGGCTGGAGTCGCTGACCGGCGGCGGCGCGGAGATCTTCGACTGGGAGGTGCGGCAGCACATCGTGGACCACCGCACCCACTGGGAGGACTGGTCCCGCATCCACCGCCTCGCCCACGGCAAGGGTCTCAAGACCCCGTGCACCATGCTCTACGGCCACATCGAGGAACCCCGCCACCGCGTCGACCACGTACTGCGGCTGCGTGAACTCCAGGACGAGACCGGCGGGTTCCAGGTCTTCATCCCGCTCCGCTACCAGCACGACTTCGTCGACATGAAGGACGGCAAGGTCCGCAACAAGCTCCAGGCGCGGACGACCATGGCCACCGGCGCCGAGGCACTCAAGACCTTCGCGGTCTCCCGGCTGCTCTTCGACAACGTGCCGCACGTCAAGGTCTTCTGGGTGATGCACGGCCTGCACACCGCCCAGCTGGCCCTGCAGTTCGGCGCGGACGACATGGACGGCTCGGTCGTCGAGTACAAGATCACGCACGACGCCGACAACTACGGCACGCCGAACAAGCTGACCCGTGACGACCTCCTGGACCTGATCCGCGAGGCCGGCTTCCGCCCGGTCGAACGCAACACGCGCTACGAGATCATCCGCGAGTACGAGGGACCGGACCCGGCCCGCCGCGACGCGCCGCAGCCGATGCGGGTCTGAGCCCCGCCCGGGAGAGCCCCGTCCGGGAGAGCCTCTTCCTCTCCCTCACCCCCCCACGACCGAACCCGGCAGTGCAGACAGGCAGGTGGACATGTCTCCGCAGACGAGCGACGAGCAGGACTACGAGGTCTGGATCGACCACGACCTGTGCACCGGCGACGGTATCTGCGCCCAGTACGCGCCCGAGGTCTTCGAGCTGGACATCGACGGCATCGCCTACGTCAAGGACGAGGACGACGAACTCCTCCAGGAGCCCAGGGCGAGCACCAGGGTGCCGCTCCAGCTGCTCCAGGACGTCACCGACTCGGCGAAGGAGTGCCCCGGCGAGTGCATCCACGTACGGCGCGTCGAGGACGCCGTCGAGGTGTGGGGACCGGACGCGGAGAGCGCCTGACCGTCTCCGCCCCGCCCCCGGCCCCGGCCCCGGACCTCGGTCCCGGCCCCTGGACCCTGGACCCTGGAAGGACCTTCACGCCTCATGAGTGCGAACCCCGCGAGTGCCCGGGACGATCTGTGGATCCGCAGTTTCCGTCCCGCTCCCGACGCACCGGAGCGGCTGGTGTGCTTCCCGCACGCCGGCGGCTCCGCCAGTTTCTATCTGCCGGTCGCCACGGCCCTCAGCCCCCGTGTCGACGTGGTCGCCGTGCAGTACCCCGGACGGCAGGACCGGCGCGCCGAGCCCGGGCTGACCTCGGTCGCGGAACTCGCGGACCGGATCGCCGAGACGCTCTACGGCTGGGACGACAAGCCGCTGACCTTCTTCGGCCACAGCATGGGCGCGGTGGTGGCCTTCGAGGCCGCCCGGCGTCTGGAGCAGTCCGGCACCGGGCCGGTACGGCTGTTCGCGTCGGGGCGCCGGGCACCGTCCCGCACCCGTGACGAACGCACCCACACCCTCGGCGACGACCGGCTGATCGCCGAGATCCGCTCCCTCAGCGGCACCGACTCGCGGTTCCTGGACGACGAGGAACTGCTGCGCATGGTGCTGCCCGCCATCCGCAGCGACTACACGGCCGTCGAGACCTACCTGGCCGCGCCGGACGACACCGTGCGCTGCCCGGTGACCGTCCTGACCGGCGACGACGACCCCAAGACCTCCCTCGAGGAGGCCCGCGCCTGGGAGGGGCACACCCTCGGCGGCAGCGAGCTGCACGTCTTCCCCGGCGGCCACTTCTACCTCACCGAGCGCGCGGCGGACGTCCTCGCCGTCCTCACGGACCACTTCACCGCCGCGGCGGCCGTCCCGGGGGCGTGAGACCCGCACCGCCTTCCGCATCGAACCCCCGCAGCACCGCCCGACAGAAACGTCACGGGAGCGCCCAGAGATGACCGAACAACTCGTCGCCGCAGCACCGTCGCCCGCGCTGCGCGCCAAGCGCCGCCGCCCCCGCGTCGGGCACATCCAGTTCCTCAACTGCCTTCCCCTGTTCTGGGGACTCGCCCGTACCGGCAGCCTGCTGGGCCTGGATCTGCACACGGACAGCCCGGACGGCCTCAACCAGGCACTCGCGGCGGGCGACCTCGACATGGGGCCGATCAGCCTGGTCGAGTTCCTGCGCAACGCCGACGACCTGGTCGCGCTGCCCGACATCGCGGTCGGCAGCGACGGCGACGTGATGTCCTGCCTGATCCTCAGCAAGGTCCCGCTGGACCAGCTGGACGGCGAGCGGATCGCGCTCGGCTCGACGAGCCGGACCTCGGTGCGGCTCGCCCGGCTGCTGCTGGAGGAAAGGGTCGGGGTACGGCCCGAGTACGTCGTCCGGCCGCCCGACCTGCGCGCGATGATGGCCGACGCGAGCGCCGCCGTGATCATCGGCGACGTCGCGCTGAGCGCCGCCCTGTACGAGGCTCCGCGGCTCGGTCTCCAGGTGCACGACCTGGGCCGGATGTGGAAGGACTGGACGGGACTGCCGTTCGTGTTCGCGGTGTTCGCCGCGCGCCGTGACTTCCTCGCCCGTGAGCCCGAACTGGTCCGCAGTGTGCACGCCGATCTGCTGGCCTCCCGGGACCTGTCGCTGCGGGAGGTGACCGAGGTGAGCGAACAGGCCGCGCAGTGGGAGGAGTTCGACGCGGCGACGCTGGAGCAGTACTACACGTCGGCGCTGGACTTCTCGCTCGGCGCCGAACAGCTCGCCGGAATCGCGGAGTTCGCCCGCCGGGTCGGCGGCGCGGACGCGGGTTTCGCGCCCGACGTGACCGTACGCCTGCTGGAGGCCGACGGCGCCGGGTGACGCCGCGGCCCCCGGCCCCCGGCCTCCGGCGCCCGCCGGCCCCGTACGAGGACCGCGTCCGTACAGCGACCGCGTCCGTACGACGACCGTTCCCGCGGCTCACCGCCGTTCCCGCACGACCGAGAACCCCACCCCAGTCCCGGAAAGGCCGGCACCATGTCCCGACCGACCCCGTCCACACACCCGCTCCAGCCCGTGCTCGACCGTGCCGCCGAGGGCGGCCGGATCACGCCCGAGGAGGCACTCGCCCTCTACCGGGACGCCCCGCTGCACGCGCTCGGCGCGGCC